>CAYTQP010000024.1:15184-27578 GCA_964440175.1 uncultured Verrucomicrobiota bacterium
CCGCGAGGCGGAAAAAAGCAACAGGGTAAGAAACAACAGCAGATGCGTGGACAGCGGGGACGTAAACAGCAATGCGGAAAACAGAGGCAGATGCGCAGACGCTAAGCATGGAGGAGGCGGTCGCCGGATATAAAGTCTTCAACGGGGGAACGTTCAGGTACATGAAGACCTTGGTGCTTGAACGTCGCCCTGTTTACCACAAGACGGACATGCGCATTCGTGCGCATGTCTTTTTGCATGTTGGAGACTAAGTACAGCGGTGTACCTGTGTCCGTCTCGTGCCGCCGTTTAATGAGGTACACTCCACTCAGAGCATAATGGTCACTCCAGATAGTGATAGATGGGCTTAAATTCATTTAGAAAATATCACGCTTTCTGAACGGAAAATTTGCCGACTAGCGGATCACGACAGTGGATTCAGAGTAAGAAAGGATTCTTGAATTACTTAGAGCGACATTGAAGTAGCCGGTAGCACAAAATAAATATCAATCGTAACACATTGTTGAGCATGGGATTAAGACCGAATTTCGCGAGGGCATCGGAGGGGTGCAAAACAGCAAAGTTGTCCATCATTTATTTTGCTGTTGACATTACAATACGGAAGGGACACTGTCGCGCTTTATTTTTTGTGAATTATTCAGCTGAATCAGCGATGTGTACGATTGGTGTAAATGAACGAAATTGGAAATAATGATGCCGATTTGCTGCTTATTCTTCAGAAAGGGTTTCCGCTTAACGCGCGACCGTTTGGCGATATTGCCGACAAGTTGGGATTGAGCGAGGCGGCGGTTTTGGAGAAGATAGAATCCTTTTTCAGTGATGGTCGCGCACGTCGTATGGGCGCGGTGTTTGACTCTCGTCGGCTTGGATACAAAAGCACTCTCTGTGCGTTGGCGTTAAGCGCCGATGAAGCCGCAGTCGTTGCGCGGCGTGTTGCGGAGCATCAAGGAGTGACACATTGCTATGAACGGGGTTGGCCGATAGAGCTTTCTGAAGACAGTTCGGGTGGACCGGTCGGCAAGATTGATGTTCCCCGTATTTGGTTCACATTTGCGGTCTGTCGGAATGAATTTGATGCCGAGATGGCAAAATTGAGGAAGATTGTCGGTGAGAATCAGATTTTGATGCTACCCGCCTTGCGGCGTTTTAAGATTGATGTAGTTTTTGATGCACGCACCCGTGATCGTAGCGAGGTGTTTCCCGGCATTCAGCAACCTCTTAATGTTACTGCAGATACTGATGATTTTTTTGAGTTTACGGAGCGTGAAAAGGCACTTGTGCGGGTGCTTGACGGGAACATTCCTATTGTTTCTAATCCATTTGAATCAATTGCCAATGATGTCGGGTATAATTCAGGCGAATTGCTTGAACTGCTCAAGAATTGGAGTGAATGTGGTATTATTCGTCGCATAGCGTTGATTGTTCGGCATCACAAGATGGGCTTCAAAGCCAACGGTATGTGCGTTTGGTCAGTGCCACGTGAGAAGGTGAGGGATAAAGGCAGACGACTGGCGGAATTTGCGGCTGTGACACACTGTTATCAGCGGCCGCGAACGAGAAGTTTCCCCTATGATCTGTACGCTATGATTCACCATCATAGCTGGTCGCAGTTGCAGGAGCTCTTTGTGGAAATTTCAAATGCCGTCGGTCTCTCCAACGGGCGGTTGCTCTGTTCCGTCAAAGAATATAAAAAAACAAGCATGAGTTATTTTCGCCATTATTCATAAAATCTCCGATAGTATCTTGTGAACAGTGGCGGGGCATTTTCAAGTTGAAAGGTTGTTTTAATCTGATCTATTCATAAACATCTCATCTTCTTGCTCATGGTGTCCAGTGTCGCTTTAGCCTTGAATCCCGGCGCATGTTTTTTTGTTTATCAGTCATTTTTCAGCCCTTTCAATTTAGCCGAAATACGCCTTGGCATGCTGTTATGTTTTCGAGGAGAAGTTCGGTTTTTTTCATTCCAACGCTTGATTGATTGAGAGGGAAGGCTTACACTTGCGCTCCATTATGGATACGGATACGTTAAGACCCTTGGAGTTTAAGAGAATCACGGCTTGGATTGACGCGGAGTTGACGCGGAGAGATTCAATATTCGGGATTGCGCACACCGATTTTTTTGTCCCGTCGGCAAATGACCCTTTCCGCTGTGAGTATCTGGGGCGGCGGTTGGCGACCCCCGTTGGTCCCGCAGCCGGACCGCACACGCAGATGACGCAGAATATTGTCTGTGCCTGGCTTTGCGGTGCGCGTTTTTTTGAGTTGAAGACGGTTCAGACACTGGATGATCTGAAGGTCAGCCGTCCCTGTATTGATGTGAAGCAGGAGGGGTACAATTGCGAATGGTCGCAGGAATTAAAATTGAAGGAATCTTTTGTGCAGTATCTCCAGGCTTGGGTTCTGATCCATGCGTTGCATCGAAGGCTTGGATTTTGCGGTGACACCCCGGAGATTATCTTTAATATGAGCGTGGGGTATGATCTGGAGGGGATTCAGCGTGAAAATATTCAAACCTATCTGGCAAACATGCTGGATGCCACCGAGATGAAGGAACGGCTTGTGGGGGAGGCGGCTGAGTACTTCCCTGAAATCCACGAGATAGATGTTCCTTCGACGGTGTCTGACAATGTGACGCTTTCCACAATGCACGGTTGTCCGCCGGATGAGATAGAGAGAATTGCGGAATATCTACTTGTTGAGAAGGGGTTACACACGCACATCAAGCTCAATCCTGTACTACTTGGATCGGAGCGTGTGAGGTCGATTATAGATGGGTTGGGGTACAACCTGATTAAGATTGCCGACAGCGCGTTTGAAGAGGATTTGTTGTTTGACGATGCGGTTGGACTAATTGCCAGGCTACGTGGTGTCGCCACTGTCGCGAATCTCCATTTTGGAGTTAAGCTGTGCAATACACTGCAAGTCGAGAATTTCAGGGATGTGTTTGATCCTGCGGAAAAGAGTATGTATCTTTCGGGTCCGCCGCTGTTCGCTATCGCGACCAATCTGGCGCGCAGGTTGTCGCTGGCTTCGAAGGGTTTGTCGCTCTCGTATTCCGCAGGAGTGGATGCTGAAAGCGTGGCATCGTTGCTGGCGGCGGGATTTTTGCCAGTCACCGTTTGCACCGATCTTCTCAAGACGCATGGATATGCGAGGCTTCCCGGATATCTGGAAAAGATCGCCACAGCGATGCACGCTTTGGGTGCGGGAAATCTGGAGGAGTTTATTTGCGCGACAGCCAGTGAAGAGGGAGATGTTGACAGCTGTGCTGCGGCGAATCTTCATGTGTTGGCGAATGGTGCGCCGGTTGATGAGGCGTTTATGTCAAAAGGACAGTCGAAAACAATGCGCAAATCCAAACGCGAGCTGGGCATGTTTGACTGTCCGGGAAAATGTGGCAACTGTGTCGGAGTATGTCCGAACCGGGCGATGATCCGTTATGAGATTGATGCCGCAGATTTGGAGAAGCTCCCGATAGCGATTGAGAAAACATCACAGGTGTTTGTGTTTAACGATCTCTGTAACGAGTGTGGCAACTGTGTAACCTTCTGTCCCACTGCAGGGAGACCGTTTCACGACAAGCCCCGTCTATTTACCGATGAGAGAGTTTTCAATGAGCAGAAGGAGAACGCATTTCTTTTTCTGAGTATTGATGGACATCCTGCGATGCGAGCCAGGCTTGGGGGGGGTGAGCATGAACTTGTCGTGGCGGATTGTTTGCTGTACACGGCGGTGACTGGGCGGTCTGTTTTGGATGTTAAGGACTTCACTGTTCTGGAGGGTGATCCCCTTTCGGTCGAGGAGCTGGGCATATGCGCACGGTTGTACGTTTTGATTCGCGGAGTTGAAAGGCGGATGGAAGGAGCTTTTCGATAAAAATGAGAGATGAATCGCTTTTGATAATAAATGGAGTGGTGGTTACACTCGGAGAGTGTGGCAGACTGATTAAGGATGGAGCGGTGCTTATACGCGCCGGAATTATTGATGCGGTTGGCAGGCGCGAGACTGTCGAAAAAAATGCGGACGGGGTAAAGATACTGGATGCCCGTGGCGGGATTATTATGCCTGGTTTTATAAATACTCACACGCATCTCTACTCAACATTCGCTCGTGGACTTTCGCCGAAGCCACCACCACCCGGCAATCTACTGGAGACACTCAAGCACCTTTGGTGGCCTCTTGACGAAACATTGAATCACGAAGATATATATCATTCCGCCAGATCCGCGCTTGTAGATTGCATTCAGCAGGGTGTCACCGCATTGATTGACCATCATGAAAGCCAGTTTTGTCCATCAGGCAGCCTGGATATTCTTGAGCGTGCGTTGCGGGAGACAGGGGTGCGTGGCTGTCTCTGCTACGGGGTGTCGGATCGTTGCGGTACTGGCGACGAGGGGGTTGCCGAAAATGCGCGATTTCTGCGCAAATGCAGTGAGCGCGACGATGATTTTGTGATGGGGGCTGCTGGATTGCACGCTCTTTTCACTATGCAACCCCGCACACTGGATGCTGTTGTTGAAGTCGCTACCAGCTTTGATGCGGGACTGCACCTACATCTCGCTGAGGGACGCATCGATCAGGTTGTCAGCCGGAAGCGTTATGGGGTTTCGGTTACGCATCGTCTGCGGAATGTCGGAGGACTTTACGGGAAGACGCTGGCGGCTCATGGCGTTCATATTCAGCGTGCTGAGATGAAGATGCTCGCTACGTCCGGTGTGTGCGTGACGCACAATCCGCGTTCCAACATGGGGAATGGTGTAGGTACTCTGAGGGTGGGGGATATGCTGGAGCGCGGCATTGTCGTTGGGCTTGGGAGTGACGCATTGAGCGCGGATATGCGCACGGAGGCACTGAGTGCGTATCTGCTGCACAGCCACAACAGGAGGTCGCCGTCAGGATTCATGGATACTGCCGTTCAATTGTTGTTGCGGAACAACGCCATCATTGCCAGTCGTTTTTTCAAACGTCCGCTCGGCGTTATTAAGAAAGGTGCGCACGGCGATGTGGCGGTGCTGGGTTACAATCCGCCCACGGAGATGAATCTCGGCAATTTCGCAGGTCATTTCCTCTTTGGTATCTCCGATGCTCCTGTGCTGGCAACAGTGGTGGCAGGCAGGGTTCTTATGGAGGGCGGGATTGTTCGCAGTGTCGATGCCGTTGATGTAAAGAATGCTGCCCGCAAACAGTTCAGCGGGTTCCGTCGTCGGTTTGAGCGACATCTATGATTGTTTAACGTCTCTTTTCAGCTTCGCGTCTGCGGGAGTCCCCAGGTCAGGTGATAGTGCTTGTCGAGTGTGAATGCGTTTTCCAGATGCCGTATGCATGGCGGTTTCCCGTTCTCTTCGCCTATGACCTCAATTATGTCGAAGCGGACATATTCGGGATGTTTGTGCAGACGTCCGATATAGCGGACGGCAGCTCGGGAGATATATCTTTTTTTGGCGGGTGTGACAGCGGCGGAGGGGGGTCCAAACTCTTCGCTTTTTCGGGTTTTAACTTCTACGAAAACGAGGGTGTCGCCAGTGCGCACGACGAGGTCGAGTTCGTCTTTTTTCCCGATGCGCACTCGCTGTCCGATGATGCGGTATCCTTTCTTTCTCAGCATTTTAGCCGCCACCTTCTCCCCCCAGATTCCTGTACGCAGATGGGGTGGCATTTTTTTGAGGCGCAGAAGCTTCTGAAATATTTTTATCACTGGAAATCCCATGGTTGATCCAGCACATTGCGAACCGGCTTGAAGGTGCGACGGTGGTGTGGTGTGGCTCCGTATTTTTTCAGTGCTTCGAGATGAGCTTTTGTTCCGTAGCCTTTATGGCGGGCGAAGCCGTATTCTGGATATTGTTTGTCCAGTTCTATCATGATCTTGTCACGGGTGACCTTGGCGACAATGCTTGCGGCGGCGATGGAGAGGCTAAGGCTGTCGCCCTTGACGATGAATTTTGCGGGGCAGGGGAGTCCTTTTGCCGGATTTCCGTCAACCAGCGCGAAATCGGGAAGCTGTTTAATCTTTTTCAGTGCCCGCGCCATTGCCAGATGGGTGGCGTTGAGGATGTTGAGCTTGTCGATATCTCCGACATCCACCAATGCCACGCCTATGAGAACACGCTTGTCCGCAACAAGGGATGTGAATATTTGCTTGCGGCGGGATTCGGGGATCTGTTTGGAGTCGTTTATCGTGCTCAGAACGCCGTGTTCCTCTTCCCGAAGAAACTCCGGGTCGAACAGTGTTGCGACTGCGCAGACAGGTCCCGCCAGAGGACCGCGTCCAGCTTCATCGACTCCGGCGACCCTGCTATAACCTTGACTCCATGCCTGTTGTTCAAATGTCAGCAATTAAATAAACGTTAGTATACGCGGCGTTCTTTGACGCGCGTTTTTTTGCCTACCCGTTTGCGCAGATAATAGAGTTTTGCCCGGCGTGTTTTTCCGTGCCGTGTTATTTCTATCTTCTGCAGGTTTGGCGAGTGCAACGGGAATATTCGTTCGACACCTTCGCCGAAGGCGATTCGCCGGATGGTGATAGTCTCTGTTGAACCGGTGCCGTCACGAGCGATCAGCGTTCCCGCATAGGCTTGAATACGCTCTTTCTCACCCTCTTTAATCTTGATGTACACCTTGAGGGTGTCTCCGATCCTGAAATCGGGATAATCTTTTTCAGAGCGATTCTCTTTATCGATCTTATCCAATATAGCTTTATTCATTTGATAATCCTTTGGTTTTTGAAATCAGCGACGGATTGTTACCAAAATATTCAAAATAGTCAAGCCGCATTTAAAGGGAATATTAAAAAGTTTCAGGGGTTTGCAGCGAATGCCGCCGTTGTATTCTGTTTGGCGGATAAGATGAAAAAGAACTCGTATTATCAGAATATTCATGTTCCTTTGATATGACTCTGTGTATTGTTGTTTTTTTTACTATTTGAGGTGGATGATGAAGGCATTTAAGCTGATTGGTATCCGGCAGATGGAGATGATGGATGTTCCTGCGCCGGAGATTGCGGGTGATGATGATGTTTTGATTAGGATGAGGGCGGTTGGCGTTTGCGGGTCGGATGTTCATTACTACGGAACTGGTCGGATTGGGAGTCAGGTGGTTGACTATCCATTCACCGTTGGGCATGAAGGTGCGGGTGAGGTGATTGAGGTTGGTGCGGGTGTCTCTGTGGTGAAGCCCGGTGACAGCGTTGCCATTGATCCTGCGTGGGTTTGCGGGGAGTGCGACCAGTGTCTGGCGGGTCGCCCGCACACCTGTCGGAATCTTCGTTATCTGGGTTGTCCGAAGCAGATGGAAGGATGCCTCTCCGAGCTGATTGTCATGCCCTCCAGCTGTTGTCTGCTTCTGCCAGATTCGGTCAGCTATGAGGAGGCGGCGATCTCCGAGCCGCTCTCGATAGGTATCTACGCTGTAGAACGCTCCGTTCCTATGCGGGGTGCTAAGGTTGGCATTCTGGGAGTGGGCCCGATCGGTTTGAGTGTGTTGATGCCGGCTGGTGTGCAGGGGGCGGAGGTGTATGTTACCGACAAAATAGATGGGCGTATTGCTCTGGCGCGGGTGGCAGGAGCAGTTTGGGGTGGCAATCCCGATAATGGGGATGTTGTTACCGATGTGCTAGGTAGAGAGACGGGCGGGTTGGATGTCGTTTTTGAATGTTGTGGCGAGCAGGATGCGCTTGATCAAGCCGTCGACATGCTCAAGCCCGGAGGAAAACTCATGCTCATTGGCATTCCTCCATCCGCCGAGCGTGTCACATTCAAGATTGATGAACTGCGCCGCAAGGAGATTTGCATTCAGAACGTGCGCCGCCAGAACGGATGTGCGCAAAAGGCGGTTGAACAGATTGCCAGCCGTAGTTTTGATGTGAATATTATGATCACCCACCGTTTCACTTTCGGGCAGACAGGAGAAGCGTTCGATCTTGTCGCTCAGTACGGGGACGGGGTTCTCAAGGCGATGATACTGTTTGATTGACTCGATTCCATCTATTCTGAAATCTGAACATCGGATGCTGGTGTATAAAAGGAGTGCTGATTATGCGTAATAATTTAGTTGATAACAGTCAAAGGTGTGATACGCTTTGATTATTAGCTAGTGGTTTATTTGAATTTACAAGAGACACGGGGGTATTGATTATGAAGAGACTAATGGTTTGCATTTTTATTTTTGCTGGTTTACTGACAAGTGCAGTGGCGCAACCTGTTCGTGTGGTTTTGCTTGATTTTGAAGACCAGACCGGCATGAAGGCGGATGCCCAGCTTGGTGGCGGTGTTGACAGTGCTAAGCTCGCGGAGAAGGGTGGGTATCTGCTGGCGCGTGAGTTGCTCAAACAGGATGATTTTGTTTTGATAGAGCGCCGCGATTTTATGGAACAGATGAAACGTTTGCAGTCCGCCAAGAGTGATAAGGATGCAGGTGTTGTTCCATCCAGGCTGGAGGCGGCGCGTGCGTTGCGTGCGGATGTACTTTTGCGTGGTAGTATTGTAAGCTTTTCCACCAGCAAGGAGGCGATCAATCAGGGCGGGTATAAGGCAGAGTTTTCGCGTGTTTTGTTGCGCGTGGTTTTGCAGGCGCAGGACGCGGTTAACGGTGCGGTGATCGCTGTTTCGGACGGTGCGGCCAGCCAGCAGTTCCGCCAGACTTCAGCGAAGCAGACGATTTTGGGCGAAGACGATATTCTGGAGCTTTTCGCAAAGGCATTGACCAGCGCAACACCGGAGGTTGAGAAGGGAATTTCAAAGAGAATCAAGGCGATGAAGTCCAGAGAAAAGTTGAAACTTTCCGTGACCACAACCCAGGATCCCGCTATGGTGGAGATTGACGGCGTATTGGTGGGCACAACGCCTATGGAGGCATTGGAGATATACAAGGGTGATCATCTCTTAAGCGTTTCGCGTCCGGGCAGTGTGACGGTTACAAAGCAGATACGTCTGGATAAAGATGCCAGAATTCAGGTTCCTTTGTTACGCGAGGATTTGACGGCGGAGGAGAAGATGGTTGTGTATGAAAAGGCGGAGATGAAAATTTATATGACCGATGGCAAGCCGGATCTGCTTATTCAGACCATGGACTAAGCAAAAAACACAGACTATATTAACCTGAATTCGGCAATTGAATTCGTATATACACAATCATTTTGCCCGCAACGGGTTGCGCATGAATTTCTATGCGATATGGGTGCGTTTTTACTCATGTGTAATGTGAGCGAGAGCATAGCACATCAGCATTCACATCAACTGCTGAATTTAGAATTAACCGTGGTTCTATACCTTTGAGTGTGGAAGCGAAGGGTTGGAGTAATTATGCTTACGGAATGTTCTGATCGCTACGAAGTATCTGATGGGTGTTGGGCATGGGAACGGGTGTAAGTTGAACGCTGACAGTCTTCCCCGCGCGTTTTATTGTGAGGGTTATCTCTTTGCCCGGTTTGCGTAACATGATCGCCTTCTGCAAGGCAGAGATGTTGGATACGGGTTTACCGTCAATCTTCAGGATGGTGTCGTTTCTGCGAAGCGCGACATCTGCCGCAGGGGTGTTGCGGTAGACATTGCCGACAACCACTCCCTGATTCTGTCCGCCACCCGGAAACGGGGGGGCGGTGGAGATTCCAATCCACGGACGTTCAAATGATCCGTTCTCTATTATTGATCTGGCAACGCGAATGGCTAGGTTGGCGGGCACGGCAAAGCCGATGCCGATGTTGCCGTGAATTTGAGGGTTTGGTGTTTGTATTACGGCGTTGACCCCTATCAGTTTCCCGTCTATGTTCACCAGTGGACCTCCGCTGTTGCCGGGGTTGATGGATGCGTCGGTCTGAATGAAGTCTTCGTAGGGCAGTAGTCCGATGTGGCGACCTTTCTGACTTATGATCCCCATGGTGACACTGCTTTGCAGGCTGAATGGAGAGCCGAGGGCGATAACCAGCTCTCCTATTCGCGACTTGTCGGAGTCGCCGATATCAATGGCGCGAAGGGTTGATCTCGGCGTTATTTTCAGCACGGCGAGATCGGTGTTGGGGTCAGTGCCAGCGAGAGACGCTTGGTATTTTTCTTCGTTGTCCAATACGATTTCAATATTGTCAGCACCACTGACGACGTGCGCGCTGGTGAGGATGTATCCTCTTTTGTCAAAAATTATTCCAGAACCTTGACCGGCCAGGCGTTGTGGGATTTTATATATGTCGCCCCAGTAATAGTCGCGGGCAAGCTGATATTGTATCGCTTCGGTTCGCACAACAACGACCGTGGGCATAACCTTCTCAACGGTGTCAGCAATCTCGTTGCTCAGTTGTCGGGCAATCCCGGCAGAACCGGCATAAACGTTCAGCGTTAGACAGCAAAACATTGCCGCGATCAGAAATAGTAATTTCGGTTTTTTAACGGATCGATAACTGATCATAATAATCTCTCTCTACGAAATATTAACATTCTGGTTGTTAAGACAGAATTACCTGATGAATGTTCAATAATATTTTCTTGGATATTAATGGTTAAATTTGGTATTTTGCGGGGGATATGATACAGCAGACAATGGAAATATGTAGATGAAGCTACGCGATAAGGCGTTACTGAGTGTGGTATTTGTAATACTTGCACTGGGGTTTATGTTGTATGCCTTTACGGAATGGGTGTTCATAGATTGCTATAATCAGTTGGACGAAAATCGTGCGTATCAAACGGTGCAACGGTTGTACGTACATTTGGATGATGCTCTTCAGTGTTTGGATTCCCTTTGTCGCAGTTACTCTTCTCTGAACAAACTGCACCAGACTCTGTCCGTTGACGATAGCGGTGTGCCATCTGTTATGTTTAGCAGTGAGCTGATTGAACGTCATCATCTGGACTTAGTCCTTTTGCTGGATTCTTCCGGCAGGCTTATATTTAAGGATGGTGCAAGCAGAGAGAAGTACTGGTTTGAGGACTCGGTAACGAACTTTGTCTCGCAATTGAATGAGTTTGTTGAGTCGCTTATACAGAAAGATGCAGAGAGCGTGAGAGGGTATATATCGCCTGGAAACATCTCTGTCATGTTCAGTGTTTGCCGGATTTCGTCGTTTTTGGGCGACGGAGTTGATGGGCTTCTTGTTTTTGCGACAGAAGTTGACACTGAATTAATTGCCTACATCACTGGTTCGCATGAGACTGATTTCACAATAACGATACCGGATGACTCTTGGAAATTGAGAAATCACGCCGCACGTCAAGACAGATCGGATGCGGGCTGGATCAGCAGAAGAGATGCGACAACGATTTATGCGGTTAATACGGTGAAAGGGATTCACGGAAAGCCAGCATTTATTTGTGAAACCCCGGTGCCGCGCGAAAGTTTTATGCAGGGTCGTGCAGTGCTGGCTTATTTTCTCTGTATTCTTTTCGTAACCGGATTGGTGTTGGGACTGGTTATTTTGCTTCTGCTGGAACGCGGGATTTTCGCACGTTTATCGCGTCTGGGTTCGCAAGTTGTTAAGATAGGCGTAAACGGCAATCTTTCAGAACGAATTGAAGATAAAGGTGATGATGAGATAAACAGTCTGACGAAAGAGATAGACAATATGCTTCTGGCACTGGAGTGCGCTTCGCAGGAACTTGATGGTAGCGAAAAACGCTTTCAGGAGCTGTTCGACAACATTCAGAGCGGTGTGACGGTTTTTGTTCGGGATGACGGTGCGGGAGAATTTCTTATTGCGGACATGAATGTCGCTACGCAGAAGATGGACGATCTGAAGCTGAGCCAAATAAAAGGTCGCTCCTGGCTGGATGTGTATCCGGAGATATGTGATTCCGATCTCAGCAGAACAATGATGGATGTTTGGGAGAACGGGAGCGCGATGCATATTGATGCCGCATATTTTGACGGAGAACACATGAATGGATGGCGTGACTTCCAGATTTGCAGACTTCCGTCAAAAGAGATTGTTGTGTTATGCAACGATGTTACGGGGGAGCTGGCAGTGAAAGAGAGTCTCGACCAGAAGGAGCGCGAGTTGTATCATGCGCAAAAGATGGAGGCGATTGGACGGTTGGCTGGCGGGATAGCCCATGATTTTAACAATATTCTGACTGTAGTGAACGGGGTCAGCGAGATGGCTCTGATGTTTATGGATGAGGATAATCCGCTCCGCACAGACATGACAGAGATCAATAAGGCTGGCGAAAGGGCAAAAGCGTTGACCTCACAGTTGTTGGAATTCAGCCGCGAGCAAATTGCCAATCCTGAAGTAATCGATATGAATATTGTGGTCAACAAAATGGAAACGATGTTGACGCAGCTGATAGGCGAGAAAATTGAACTCAAGATTTTGTCGGAAGTGGCATCAGCGACGGTTATCGCCGATTCGGGGCAGATGGAGCAGGTATTCATGAATCTGGCGGTAAATGCAATGGACGCAATGCCGAATGGC
>CAYTQP010000025.1:0-27021 GCA_964440175.1 uncultured Verrucomicrobiota bacterium
GCTTAATCGCCAATGCCCGCGCTATGCAAAGCCGTTGTTGCTGACCGCCGGACATACTGAGAGCATTGGCATTGAGGCGGTCTTTCAACTCTTCCCAAATAGCCGCCTGTCGCAGACTTTTTTCAGCAATTTCATCAAGCTCACTCCGTTTTTTTACTCCCTGCAACCGGGGTCCGTAAACAACATTTTCAAATATTGATTTCGGGAAAACATTCGGCTTTTGAAAGACCATTCCCACGCGGGAGCGCAAGGTTGTGACATCAATTTTCCTGCTATATATATCATAGCCGTCAAAAATGATTTTCCCTGACGTATTAACCGACGGGATCAGGTCGTTCATGCGGTTAAATGAGCGCAAAAGCGTACTTTTACCGCAACCGCTCGGACCTATTATAGCCGTCACCATTCGCTTTGGCACATTCATGCTCACTTTACGAACAGCCTCGAAAACACCATAGAATAACGAAAAGTTCCGCGTTTCGACATGGGTTTCAGCGCGGGCTTCATCACCGTCCGACTCTGCAAAATGCTCCATTTCCTTAATGGTTATTTCATCCATCATATTATCCTCTCAATTTTTTTGAAATTCGTGCACGCATCAGAATGGCAAACAGATTTAGTAACAGCACCACAGCTATCAATGTGAAAACCATACCGTACTGCACATGCCGTATCTGATCGGCAGCCTCGTGTTCCGTGCAGAGATTGTAGATATTCCAGGGTAGCGCGGGAGTCGGCTGAGTTAGCGTCTGCCATATTTTGAGCGGGGCACCGACACTGACGGCGGCAGTGAAAATGATCGGAGCCGTCTCGCCTGCAGCACGCCCCATACTGATAACTATCCCCGTCAATATACCCGGAAGGGATGCAGGTATTATGACCGTTGCGACGGTGTGCCAGCGACTGGCTCCAAGGCTTAAAGCGGCCTCCTTATATGTTTTGGGAACCGCCAGAATCGCCTCCTCGGAAGAGCGTATAATTGTAGGCAACACCAGAAGTGAAAGAGTCAGCGAACCGGCGAGCACACTTTTTGAAGCCGATACGTGTATTGTATTAAGAAAGAATGCCAATCCGAACAATCCAAAAACCACACTGGGAACTCCTGCCAGCGTGCTTATGCAAATACGAATGAGACTGACAATTTTCCCCTCTTTCGAATATTCACAAAGATAGATGGCGGCTATCACGCCCATGGGAATCGCAAAAATCATTGCGCCAATTGTGAGGTAAATTGTTCCCAGCAATTCAGCCCAAATGCCACCAAAGATATGCGAATCCTTTGCTGTGTCTGTTAGAAATCGCCAGTAAAACGTAAATCTGGGCATCATCATCTCATGGATATGCCTCTCCATATAATCAAAAAATGGAGCCAGCTTTGTGCCTTTAAACTCTTCGCTACGCGGCTTATACACCTTCACCCCCATGGAGCCGGAACGGGAATAATCCCATTCCAGAGAATACAAAACTTCACGTAACCGCTCTTGCGCCTGATCCCAGCGTGCTTGCCCATATCGTTGTCGCAAAAGAACTGGCTTTCGCGCACCCTGTTCCGGGCCCAGAAGAACCTGAACACTTTTTTTCACGTCCCGATAACTGGCTTTCAACTCTCTGCGACGGGATCGCTCCATTGTTTTGAGTTCATCCTCGAAAGCCCTCATCATCTCGTAAGCCGGTGAACGCGCCGCATGGCAACGCGCTATTTCGGCATTGAGCTTCCGAACATCTCCACGCGAAAACTGCTCTAAGATCATACGGCGATGCTCAATCGTGCATCTAAACACAAACGCCTGAGAACCCTGCCATATAATTGGCACAAGAATCAGCACCAAGACAACCATCATGATGACGATAGATATAACGCTCAATCCCGAAAAAGATTTGTCCAGTATTTTGCGAGTTCTCAAGTGCATGGCTATTTTCCAAACCTCCTGCGTGAACGCCTGACAATCATCTCATTGACCAAATTCATTATGAACGAAAAAATCAGCAGACAAAGAGCTAAGGCAAATAATGCGTGAAAACGAGATGAACCGCTAACGTGATCCGCCTCTCCCATATCTCCCGCAATAGTGGCTGTGATTGTGCGAATTGGTTGCAAGACATTATACCACGGTTCAGGAATTTTGGCAGCATTACCCGATGCCATCCAAACCACCATTGTTTCACCAACAGCACGCATTATCCCCAGAATTACAGAGGCAAGAATACCGCCGAAAGCTCCGGGAATAACTGTCTTGAAAATGGTCTCCGCACGGGTGGCTCCCAGGGCGTAGCTACCTTCACGAATCTCCCTGCCTACCGCCTGCAGGGCATCCTCGGATACGCTTACAATTGTCGGTAGCGCCATGATTCCGAGAATTACAGAGACATTCAGCGCATTGGTTCCACTGCTGATTTCGATATTGACCAAACGTTCAGCCAGCAGATACACTGGCAGAAGACTTGCTATACCAATGGAGGGAAAGAGGAACCAAGCCAAACGGCGGCGACAAAAAACAGGAATATGCGCCAGAATAAAATCTCCGAGGACCATAGATAAAAGAAGTGCTATCGGCCCCAAAATCACCCAAACTCCGACAGAAAGCATCAACCCTCCACGAGTTTGAAGTAACGGTGCAAAAATAACCAGCGCAAAAAATCCATAGGCTACGGATGGGATAGCCGCCAAAATCTCGATCGTCGGCTTAACGATCTGCCTGACATTGAAAGGCAACAGATCGCTCAAACAAACCGCCGCCGCAATCCCCGGAGGTGCCGCCACAATAACCGCGCAGATTGTCACCATCCCTGTTCCAACAAATAAAGAAAGCGCGCCAAATGATGCTGGATGCGCTGACGGATACCAGTTCCTGGATGTAAAAAACTCTCGAAAACCCTCAAGCCTGAAAAAAGGCAGTCCATCCCTGGCAATAAAATAGAATATAAAAAAAACCGCGAATGTTGAGAGTGCAGTGACGAGAAGAAGAAGGTTGCGCCCAAACATTTCGGCGAGATACAAACGCCGACTTGCAAAATCGCTCAGTATTAAAGTTTTCATTTTTTTGCGCATGGGTAAAGAGTGCCGTGAAAATGTTAGATAAATATTAGCGTCTCATTAATATCAGGCTAGTTTCGGGCGAAATAAAACGCGAGGCCCCCGAAAAGACCCCGCGTTTTTACATGCATCATCCACTCAATATGCGGTTACAGGAACAAATCCTATCTCCTCCACCATCTCCTGCCCATCTTCGGTAAGATGGATGGTGACAAAACGAAAGAGAGCTGAACCCAACTTCGGATACCCGTTTGTGTACATAAACAACGGGCGGGCAATCGGATACGTCCCACTCTGCACGGTGTCACTTGACGGTGCGATGCCGTTTATCTTCAGAGCCTTAACCGTTTTATCGACAAAACCAAGTCCTGCATATCCAATTGCTGCGGGTGTGCTTTGCACGCGCTGACGAATCGCACCATTTGACCCGACATATTCCGCATCTTTTCGAATACGCCCCTTTTTCATAACCATTTTTTCAAAGGTTTCATAGGTACCGCTATTTGTATCTCGCGAAACAACAACAATCTTCTTATTCGGACCACCAACCTCTTTCCAATTGGTAATCTTTCCAAGATAGATTTCACGAACCTGCTTAATACTCAACTCCTTTACAGGATTGCCGGGATGCACCAGTATCGGAAGCCCGTCAAGAGCTATAACATGCGCGACCGGCTGCACACCCCTGGCGGCGGCGGCCTTGAACTCGCTCTCTTTCATAGGTCGTGACATATCCGCGATATCACAAGTGCCGTTCACCAGACTTTTCGCTCCGTTCCCACTTCCCGACTCGCTGACGGTTATATTCACTTCTGGATTCACACCCTTGTAGTATTCTGCAAACGCCTTGGCAATTGGCCCCACTGTCGTGGAGCCATCGATCACCAGTGTTTTCACATCATTCGCCGATACAACTCCGACACCGAAACTGACTGCGGCAATAATTGATATAATTTTTTTCAATTCTCTCATTATTCTCTTCTCCCTGTCATCTGTCTCTAATTTTATACTCACATTTCTCCATCACTTTTCAACCCATTCGCCAAAATCATACTCCACTCATCACTGTGCTCCTTTCACCGAATTATCATTTAAAAACACGGCAAAGGTAGCAACATTTTGTTAGCAACACATTAGAGGGAAATTAAAATTGCGTAATATTTGCAGTTGCTTCCACCGAGATAAAAACGGGAGTTTCTTCTTGCGAACCCCATCCCGCAAAGCGGGGACAACTATTCGCAATTCAAGAAAAGAAAGGAGCGAAGATGAAATTCAGCAAAGGCTTGCAGATAAAAGTACCCTGACAATGGTTTCCGTCAAATCATTGACGCAAATTTTTCATGAATGACGGGGAATGGAAATAACAAATGTGCTGCCAACGCCAAGCTCGCTTGACACCGTTATTATCCCGTTATGTGCCTGAACAATGTGCTTTACGATTGAGAGCCCGAGTCCCGTGCCTCCGAGTTTTCGGCTACGGGCGGTGTCAACCCGATAAAAACGCTCAAAGAGGCGTTCAAGATGTCGTTCCTCAATACCAAACCCTTCATCTGTCACCCGAATAATGGTCGCATCCACACACTCCTCCGCACTGACACATACGGTCTTCCCCGATTCACTGTATTTTAACGCATTTGTGATGAGATTGACAACAGCCTGTTCAAAAAGTGCAGCATTCACCGAAACAATAATTTTATCTGAACAATCAACTATCACTCGAGAGGACTGCGGTTTTATCTGCAACTCACAGAGCGAGACCGCGTTTTCGAGAAGTGCATATAAACTTTCATCTCTTTTTATTATTTCGCCATCTCTTTGCTCCAATCGGGAGAGAGCAAGAAGATCGTTTATAATGGCATCCAGCCGATTGGTCTGCTGATTGATAATCTCCAGAAACCTGAGAGAATCTTCAGAATGCTTCAAATCTTCGGAGAGCAATGTTTCCACGAAACCCTTGATCGCGGTGATTGGCGTTTTCAGCTCGTGCGATACGTTTGCGACAAAGTCGCTTCTGACGGTTTCGAGGTGTCGCAAACGGGTAATATCGCGCATAACAATCAATGCCCCGAATCCTCCACCACCCGCATCTTTTAACACAACACCCTTAACATGAATATGCCTCTCGTTCGGAGAAAACAAATAGATATCCTCCGATGCCGGCGCATGTGAATTGAGTACAATTTTGATAAACCGCTGCAACTTCGCAAATCGCACAATTTGAGACATCGGCACCCTTTTAACCGTTGCGTACTCCACCTGCAAAATCTCCCCTGCCACCTTGTTCATATGAAGAATCTCTTCACTGTCGTTCACCGCCAGAACCCCCTCCTCCATACTGGAAAATATAGCCTCCTGTTCATCACTCTGTCGCCTGAGTCTGGAAAGAGTCCAACTGAGTTGCTCCGCCATCTTATTGAGTGATTGCGCCAAATTATCCAGCTCCAAACTGCTTTGTGGCGCGATATGGTTGCTGAAATCGCCATCTGCGTAAACCAGGGCGACACCACTCATATCCTGAAGCGGCACAGTGATACGTCTCACAACAACTATGCACACAATCATCGCCAATAACGCACCCGCTATCGCGACCTGAGTGATTCTGGCCGTCATTACGTGCAGTTTTTCATCAATCATCGCCATAGGTAGTGATGCCCGCACCGCGCAGATAATCCTTCCATCAACATTCTTAAGTGGCACTGCCACATACATCATTCTCTGTGTCAATGTCTGACTGTAACGGCACTGATTCCCAATCCTCCCTTCGAACGCCCGGCGAAGCTCCAGACGATCTCCGTGATACTCCATCTCTTTCGGCTCCTTAACAGAGTCACCCCGCACCCAACCATCGATGCCGACAATTGTAAATCTTGTATCAACCAGCCGCCCCATCTTCTTGCAAAGATCGTCTAATAATTCCTGCTCCTTTTCTTGCATTAAAGGCAACGCCAACTCCCCTAACATCTGAGCCCGTGTCTTTAGATTTGTCTCCAGTAAACGGAAATACATATCCGACATCAGCAAAAACGAGAAAACCGATATCGTGGTAATCACAACAGCAGTTAAAGCCCAGTAGGATGGCAGTAACATCCAAAATAGATGCCTTTTTTTCATGAAATTTCTCTAAACCGATATCCAATACCGCGCACCGTTTCAATATTCTTCCCCGCATCTCCAAGTTTTTTGCGCAGTCCGACAATTTGCACATCCACCGAACGATCTGTAACTGGATAATCATCGCCGCGTACAGCATCGACAATCTGATACCGGGTAAAAACACGCCCTGGCTGACGCGCCAGCAACCACAATACCTCAAACTCAGTAAACGTGAGTTCAACTTTCTCTCCCCCCACACGCACACTGCGACAGGATGGGTCTATCTGTATATTAAGAATATTAATAAAATCTCCGTCAACACGTTCCAGCGCAAACATGCGGCGCAACACCGCCTTAACACGAGCTAAGAGAATGCGGGAACTGAACGGCTTGGTGACATAGTCATCAGCACCCAGCTCAATACCCGCTACAACATCCGCCTCCTCGCTCAGTGCTGTCAGCATAATAATGGGAATATGCCGCGTTTTCGGATTCATTTTGACAGTCCTGCACACCTCCAGTCCGTTAATGTCGGGCAACATAATATCAAGCAAAATCAAATCTGGCGAAAAACTCAAAACTGCGTCCAGCGCATCCTCGCCAGACTCTGCAATCTCAACAAGGTAACTATTTCGCTCCAGATTAAACTTCAGCAACTCCTGAATAGATGCCTCGTCCTCCACCACAAGTATTTTCTTTTTATCCATAGGCAGACATTCGCACTCTTTGAAAAATTAAACAATTGATCTTATGTTAGAATTTTGTTAGCGCGAATTATAACAATTTGCGAACGAATTGCTCGTTTAGCCGAAAAACTCTTCCTCCAGCATCAAGCTGATGGCATGATAAACCGGCAGATGCAACTCCTGAACGCGGTACGTCTTCTCTTCGGGGACACGGATACAGAGATCGCAAACATCTTTAAGCACTCCCCCTGCGTTTCCTGTCAAACCAACCGCTTTCAAACCAAGCGCATGGGCAGTCTCAACGGCATAGAGTATGTTTTCGGAATTGCCCGAAGTGCTTATGACAACCAGAACGTCATCTTTTCGTCCCAGCCCTAAAACCAACTGTGCAAAGATATATGCCGAATGACAGTCATTGGCGTATGCCGTACTCAACGACATAAAACCAGTCAGGGGAATCACTGGAAGACTACCCTGCAACTTGTCGGCAAGGTCCTCACCCAACTGCGCACGCAAATCAGGCGTGACAGGACGGTCACCCTCAAAACCCTTCAGCATCTCGCCGGACCAATGCTCGCAATCCGCCGCGCTCCCGCCATTACCGCACAACAACACCTTGCCTCCGCCCGCAAGCGCATCACGCAGAATCTCGAATACACCCGTTATCTCTTTTTCACAGGCGGCCAATTCGCGGTGACGCTCAATCATATCTCTTAAAATGTCCGACTTCACTGTGATCCCCTTTTTCAATATAGTCCAAGCATTGGACAAATGCCAAAAATAATGCTCCAAGCATTGGATAATTCTAAAATCGTATTTCTACAACACATCACGCAACTCATACTCATTCAGCTTTCTGTGCAGTGTACGTCGACTGATTCCGAGACTCTGCGCGGCCTCCGTGCGATTGCCGCCGCTGCATTTAAGTGCCTTCACAATCAAATCCTTCTCCGAATCTTCCAGTGAGAGACTCACATCTCTCTTCCTCTGTTCGGGCAGTGGCGCACCTGTGCGTATTTCAAGCGGAATATCACGAACGGAGATTTTGCTGTTCCGCGAGAGTACAACCATATGCTCCACCGCGTTGCGGAGTTCACGGACATTTCCCGGCCAACTATACTGTTTGAGGAGATCCATCGCCTCGGTCGTGATTGTCTTCATCCCGGAACCGTTCTCCATACTGATTGTCTTTATAAAGTGGTCAGTCAGCATGGCAATATCGCTTAAACGTTCCCGCAACGGTGGCAGTTCAATCGGAACAACATTGAGACGGTAGTAAAGATCCTCCCGGAAGTCGCCGGCTTCCAGCATCTGCTTTAAGTTGCGATTGGTCGCCGTGATTATACGTACATTCACATTAATCACGTCATTGCCGCCAACGCGCTCAAAACGACGCTCCTCAAGCACGCGCAGTATCTTCACCTGCACACTGGCATCAATCTCCCCAATCTCATCAAGAAACAGTGTTCCTCCGTCCGCAATCTCAAAGCGTCCCTTGCGACGCTCATTCGCCCCGGTGAAGGCTCCTTTTTCGTGCCCGAAAAGTTCACTCTCCAGCAGGTTGACCGACAGTGCCGCGCAGTGGACAGCCACAAACGGCGCGTTGGATCGGGGACTTAGACGGTGAATAGCGTGAGCGACCAGCTCTTTACCCGTACCGCTCTCCCCGGTTATGAGAACCGTCGCACGCGAATCTGCCACCTGTCTTATCATATCGAAAACATGCTCCATTGACTTGGATCTACCTATAATGTTTTCAATTCCATATTTGGTATTAAGTTGCTCGTGCAGATTTTTGTTTTCGTTCTCCACCTCGCGAGAACGTATAGCCCGCCGAATACGTTGCTCAAGATCATCAAGATTTACCGGCTTGGTGAGATAGTCGCACGCACCACGCTTCACGGCATCCACCGCAGTCTCAATCGAGCCATATGCGGTAAGGAGAATAACGCACAGGTCGGGATGAGCAGAGGTCGCACGGCGCATCAGGGTTATACCATCCATGCCGGGCATACGTATATCGCTCAGCATCACATCGATATGCCGTTCAGAGAGAATATTAAGTGCTTCCTGTCCGCTCGCCGCACTGAATGTCGCATAGTTTCTATGCAACAGCCGCGAAAAGCCGTCACGCGTATTCTTCTCGTCATCAACTACCAGGACTGAATATTTCTCTTTCTTTTTCATTTTCAAACGCAGTGATTTCCGAATCGAATTCCAATGTCTGATCTATCGGGTCTTTCCCCTCCAGCAGATTCTGTCTAAAGGTTTCATCAATTTTAAAATCGTAGCGCTTCTCGTCCTCGGTGTGCAACACAATATTACCAGCCTCAAGATTAACTGTTATTTCAAGCCCTTCATTTCTGGAGATGCTCTCTATAATTTCAAGAACCTCGTCCTCGGACAGCTCAATTGTGAGTAACCCATTATTGAAACCGTTATTGCGGAAGATATCCGCAAACGCATTGACTTCTTCTCCGTCGGACTTCCTGCGGGGGGCAATGACCACTCTGAACCCATACTGCAAGACGGCCCAAACGGCGTGCTCTCTACTGGAGCCACAGCCAAAGTTGTTGTGCGTCACCAAGATTGAAGCACCCTTGAAGCGCGGCGCATTAAGGTTGAAATCGGGATTGTCGCTCCCGTCGTCATTGTAACGCCAGTCAAAGAAGAGTGCCTCACCAAAACCGGTGCGTTCAATAGATTTGAGAAACTGCTTGGGAATAATTTGATCCGTGTCCACATTGGCGCGTGCCAATATTCCCGCAATTCCGCGATGAGATTTAAATGCTTCCATAGTGCTATTTTCCCGTCTCTTTTCTAATGTCAGTAATATGCCCGTTCACCGCCGCTGCCGCCGCCATTGCCG
Organism: uncultured Verrucomicrobiota bacterium; assembly: GCA_964440175.1. Classification (GTDB taxonomy): domain Bacteria; phylum Verrucomicrobiota; class Kiritimatiellia; order CAYTQP01; family CAYTQP01; genus CAYTQP01. The sequence goes on from CAYTQP010000025.1 coordinate 9,683, forward strand.
GACTCATCAGATGTGTGCGACCGCCCTTTCCCTGGCGACCGACAAAGTTCCTGTTGGACGTAGATGCGGAACGCTCACCCTCTTTCAATCTGTCGTCATTCATCGCCAGACACATACTGCAACCCGGTTCGCGCCACTCCGCACCAGCGGACAGGAACACCTTGTCCAACCCCTCCGCCTCGGCCTGTTCCTTCACCCGGAAAGAACCCGGCACAACCAGCGTACGCACTGTCGACGCGACCTTGCGACCATCCATAATCGCCGCCGCCTCCCGTAAATCCTCTATGCGCCCGTTCGTGCAACTGCCGATAAACACAACATCGACGGAAATATCTTCCATACGCATTCCAGGCTCCAGCCCCATATACTTGAGGGCCTCTTCTACATCCTTGCTCCTATAGTTTTTCACCGCGCCGGGTTCAGGAACCACACCATCCACATCGACAACCATCCCGGGGCTGACACCCCATGTCACCTGCGGCGCGATTCGGCTCACATCAATTGTAAGCTCGCGGTCAAATTCAGCGTCTTCATCCGTCTTGAGCTCACGCCAGTACTCCATACACTTCTCAAGCTTTGCGCCAACGGGTGCATAGGGACGATCACCGGATGTTATATACTCAATCGTCGTCTCATCCGGCGCAATCATTCCGATGCGAGCACCGGCCTCGATTGTCATATTGCACACCGTCATACGCCCCTCCATTGAGAGCCGCTTGATGGCAGTACCGCAATACTCTATCGCATATCCGGTTCCGCCGGCAGTTCCTATCTCGCCGATCAGTTTCAACACCATATCCTTGGCACCGACACCCACGGGAAGCTCCCCGCTGAACTCAACTCGAAAGGTGCGTGAAGGACTCTGTAAAATTGTCTGTGTCGCCAGCACATGCTCAACCTCAGAAGTGCCGATTCCGAAAGATATTGCACCGAATGCGCCATGTGTCGCAGTGTGTGAATCGCCGCAAACAGCGGTCATGCCAGGTAGAATTATTCCAAGTTCAGGGGCAATTATATGGATCACGCCGTTGTTATAGTCTTTAATGTCAAAAAACGTGACATCAAACTCACCGCAGTTTCTCCGCAACGTCTCAATTTGTGTTCGCGCAACAGGGTCGCTGATCACATCCCGACAAATTGTCGGCACATTGTGATCAATTGTGGCGAATGACAACTCTGGTCGTCGCACTCGCCGCCCGGCGATTCGCAACCCTTCAAAGGCCTGCGCACTCGTCACCTCGTGCAACAGATGGCGATCAATGTACAGAATAACGCGATCACCACGCAACTCTTCAACCACATGCTTCACCCATATCTTTTCATAAAGCGTTTTACCCATAAATCCCTCAAAAATTGCAACATAGATTACGACTGATAAACACCGCAGTAAAACAACTCCTGTTGTGAAAAGCAAGAATTGTTGAGACCAAAAATCGCGGTTCGCCATAAATCAGGCGCATACACGCCGTCCCTGAGTCCGAAATTGCACACAACACCGGCAATGGTCATTCCGCTCAGAACAACCTCAATACATCGACGTATAAACTGGTCTCGGTCTAACATCCTTGAGCATGAATGCATCAAATTTATTCTCTCCCGGCATACGCAGACTTGCCTCTTTTGGTGTAGTGCTCAGCCGAAAACCCAGAGGCATATCGCGATCGGAAGATACACCACACTAAACACATGCAAAAAAACATCTCCGAACACGACGATATCACGTTTTGCGCGTTTTTACGGGACGGCGACAGGGAAAACACGTTTTGCAAATCTCACAAACGGTTCCGTCACAGCCTCTCGCTGTACAGTATTCACGTCCGTACAAAATGATCTGGATATGGCGACGGTTCCAGTTCTCTCTTCTGAACAAACGCTTCAAATCTTTCTCGGTTTGAACAACGTTCTTTCCGCTGGTGAGCCGCCAGCGCTGTGAGAGACGGTGAATGTGAGTATCCACGGGAAACGCGGGCACACCAAAGGCCTGCCCCATGACAATTGATGCCGTCTTGTGACCAATCCCCGGAAGTGCCTCCAGTTTTTTGAAATCGCACGGCACTTCCCCGCCATACTCATCCACCAAAATTTGTGAAAGCGCATGGATGTTGCGCGACTTCACATTCGACAATCCGCAACTCTTGATCACCGTTTTAATCCGCTCCGGCGTGAGATGCGCCATCGCGGCGGGGGTGGATGCCAGAGCGAACAGCACCGGGGTGACTTCATTAACACGCACATCCGTACACTGCGCCGACAGGAGCGCCGCAACCATCAATGTGTAAGGATCCTGATGATCCAGCGGTACTGTAATCCGGGGATACAGCACATCCAGTCTGCCAGCTATATAGTCGGCCCTCTCCTGACGTGTGCGCATATTACCTGCCAAGCTCAAATGCTTAGTTCGGCTGAGCAATATTGGCACTGACCGAAGCGGATCCGGATGTCACAGTGATGGTATTATTGCCCGCCGAATTACGCGTATATTTAACGGATGCGCCGGATCCGGAAATTGTGCCTTTTGTGTTACTCACACTCCATGAGTATCCGCTGTCGCCACCGGATGCCGTGAAGGATCGGCTGTCACCGTCAGCACTAAGTGTCACTGAAGTGGGGCTGATTGAGAGCGCTTTCGGCACCGCAACGTTGGCCCTGCCCGCCACAGCAGATGAGTATGCCTCCTCAAGCCAGGTTCCGCTCAGTGTCGCGGTTCCTCCGCTAACATCGATAACCCCGGATATGATACCAACCGCGCCGGAGGTTGTTTTTCCCTGAAGCGTGATTGTGGCTCTGTCTCCAGTGACCTGCCCAATCGTACCTTTGAAAATGTTGCCATTGTTGTCATAGGCCTGCAGGGTCTCACCAGTTTGGCGCAGATCGAGATAGCGTATCGCCGCACCGGAGACTCTGTGTATCAAACGACCTTCCGAAAGAATGCCCTGATAGAATCCATTAACATTTATTGCCACATTCCTGTCCGCGATTTCCGGCGAATCAACTTCACAACCAGTCAGAAACAAAAACACGCCAAGACAAACAAACGCTGTCACTGTTATTGCCAATCTTTCTATCTTCATTATTACACCTTAATTTCACTTTAAGTTAAATTCTTCTGTACAATTTTCCACGTTATGCTATATGTGACACCATCTATTTACAAATGTTTAGGGTTTTTTAAAAGAATATATTTACAGTTTATGATAAGCATCAGAGAATACGTACGAATAAAACCGTTGCTGACGGAGAGAAAGTGCCGTGAATTAATTAAGCGCCTGACCCGGCACGCTGTATCGGGAGCAATCTCAAATTATCCCATAACCCCGGAACAGGTAATTCTGAACGAGAGCGGAGAGTTCATGAGCGTCGACACCAACATCGACTCAAATAACCCGCACTACACCGCACCGGAAGTCATCTATGGCGAACCTCCGAATTTCATAAGCCGGATTTACAATCTGGGTGCCATCTTTTACTACATCGCGACCGGATGCGAACCTTTCGGGGCATACATTCCCGGCACTCCCCCCGAACAGCACCTGAGGGAGAAACTACCCGATCCGAGAAACCTGAACCCTGAACTCACACTCCCAGCAAGCGCAATGATCAGCAAGATGATGTCCGTCTCACCCGCCGACCGCCATGCGAATATGCACTCTTTCATCTTTGATATGAAAAGTATAAAAAATGGGGAATGGCCACTCAACGCCCCCATTCCAATCACTGCATCACCAGTTTCGCCTGAAAACCAGATGCCCACGCCCCAAGAGAGCAAACAACGTATCACCGTCTCCAGCAAAAAGATCAACTCCGCGCACAGACGCCGGAAATCGAAGCGGCGCAAAATATCAATAGACGGTTTTGTCTATGTGGCGGTGATCGTCGGCGGACTCTGGGCCGCCTGGCATTTTAAAGAGTACTGGATAAAATATGTACCACAGATCGAGTCATGGATTACAAACAAATCAAAGACAATCAAAAACGAACAGCCCGCCCGTGTGCAACCGATGCCCGCGCCACACGCGAACACACTGTCGAGACCTGACGGAACATTCAACACCCCGGCACAGAGGACATCGACGGAATCCTACAAACGTAGACCTGGCAGACATAAGCCGAAGCGTACCGCCACATGGAAAGACCCCGAATTCATCCGGGGTGCAAAGATATACAACGCCGCGTTTGACAGCTATAACAGTTATTGCAAATCGGATCGGGACGGTAGTCCGAACGCTCATATTCTTGACAAGACAGAGAAGATGGCACGCACATCCGCGGAGATATTCAAATCCTGCAAGGCTCGCGCCCCGGAGAACGTTCCTATTCAGCAATATATCGAAAGATGCTATCGCCTCATCGCCAATTGCCGCCAATCAAAATTGCTCGATATGGCTGATGAGGATTAATCTCGCATTGAGATCTGTCGCAATCGCGGTTCTCGCGGCAAATTCACGAACAGTTCCAGTTAGCTCACCTTTCACCAAGCAACTCTTGCACACTATGGCGGAGTCTGTCGAGGTTGACCGGCTTGTAGAACACCTTGCATTTTGATTTTTCATTGGATTCCATACTGTTTTCTGACTCGGCATTCAGCCCGCCCGAGATGACAATAACGGGAATATCAGGATGATTGTTACGCATGCTCTGTACAACTTCTAGTCCATCTACATCAGGCATCATAATATCAGTGATAACCAGGTCAGGCATCACATCTTCCAATATTGCCAAACCTTTCTCTCCGTCTTCAGCGCAATCCACAACATAGCCACATCCAGTAAAAAACCGTTTAAAAATGCTTCGAATCGTCTCTTCATCGTCTATCACAAGAATGCGCTTCACATCCACCCCTCTCTCTTTTGCCCTTTCCGATGCGTTATTGCCAGACCAACCGCATTCAGCAGGCTTGTTAAATTAAATGGTTTACACATATGACTAAATCCCTTTTCCTTCAGGCGGCGCACGACCGGATCATCGTCCGAGTGCTTGCTGATCAGCAATACCGCCAATTCGGGTTTTTGTTCCAACAGTTCTTCAGCCAGCTCAACTCCGCTTCCATCGGGTAATGCCATATTGAGAAGCAGCACGTCAAATGCCTTTTTTTGCCTGGCAAAAAGTGTTTTTGCCCTTTGCGAGTTCGCTACAGTTGAAACCACATATCCAACATCTCGAAGAATCTCCGTTATCAACCCCCGCAACACGGGGTCAAACTCCAGCAGTAACACCCGACAACCCGGTACCTTGCCATCAGACGCCCCACCACCACCGGGAAAACCGTTCCTCTGTTCGGCGTTGTATATCGGCAGACAAACCTGAAAAATGGAACCTTCACCCGACTTACTGCTAACATCGATCCATCCACCATGCTTCTCCACAATCCCATACACCACAGACAGCCCCAGTCCGGTTCCTTTTCCAACGCTCTTTGTGGTGTAGAAAGGTTCAAAGAGATGCTTTATCTGCTCCTCGGTCATTCCGCATCCGCTGTCCGCAACAGACATGGAGACCCATTCCCCCGGTCGCGAATTTGAAGAGGCCGGGATATAGGCTTTCAGAATTCTTCTATTGCGCGTGAAGACGGATATCTCTCCCCCATTCGGTGTGGCATCTCTGGCGTTGACAATCAAATTCATAACAATCTGCAGTATTTGCGAGACATCGGCATTCACAAACTTCAGATCAGGATCCAGCTTAAACTTCAGGTCAAAACTCTTATCCAACGCCTGCCGAAGCATCTTTTCGCCATCGGTCAAGATTGTGTTCAGGTTGACAACCCCGTACTCCGTTGGTGTCTCACGACTAAAAGAGAGCAGTTGCTGGGTGAGTTCACCCGCATACAGCGCGGCCTTCTGGATTTCAAGCACATCGGACATATACTTGTTCTTCTCGTTCATCTCCGAAATAATCAGCCCGCAGAACCCGGTGATCGTCTGCAGAATATTATTGAAGTCATGGGCAACCCCACCGGCCAGACGACCAACGGCCTCCATCTTCTGCGATTTTTTATGCTGCTCATCTAAAACAAGTTCTTCCGTTATATCACGTTTAACCGCCACATAATTGACAATTTTACCAGAGATGTCGCGCACGGGCGAGATGCTCACGTCCTCGGTGTAGAGTACTTCATCTTTCCTTCTATTGACAAGTTGACCCCGCCAGGTTTCGCCACGGCTGATTGTATCCCACATTTTATCATAAAAGAGTTCGTCTTGTTCGTCACTTTTAAGGATTCGCGGATTTTCGCCAATCACCTCGTCACGCTTATACCCGCTGATCTTTTCAAACGCCGGATTTACATACTGAATCTTTGCGTCGGCATCGGTTATAACCACCGCCTCATCTATCTGCTCAATGGCAGGCATGAGCCGTTCACTGGCAGCTTTGTTCTGCAATAACTCGGAATGCTTGACCTGCACTTCTCGATGGAGAATGCGAATGCCAAGCAGGAGAATCAGTGCCAGCATCATCGGTACACCAACCAGCCATTGCCAGTATCGGAAAAATATGCCGCTAAACCCAACCTTCCCATATTCTTCGTAAGGCGACAACTTAAGCTCCCGTAAACACTCATGCACGGATTGATAGTTCTGAGGAATGGTCCATCCCGCGCATTGTGCATCTTGCGCGGCTTTGATATTCGCCGGCATTCCTATCAAAGCCAATGCAACCTCTCGCGCCAGTGTGCGGTCGGCATGACTGGTCTCAGCAAAAGGCCATTCAGGATAAGACCGGGTCGAGTGCGCAAAACTCAGGCGACGATTACGATATTCACACTCGTGCTCTCTATCCGCCTCAAGCACCCGGAACTCACCAGCCTTTATGCTCCCCTCGGCAAGCATCCGCTCCAGCGTATCACTGCGCACTGTTCCCGCATCGACATCACCATTGCGCACCGCATAGACGACAGCCTCGTGTCTCCCCCCAAAACGCATCTCCATAAAATCGCGATAAGGATCAATATCGCAATCATTGAACTCACGCCAGACCATCTGCCAGCCACTAAACGACCGTTCGCTAACCGCCATAAATGTCTTCTGCCTTAAATCCTCAAAACCATTAATGTCATTGCGCTTCGTTCTGTAGAAAATGACACCGGCAAATCTGTCATGAACGCTTCCATCGCTGTGAAGGTTGCGCAGAGTGGCAATTCGCATCGCGCCATATAACTTCTCCATACTTACGTAAAACGACGGATTGGCAAGGAAAAACTCCACCTCCCTCCTCTTGATCGCTTCCTCAAGCTTGTCGAAACTGAGCGGGACAATTGAAAATGAGTATCCCTGAATCTGCGCTGTGAGATAGTCCGCCGTAGCATCCCATTTTTTGAGGCAGTGCCTTTTCCCGCGTGTGGACAGCACCCCGACACGCACAGGAATCAGTGAATCTTCAGATGAAACAAGATCCTGCGCTCCAATCGGCTGAAAAGCGGACAGTAACATCCAGCACATCAACAGTGTCAACGCATGCCACGCAACACCGTTTCTCCGCTTCCAACCTTTCTCTGCTTCCCCCATAACACAACTCCGCGATATTAATCGCTTCACACTGAATTTGAAATCCAACCGTTCCGCATACAAACCCGACAACAGCATCCAGATCAGCTCTTGCTATCACAGTGACATCGCGATTGCAAGATTAACCCCATCAGTAAACAAACAGTCCAATCCCCAGCATGACCGCACCCGCGAAAATCCCGATCATCGCCATGCTCCGGCAGATTCTATCATCCCGAATCCAGAACGAGAACATTTTACGAAACAGATACGGCGTAAGAATAAAGGCTATTCCTGCAATCACCATCATATACGCAACAACCGTCATCAACAGCGACCACGACGACGGATGACAGCGAGCAACATCCAGAAGCGGCGCGGCCAAGAGCAGATAAAGTCCGCCAAGCGCTCTCGGCGCGAGCAATTCATCGAGATAGATAACCACCAGAATAATCGCCAGCGGACAAAGACCGTAGAGTGCCACTTTAAACCTGTCAAAATTACCCATCGCCATAGCGTTCAGCAGAAACGCCGCCCATACAAGATCGATCACCGTCAATATTCTCGCTGGCCAGACGCTTCGCGGAAACGCCACCACCCCTTTTCTAAAAAGCTCCGGTCGCAACGCAGCAAAGATGCTACCACCCAGCTTCAACACTCCGAACACAACTGCCCATACTGCCAATCTACTCATATCCCGCCTCTGCTATTTCTTTCTGCCACATTTTTCGCCGAAAGTGATATTCTTCCCACACCTCCCGCGTTTTAAATAGGGCTGTATAGCAAACGAAACCGAATTATTCAACCGCAAACAGCTAGACAAAAAAGCTCGAATTATAAGATTGCTTTCCACTATCGAATGAGATACATTTCCACGTCTTTCTGATAAGAAAGAGTTTATTTGATCAGTTTTAAGCAATACAGGGTTAGTTATGAAAATAGATATACATCCTAAATATGAAGAATCGACCATAAAGTGCGCTTGTGGCAATGTGATCAACACACGATCCACTGTCAAAGAAATGCACATAAACACATGTTCGTCCTGCCATCCGTTTTATACCGGCAAGGCAACTTTCATCGACACCGAAGGGCGTGTCGAACGCTTTCTTAAACGCTATCAGAAAACGGAAAGTAAATAGCTTCATTCTCAGGACAGAAGACCAGATGCCTTTATTGTGTCTGGTCTTTTTCTATCTTGCCAAAGACCGCATTGTGAGTGTCAACAGTATATGATAGACCGCCAGCAGCTCGATAAGATTGAAGACCAGCTCAGCAAACTGGAGGCCGAGCTGTCCACCCCTGAAATCGCCACTGACCAAAATCGCTTCCATGAACTGATGTCGCGTCACAAATACCTGAAGAATTTGATCGATAAGGGCAAAAACTACTTCGGTCTCCTGAACACAGATGCGGAACTCAAAACCATGCTTGCAGACCCGGACATCGATCCAGAGCTACAAGAGATGGCGCGGGAAGAGATCAACGAGACAAAGGCGAAACTCCCGAAGGCCGAACGCACCTTCACCCTCGCTTTGCTACCCCCCGATCCGAGCGACAACCGCAACACCATCGTCGAAATCCGCGCCGGGACAGGTGGCGAGGAGGCCGCCCTGTTTGCGGCCGATCTTTTCCGCATGTACAACCGTTTTGCAGAAGAACGGGGCTGGAAGACGAGAGTCATCGACATAAGCAACGCCAGCGGTGGTGGCTATAAAGAGATCGTCTTCTCGGTCGAAGGACAAAACGTCTATCGCGACCTGCGCCACGAAAGCGGAATTCACCGAGTTCAGCGCATCCCGACAACAGAGACCCAGGGGCGCATCCACACTTCGGCAGCTTCAGTCGCGGTGCTTCCGGAGATCGACAAAATCGATGATATCGTCATCAAACCCGAAGACATTCGCCTCGACCTTTTCTGTTCCTCCGGCCCCGGCGGGCAGAGCGTCAACAAAACAACCTCCGCCGTCCGTATAACCCATCTGGAGACCGGAATCGTCGCCCAAAGTCAAGACGAGCGCTCACAGCACCGCAACAAGGAGCTTGCAATGAACGTGCTCAAGGCACGCCTACGCGATAAGATCGAACGCGAAGCCGCCGCCAAAGAGGCCAGCACCCGTAAATCACAGATAGGCTCAGGCGACCGTAGTGAACGCATACGAACATATAATTTCCCGCAAAACCGCATCACTGACCACCGTATAAATGTGACAATTTACAGCCTGGACCGCTTCATGGATGGAGAGATTCAGGATATACTAACCGCGTTGCGGGAACAGTATACGGAAGAACGTCTCGAAGAGCAGATGGATAACCTGGTTTTTTAAGGACAATACATGATCACAGATGTCATCAACTCGACCGCTTCACTGCTCTCAAAAAATGGTGTCGATGAGGCACAACTCATCTCCGAATACGCTATGTCCGCCGTTCTGGGAATACCACGCCTGCGACTTGCCGAAAAAGGAAATAAATCCTTGCTCTCCACGCAGAGAAACACATTCCTGCAAATGAGCGAACGCCTAGCCGCACACGAACCGCTCCAGTATGTCCTCGGCGAAACAGAGTTCATGGGATACACTTTCAAAACCGATCGGCGTGCCCTCATCCCCCGCTCCGAAACCGAGGAATTGGTCGACCTTATACTGAATACGAGTTCCGTCTGGGAACTCCCGCACCCCCGCATTACAGATGTCGGAACCGGAACCGGCTGTATCGCCATAACACTTACTTTAACACATCCAAACATCCGTTGCGTCGCCATCGACATATCAGAGGAGTGTATCGATCTCGCGAGAGAGAATGCCACTCTCCACAATATTGACTCGATCGAATGGGTCCGCGCAAACCTGCTGGAAAGTTGCACGCCGGACAGTACCGACGTAATTGTCAGCAACCCACCCTACATCGATACTGACAATATCCAGACACTGGACAACAATGTTCGCAACTACGAACCCCTCCGCGCCCTGGACGGAGGAGAACGCGGCTTGACAATCATATCTAAACTAACACAACAAGCACACCCGGCACTTAAATCTGGTGGTTGGCTGTTTCTTGAGATCGGCGACGACCAGGGCGACGCGGTTAACGAAATTCTGACGCATGCTGGATTTTCAGAGATAAAGATACACAGAGATATGGCGGGACGCGACCGAATCGCCGCCGCCCGGAAAAGAGAGGCGACCGGTAATGTTTGATAATCTAACAGGCTCACTTCAGAAAGTATTCAAAAAACTGCGCGGTCACGGCAAGCTGTCGGAGAAGAATATAACAGATGCCCTGCGCGAAGTACGCATGGCTCTGCTTGAGGCGGATGTCAACTATAAGACCGCACGCGACTTCATCAAGCAGGTGAAAGAAAAATCGCTGGGAACGGAGGTGCTCGACAGCATCACCCCCGGACAGCAGGTCATCAAAAGAGTCCACGCCGAACTGGTTGAACTGCTTGGCAGTCAAACCCATCCATGGCATCCTTCGGGCAGCCCCGCAGGCGTGATGTTGCTCGGTCTGCACGGTGCAGGGAAAACCACCATGGCCTCCAAGCTGGCGAGACGCTGGAAAAATGAAGATAAAAGAGTGTTGCTGGCCGCCTGCGATATCCGCCGCCCCGCCGCCGTAGATCAACTCTGTACGCTCGGCACGCAAATCGGTGTCCAGGTTATCAAACCCGACCCGAACTCCAGCGTGCCACAAGTGGCGAAAAAGGCGTACCGCTACGCGCAGGATAACAATATCGAAATCGTCATCTACGACACTGGCGGACGCTTCCAGATCGACGAAAAGTTGCTTGACGAGATAAAAGAGTTGAGAAACTCCGTTCATCCCGAAGACGCAATCCTCGTTCTCGATGCCGCCATCGGACAGGAGTCCGTCAATGTCGCCGATGCGTTCAACGCTGCAGTTGGGTTGACCGGACTAATCCTCACCAAACTGGATGGCGATGCCCGTGGCGGCGCGGCAATCTCCGTGCAATCCGTCACCGGCTGTCCGGTACTAATGGTCAGTGCTGGCGAAAAACCAGAGGACCTGGAGCCATTTCATCCCGACCGTATGGCATCGCGCATTCTGGGAATGGGCGATGTAGTCAGTCTGGTCGAAAAAGCACAGGCTGTGTTCAATGAAGATGAAGGCAGGAAACTACAGAAAAAACTGCAAAAAAACACCTTCGATTTAAACGATTTTCTTGCACAATTCCAGCAGATGAAAAAGATGGGTTCCATGGAGAATATCATAAAAATGATTCCCGGTGTCGGCAATCTGCCAAACGATGCCCTGGAAAGTTCAGCAAAAGAATCACGCCAGGCCGAGGCTATTATTCAAAGCATGACCCTCAAGGAACGAAGCAACCCGAAGATACTAAACGCCCGCCGTCGCATACGCATCGCTAAAGGCAGCGGCACACAGGTCAGCGATGTAAACGAGCTTCTTAAACGATTCAAACAATCTAAAAAGATGATGAAGATGCTAAGAAAAAAACAAAAAGGGTTGCCAAGCTTCCCTTTTTAGGGTATATGTGTGCGTTTTATTATAAAAAAGAATAGATGACATGGTGAATACACACGGTTCGGGATCCTCGCAATATTCGAATTCCCGCAAATGAGTACAGGAGAAGAGTAATGGCAGTAGTAGTAAGATTGAGAAGAATGGGCGCAACCAATAAGCCATTCTTCCGCATTGTGGCCGCCGATGAGCGCACCTCGAACAACGGTCGCTTTCTCGAAACGATTGGATGGTACGACCCTAAGAAAAAGGGCGTGAACTACGAGATGAATCTTGATCGTATAGATTATTGGAAAGGTAACGGCGCACGTATAACAGACACCGTCGCCAACCTTGTGAAAAAAGCGGAAAAAGGCGGAACAACGCCTGCGCCAGTCGCCGATACGGAAAAAACTCCGCTCACCGGAGTGAGAAAAATTTCGGAACTTCCCGCAGAAACCGAACAAACAGAAGAACCGCCCGCAGTCAAAGAGCCGGTAGCTGAAGAGAAGAAAGAAGGAGTTCCTGAAGAAGCTGAGGACAAAAAAGAGGTCTCAGAATGAGGGAATTAATAGAATACATAACGCATTCCCTGGTCGATAATCCCGATAACATTAAAATCACGGAGATTGACGGCGAATGTACAGTCATCTTCGAGTTGCGTTGCCATAAGGATGATACCGGCAAGGTTATAGGAAAGAGCGGAAAAACGATTAGCGCAATACGCACGTTGCTCAACACTTTGGCCGCCAAAAATGGCAAACGCGCCATACTCGAAATTGTCGACTAACCTTTATGGGTGTCCCTCTCGAAATCTCCATCATAACAATTTTTCCCGACTTGGTCGCGGGACTTCTCGATGAAAGCATCCTCAGGCGTGCATCTGAATCAAAGCGGGTCTCCTATAACATTGTGAACCTGCGCGATTTCACCGCCGACAACCACCGCACCACCGACGACCGCCCCTACGGCGGCGGTCCCGGCATGGTGATGAAACCCGAACCGATATTCAGTGCCGTGGAATCAGTGCGGCATCCAGATTCATACGTGATCCTGATGACTCCGCAAGGCGCGACATTCAAGCAGAAGACTGCCCGCAAACTCGCACTTAAATCCCATCTCATTCTGATATGCCCCCACTACGAAGGCGTTGATGAACGCGTACGCGAACACTTGGTTCACGACGAAATATCCATAGGCGACTACATCCTGACGAACGGCATAATCCCCGCCGTCGCGGTCATAGATGCCACCGTTCGTCTGCTCCCCGGAGTTCTCGGCTGCGAACACTCGATAATCCAAGAGTCCTTTAGTGACGGACTCCTTGAATATCCGCAATACACACGCCCGGAGGTCTTCAGAGAGATGAACGTCCCCGAAATACTGCTTTCAGGCAACCACGAAAACATCGATGCCTGGCGTCAAGACAAATCAATCGAACGCACCAAAAAACGTCGTCCCGACCTGTTGCGATAACGGGAAACGTTTTAGTTTTTGTGACAATTGCTGTGACAAATTTCGTCAGTTAATCATTTTTTGTTCCCTCCTGCATTTTCAGCACTAATTACATATTGTGACACTACGAGAAAAATTCTGTATATTTTGATTTTTCTACTGGCAGGAATCGTGGTTCTTGTCATGTTGCGAGAGAAAAACAAACAAAATACAACGCACGGCAGAGAAAAAACCTCAGTGCTTGTTGAAAAGTTCTCAAATTGTGATGATGACACCAAAAAGTCCGAAATGCCCATCAGGGAACACGGCAAGCAGAAGAATGTTGCTTCTTCCACGGCGATAGCGAAGGTTTTGAATACGGAAAATCTCGCACTGTCGAGATTCGATGATGTGACACTGACGCGCGATCCTGATATGGGAACACCTCATTTTATCGGCAGACGGACAGGATTTCTGAGTCCACCAGCCCCCAGGGCGCGTATGAAAGATGTACTGGCGACGTTTCTTAAGGCAAATGGTCACGAGATGACGCTGGCTATGTCGGATTTGGAGGGTGAAAACGCTAAAATCAAAACGGATTATACCACCCGCCACAATGGTATGCGCCATGTGCTCTGGCAACAGACACACGGAGGACTCGATATCTTTGGCGCAACATTAACACTGAATCTGACGAAGAAAAATGAGATCGTTAACCTGTCCAGCCGCGCTCTGCACATCCCGTCTGTCCGTTTTCATGGCGATGTGAAGCTGACAGATGAGGACGCGCTGGAGATTGTGAATGCGGTCGCAAAAGTGGAAGATTTCAGGAATTCACAAATGACATTCTATCCACTTGATATGATCTCGGTTGTCAAGGCATGGGATTTGACACTTGAGATAAAGAGAACGCCCACAGAACAAACATCCCCTGATGCGAATACTAATCTCTCAACACCGCCGCTCTCCGAAATGCGTAGATTGATCGTGCGTACAGACACTGGCGAGGTGGTAGAAGATATCAGCCTCACCTGGAATGCAGTGGCAAGCACTGGAACCTGCACGGTTACGGATGAATAATCGCCACGAAAACCTGAAAAACCATGATGCTCCCGAAGCTCAATTTGGTTGTATTCAGAAAACACTGCAATGATAGCATATTTTACAGAATACGCGCCGGACGGAATGAGGAGCATTTGTTGAATCGCGAATAAAATTCGGGGGTTTGACGGTTGTCCAACCATCGGATAATCGCCCTGGAAAAAGTTCCAACGCCGGGACAAACGGCAACGCCTGAAACTCTGGTCATTTTAAGCAAAAATCTATTGTATCCTGTCTGCGGGGTGAGTAAACTGCGCTCAAATATTTTAAACAGTTTAGAGGGATTTGTATGACCGCTGAATTACCAACATCTTTTATCAAAAATAAACGTTTTCAGGTGATATTCCTGCTGGTGACAGGCGTTGTTCTTATGATTCTGGCGGGGCTTCTGCACAAGGTTCTCACGCCGGTGTTGATCGGCTTTATTCTGGCTTACGTATTCGAACCGCTCCTGGACAAGATGGAGCGTATGCGTGTCCGCCGATGGCTGGGGGTGACATTCATCTACTTGATACTGCTTGTCTCCCTTATTCTGGCTGGAATATCATTGCTCCCGAAACTGGCGAACCAGTCGGCACGCCTGTATAGAAGCATCTCGGCATCCACAATCAAATTCGGGCTGGGCTTCACCAATCCGGCGGAAGAGGAGCCGAGTGATGCCGATATTTTTGTGGGTCCGTTGCCGGAAGGCGCAGAAACGGTGACGAAACTTAAACAGGCAGGGAAAGAGCACTGGCTGAACAGATATCTGGGAATATCCATAGAGGAAGCCCGAAATCTAATCCGGCAGAACGCAAAAAGGATGGCGGCTCAAATCACGGGCATATTCGCCGCCATTCTTCAACAGCTTGGACGCGGTGTAACCAATGTGATCGGCTTCATCTTCAATATGCTCCTCGTCTTTGTGTTTGCGTTCTTCTTTATGCTGCACTTCAAAAAAGTGCGCTCCACCATAAAACGATATATTCCTGCGGCTAACAAGGAGAGAACACTGCGTATTCTGCTGAGAATCGACTCTGCTGTCTCCAGTTTTTTCCGTGGACGTTTGCTAGTCTGCCTGATTGCCGGAATTGTGTGCAGTCTCGGCTTGTGGATATCAGGTCTGGACTACTGGCTACTTCTGGGGCTGGCGGCCGGTGCGCTGGGATTTATTCCCATAATCGGCGTTATCGTCACACTTGTCCCCGCCTGCGCCTTCGCGTTTCTGACCCCCCATCCGTGGGGAAGCCTCATCGGAGTCGCAATCACATTCACTGTTGTGCAGGCGGTGGTTGAGCCACTTGTGGGAACACTGATTCTTTCACATCAGGTAAAAACCCACCCGATGGTGATCATCATTGCACTCCTGATCGGTGGCACCCTCTTCGGGGCGTTCGGAATGATACTCAGCATCCCGATCGCAGCGACAGTTAAGATTCTTGCGGAAGAGTTCATCATTCCGCCGTTGCGAGATCTTGCGGAAGAGTGACGGGGAAGTGAACCACGGATACAGAATGTCAGATAAAAAGGAAATAAACGGACTCGCGAAATTTCTGCTCAGGCGAACCATGCCGGACGAACTTCCGGTTGAACTGCGCAATGCAAAACTGGGTGAGCTTGAGGGCTGGATGAGTACCGCTGTCAGCCTTTTTCTCGTCATCTTGAAGGGGTTGCTGGCAGTCTTTTCGGGTAGCGTCGCGCTTCTGGCCGATACGCTCAACAATCTTGGGGATCTTGTCGGCAGCATTGTCTTGATTGTCAGTTTTCGCCTTTCGCAGAAACCACGTGATGCCAAACACCCATACGGGCACGGACGCATGAGGACTGTGGCGGGTTTGATCCTCGCCATCATTCTCATTGTGGTGGGCGTAGAGGCCGCCAGGTCCGGGGTGACACGCATAATACACCCGCAACCAATAACGGTCACACCATGGTTGCTCACCGCCATCGCCGCAAGCATAGTTTTAAAGGCATTCCTAGCCGCCTTTGCACGCATGATCGCCCGTATAACCAGAGATGAGGCACTCTCCTCAGAGGCATGGAACCATTTCTACGACATCTTCAGCACTGGATTGGTGCTGTTGAGTCTGATATGCGAACGCTTCAACATACCGGGTGTTGACGGACTGGCGGGAATTATCATATCGGGTTTCATAATTTACACTGGAGTACACTACGCGAAGGAGACTGCAGGAATTCTCATCGGACGTGCGCCATCGCCGCAGGAGCTGACCAGACTCTATCAACTGGCACTGCAGGTGGACGGGGTTGAAGGTGTTCACGACGCTCAGATACATGAATACGGGAATATGCGCCTCATCAGTCTGCACATAGAGACGGATGCTGCCATCTCCTCTCTGGAATGTCACTCATTGACGGAGAAAACAGAGGCACTCATAGCAGAACACTGGAAAGCCAAAGTGATTGTCCACGGCGACCCGATAAACCTCAACCATCCCGCCTACCGAAGCGTTTCCGGGTGTCTGCGCGAACTGATCTCCTCCTCTCCTGATTTCATCACCTTTCACGATTTAAGAATCGAAGATACCGCTCCCGCCTTAACAGTTGCTGCCGATCTGGTCACTGATCACACCGTTGTGTATGCCGATTTCTCCGCCAAAGCCGATCTGGTGCGCGAATATATCATCCAAAAAATTAATGGAATTGCGAGTCTCGACATCGGGATTGAAACGGAGTATGCGAGTGACCCGGAATTCAGAAAGCATTATCAGTTGAAATGACAGCCAACACGACAAACAAACAGAAATTCGGCACCTTTGGAGGGGTCTTCACTCCGTCCGTTCTAACAATTCTGGGTGTCATCATGTTCCTGCGTGCCGGGTATGTTATTGGTCAGGGAGG
>CAYTQP010000026.1:0-26557 GCA_964440175.1 uncultured Verrucomicrobiota bacterium
AAGTCGAATTCCGGCGCATTGAACTGACTTCGTTAATGGCTGACAAATCCTGAATTATTTTTAGAGTTTTGGGAGAGAAGACGCGAAAGATGCTGGCGGTGGTCGAATTGTGGTGATGAAGATAAAGGGAGATATTGATTGAAAAGATTATCTGAATGAGTAATATTGGGCGTTGCGATTTGTGCGGGTGTGACTATTCGCGAAGTAAGTGACTGAACAATTTATTATAGAGAGAGACAGTGATGGGTGTATACAAGTTGCCACCATTAAGAATAGGGGATTTAAATATTGAACATCCCATAATACAGGGCGGGATGGGGGTTCGCATATCGGCATCCAAGCTTGCGGCGGCAGTGTCTTCCGCTGGCTGTCTGGGGGTTGTGGCATCTGTCGGCACTGGTGAAGAATGGCCAGACCGCTCAATTGACTATGTCACAAGATCATACCTGAGCCTGAAAGACATGATACAGAAGGCGAAGGATGTATCTTCCCGACCTATTGCGGTCAATATTATGTGTGCGTTGAACAATTATGAGAGCCTTGTCAAGGCTTCGGTTGCGGTTGGGGTCGCCGCGATTATTTCCGGTGCCGGGCTTCCTCTTAGTCTACCGGGGTTAGTGGGCGACAGTGGGGCAAAGCTTATTCCGATCGTCTCTTCGGGGCGTGCTGCCGACTTAATCTGCCGCACCTGGTCGCGTCGTTATCAGAGACTTCCCGACGCATTTGTGGTTGAAGGTTCGCTGGCTGGTGGGCATCTGGGTTTTAAGATGGAGGAGGCGCAGAGTGCGCAGTGTGAGAGCGACAACCTTGAATACCTGGTGAAGGATGTCCTGGATGTGGCGGGGAGATATTCAAATGGCGGAACCGAAAACATTCCGGTGATTGCGGCTGGCGGTATCTTTGACGGAAAAGACATTGCGCGTTTCCTGCGTCTTGGTGCCAGCGGTGTTCAGATGGGAACGCGGTTTGTATGCACAGACGAATGTGATGCTGCCAATGAGTTTAAAGAGGCGTATGTAAACTGCTCCAAGGAAGACATAGTTGTTATTAAAAGCCCGATAGGGCTTCCCTTGCGCGTTGTGCGTAATGATTTTGTCGATCGAATTTCGAGCGGAGAGAGGATTGATTTCAAATGCCAGTACCGCTGTTTGTCGCCGTGCAATCCGAAAGAGACGAAATACTGTGTTGCGGATGCCATGGTGAATGCCTACAGGGGCAATATGGATATGGGGTTTGCGACTTGTGGCACTAACGCCAGCCGCATTAATAAGATTGTGCCGGTGAAAACCCTGGTTGATGAGTTGGTTCGCGACGCGGCACTGGAACTTGAAAAGGGAATGTGCTAGAGGATATAGGTTTATACGGATGAACAGCGATGGTAAAACTGATATAGTGCTGGCCGGTGTTGGTGGGCAGGGGATATTGACCATTGCCGCCGTGCTGGGTCGAGCGGCTATTGAGGAGGGGTTATATGTCAAGCAGGCTGAGGTTCACGGCATGGCGCAACGGGGCGGGGCGGTGCAGTCGCATTTCCGCATCTCGTCCGTACCCATACATTCAGATGTGATTCCGAAAGGTTCCGCAGAGCTGATACTTTCGCTGGAGCCAATGGAGGTACTTCGATATCTGCCATGGCTGAAGGAAGACGGCTGGATTGTTGTCAATGAGTCACCGGTTGAAAACATTCCCGATTATCCTGAGCTTGGTTTGCTGCATTCATCGCTTGATGAACTGCCACGTTTGTTCAGGCTTGATGGAGCGCGTTTGGCGAAGGACAATGGTGCCGCACGTGCTCTCAACATGGTGATGCTCGGTGCTGGGGCCATGTTCACGGGATTACCGCTGGAATCGCTGGAAAAGGCGATTGCGTCCCACTTTGCGACAAAGGGTGACAAGGTTGTGGATACAAACCTGAAGATTTTCAATTCCGCGCTGGAGCTTGCCCGTGCGGAGAGAGGCGGATAAAGCGAAATGTTGATTGTTATGCGTCAGAATGCGCCGAAAGAAGAGGTTGACGCGGTTGTGGCAGCCGTTCGTGCGCAAAACTGTGAACCCAAACCGATTCCTGGCGGGAATCGCACCGCAATCTGCGTACTTGGCAACAGGGGTTCTGTGGATCCATCATTATTTGAGTTTTTGCCGGGTGTTATCCGCTGTATTTCTGTCACCAAACCGTATAAGCTTGTGAGTCGCGAGATACACCCTGAAAACACAGTAGTCGAAGTTAATGGGGTGAGTTTTGGGCAGGACAATACAGATATTCCGCTCATCGCCGGACCTTGTGCCGTTGAAAGCTGGCAGCAGATGAAGGCTGTGGGGCAGGCGTTGAAGGCACGCGGCATTCGTATTATGCGTGGCGGGGCTTTTAAGCCGAGGACATCTCCGTACGCATTTCAGGGGCTGGGAGACAGAGGTCTGGAGTTACTCGAAAGGGTGCGCGACCAGTTTGGTTTGGCAATTGTCACCGAGGCGATTGACCATGTTAATTATGACAGGGTTGAGGCGGTCGCGGATATTGTGCAGATCGGTGCGCGTAATATGCAGAATTATTCGCTACTGCGTCGTGCGGGGCGTGGGGGGAAACCTGTACTTCTTAAACGTGGCATGGCGGCGACAGTTGATGAATGGCTGATGGCGGCAGAGTATATTTTATCTGAAGGGAACCCCAATGTGATCCTGTGTGAACGCGGGGTGAGAACGTTTTCGGATCACACTCGCAATACTCTCGATTTGAGCGCGGTTGCGGTTGTTAAAAAGATGAGCCATCTACCGGTAATTGTCGATCCTAGTCATGCGGCGGGAAAATGGGAGTTCGTGATACCGCTGAGTCTGGCCGCCAGGGGAGTGGGCGCGGATGGGCTGCTCGTTGAGGTACACCTCGATCCCGCGAAAGCACTTAGCGACGGAGCCCAGTCGTTGACGCTGAAGAACTTTGATAAATTGCTCAACCTTCTCAACATATAGAGAAAAAACAGGTTGATAGCGATTGACTGATTGCAATTTATTCGATACCTTTTGCTTTCATTTTTGCGGATTATGACGATGGGCGGGTATTGGGTTCCGTTATTTCGTCGAAATTCGGAAAGTTTTTATTGAAGTTGAAATTATAATGCTAATCATAGGAGTAGTGGATTATGTCAATTAAAGTGGGAATCAATGGGTTTGGCCGGATCGGTCGCATTGTGTTCAGGATCGGGAATATGGATCCTGATATAGAGTTTGTTGCAATTAACGATCTGACTGATGTCGATGTTATGGCGCATCTGCTGAGAAACGACTCGGCGCATGGTCCTTTTGATGGCGAAATTGAGACCAGTAACGGCAACCTGATCGTAAACGGCAAAGAGATCAAGTATCTCGCCGAAAGAGATCCTGCCAACCTGCCATGGGGCGAAATGGGTGTGGATGTTGTTCTTGAAAGCACGGGAGTCTTCCGTGAACGTGTTCAGATTCAGAAACATCTGGAAGCCGGAGCCGGTAAGGTTCTGCTTAGCGTTCCGTCGAAGTCGCCGGATGATGTTGATGCCACGGTCGTAATGGGTGTCAATGACTCGGACATGACTGCAGATGCGAAGATCATCTCTAATGCCTCTTGCACAACCAACTGTCTCGCACCGATGGTCAAGGCGGTCAATGACGCTATTGGTATTGAGGATGGCTTAATGACGACAATTCACAGTTATACTAATGATCAGAACCTTCAGGATTTCCCGCACAAAGATTTGCGCAGAGCACGCGCTGCCGCAGTGAATCTGATCCCTACCTCCACCGGAGCGGCAAAGGCCATTGGTCTTGTCATCCCAGAATTGGCTGGCAAGATGAATGGTATAGCGGTTCGCACACCCACCATCAACGGCTCTCTGGTTGATCTGGTCTGCAGGTTGAAAAAGGATGCGACGGTTGAAGAGGTGAATGCCGCGGTCAAAGCCGCAGCGGATGGTCCGATGCAGGGGATCTTGCAGTACAGCGAAGCCCCGCTGGTCAGCACGGACATCATTGGCAATTCATACAGCAGTATCTTCGATTCTCAGATGACCAGCAAGATTGGTGGCAATATGTTTAAGCTGATCTCCTGGTACGATAACGAATATGGTTATTCGAGCCGCTGTGTTGACCTGTTCAAAAGATTAGCAAAGCAGGGCTGACACTGACGTGGATGTCAAAAAAAGGCGGGGGCCGGAGTGCGCGATATTGCTCTCCGGCACTTTGCCGTATGTAGAGGAACATGTTTTATGAGCAAGATGACGATTACCGATTTGGATGTGAAGAATAAACGCGTTTTGATGCGCGTTGATTTTAATGTGCCGATAAAGGACGGGACAGTTGGCGATGACACCCGAATTCAGGCCGCGCTTCCCAGCATCAATTATGTCCTTGATAACGGCGGATCACTTATCCTGATGAGCCATCTGGGACGTCCGAAAGGGAAAGTGAATCCCGATTTCAGCCTGAAAGTGGTCGCCGAATATCTAGACGGACTAATCGACAACAAGGTCTCTTTTGTATCCAACTGCAGGGGTCCCGAGGTGCGGGCGGCAGCGCAAGCTCTTCAGCCGGGCGAGGTGTTACTGCTTGAGAATTTGCGTTTTCAGCCAGAGGAGAAGGGTAGCGTAAAACTCCCTGCCGATGCCAGCGATGAAGAGAAGCAGGCCGCTAGGGCGGTGATGACGGAACGCCAGGATGTGTTCGCCCGCGAGCTGGCCGATTTGGCGGATCTCTACGTTTGCGACGCATTCGGAACCGCGCATCGTGCGCATGTTTCGATGGCGGTTGTAACGCGCTATTTTGATCAATGCGCGGCGGGATTTCTGCTGGAAAAAGAGATCGCATATCTCGGAAGCGCACTTGAGTCGCCGGAGAAACCATTTGTGGCTATACTTGGCGGTGCCAAGATAAGCGGGAAGATCGATGTTATAACCAATTTAATGGAGAAGGTTGACAGTATTCTGATCGGTGGCGGCATGGCATACACATTCTATGCGGCAAAAGGGTTGCCGATAGGTGACTCCCTTCTCGAAGACGAAAAGGTCGAGCTTGCCGGTCAGATATTGAAGCAGGCCGAAGAGGTCGGAGTAGAGTTCCTGTTGCCGGTTGACAATGTTGTCGCCGATGCGTTTGATGCCAATGCCAACACAAAGCTGGTTGGAGAAGACGGAATAGAGGATGGCTGGATGGCATTGGATATTGGACCGGAGACAGTGAAGCTTTTCAGCGAAACAATTGCATCCGCCCGAACAGTCGTATGGAACGGGCCTATGGGCTGTTTTGAGATGACCCCTTTCGCGGACGGAACAATGGGTATTGTCAAGGCGGTGGCAGATGCGGACTGTGTGAGTATTATCGGCGGTGGCGACAGTGTGAGCGCAGTCAAGAAGAGCGGATTTGCCGATCGCATGACGCATGTGAGTACCGGAGGTGGCGCAAGCTTGGAGTTTATGGAAGGTAAAGAACTACCGGGTATCGCGGCGTTAACAGATAAATAATTTAATTAGACAAGCAAAATCAGGAGAATAACAAAATGAGAAAACCAATAGTTGCCGGTAACTGGAAGATGAATAAGTCGGTATCGGAAGCGAAGAGCCTGGCCGAAATGATAAAGCTCGATTTAGCGGAATTCACAGGAGTGGATGTGGTTTTGTGCCCACCGTTCACCGCGTTGACGACAGTTGGCGATGTTGTGTCGGGGACTCAGATAAAGATGGGCGCACAAAATATGCACGCTGAGAAATCAGGCGCGTTCACCGGCGAGATATCACCGGAGATGTTGCGCGATGTCTATTGCCGCTATGTGATTCTCGGACACAGCGAACGCCGGGCACTTTTTGGCGAGACTGACAAAGTGGTCAACACCAAGCTGAAATCAGCATTGGCAAATAATATTTTGCCGATTGTTTGTGTTGGCGAGACCCTTGAGCAGCGTGAATCGGGTGAAACCGAGTCGGTTGTAGAGTCACAGATGCGCGGCAGTCTGGCGGATATCAGCGCGGATGAGATGAAGAATGTAATCATTGCCTACGAACCGGTTTGGGCTATTGGTACCGGGCTTACAGCAACGCCGGAACAGGCGCAGGCTGTGCATGCGTTTATACGGAAGTTGCTGATGGAGATGTACGATGAAGGTCTGGCTCAAGTTGTCCGCATACAGTATGGCGGTAGCGTGAAACCGGGAAATGCAAAAGAGTTGTTTGGTCAGCCGGATATCGACGGCGGCTTGATTGGTGGAGCCGCGCTGGATCCGCATTCGTTTATTCAGATTGTCCAGGCGGCGAAAGAATAGCACCGGGAGGTAGCAGTATATGGTTATATTAAAAGCAATTATGATAGTGATAGTGATCCTGTGCAGTTTGATGCTGATAGGGCTGGTTTTGTTGCAGAAGTCGAAAGGTGGCGGTTTGGGAACCACATTTGGCGGCGGTGGCGATGGTTCAATGTTTGGGTCGCGCACTGGTAATGTTCTGACGAGAGCGACGGTTGTTCTCGGTGTGGCGTTCCTGCTCACAACCTTGATTCTGAACACAATGTTTTCATACAAGAAGGGTGAGTTGTCTTCGGTTGATAAAGAGCTGATGAAGGGGATTATTACGGAAACGCGTGCGGCAACTGCGGCGAAGCCTGGTAAAATCCCGGCAGTTCCCGCTCCTGCCGATGAGATGCCGTCGACACTTGGCGGCACTGTCGCCCCTGAAGAGTCAGGGACAATTGCCGTGCCGTCTGAAGCCGTTGAGACACCTGTTGCAGTACCGACTGATGCGCCGGCTGGTTCGTGAGAGTATGAATGGTTCATTGTTGAGGTGTAATGAGTGAACCCGGCAAATTTACGGTAGAAAAAAAAGATATTTTAACAAATGCCCGGAGTTGCCGTCTTGAAACGGCGCACGGGGAGGTGGAGACACCGGTGTTTATGCCGGTTGGCACTAGGGCCACAGTGAAGACAATGGCCCCGGACGAAGTGGCGGAGCTGGGATATGAGATTGTTCTCGGCAATACCTATCATCTTAACGATCGTCCCGGAGCTGAACTTATCGAGCGTTGTGGTGGACTTCATCGCTTTATGGGGTGGAAACACTCGATATTGACGGATAGTGGCGGCTATCAGGTGTTCAGCCTGGCGAAGCTTAGGAAGATCACCGACGAGGGTGTTCAGTTTCAGTCGCATCGTGACGGTAGCCGTCATTTTCTGGGACCGCGTGAGGCCATGACGGTGCAACGGCAGCTAGGGTCTGATATAGCGATGCTGTTTGATGAGTGTCCGCCGTATCCCTGTGAGCGGGAATATGCACGCAGGTCGATGGAGCGCACCCTGTCATGGGCCGCTTTATGCGCCGTTCAGCCTCGGGCTGACGGTCAGTTGTTCTTTGGAATTGTGCAAGGCAGTGTATATGCTGATTTGCGTGCGGAGTGCGCTCAAAGGCTGGTAGAAATGGATTTCGACGGCTACGCCATCGGCGGAGTCAGTGTTGGAGAGCCCGACGAGCTTATTGCCCGAGGTGTCGAAGATGCAGTCGGGCATCTGCCGCAGGAGAAGCCGCGCTATCTGATGGGTGTGGGCGAGTTATCGCAAATGGTTGCGGCGATTGGTCGCGGTGTTGACATGTTCGATTGTGTCATGCCCACGCGTTGCGCACGCAATGGCAGTGCCTTTACGTGGCGCGGTCGTTATCCGGTGAAAGCGGCACTCTACAAAGAGGATATGCGCCCGGTCGAAGAGGGGTGCGATTGTTATGTGTGCCGTAACTTCAGCAGAGCGTACGTGCGACATCTGCTGAATGTAGATGAGATACTGGGTATCAGGTTGTTGACTATTCATAACCTGAGCCTTTATAAACGAGTGATTGATGCTGCCCGTGCGGCGATAAATTGCGGAGTGTACGAAGAATTTGAGAGAGAGTTTTGTGCCGGCTATAAAACGATAGTCGAGGAGCACACAGAGATGATAAACAATAAAAATGGCTGAAACCCGGTAAAGCAAAGGTTTCTGTCGATAAAAATGGAGATAATAAAATGTGGTATCAGCTTATGAGTTTGGCAATGGCGGCTCCCCCCGCAAAGGAGGGGCAACCCCAGCAGTCCCCCATATTTTCATTGGTCTTGATTGTTATTATGGTAGCAATCTTTTATATGCTGATGATTCGCCCGCAACAGCGAAAGGATAAGGCGCGTCGCGCAATGCTCGATAACGTTAAGACGGGTGATAAGGTTGTATTTGGCGGAGGCATTATTGGTGTTATAGCCAATAAAAAGGAGAAGCTCTTTATTATTAAGATTGCTGATAAGGTGAAGGTTGAAGTTGCCCGGGGTGCTATAACGCAAGTGCTGGAAAATGGTGACTCGATTGAAGATGACACGAAAAAATAAAATGGTGTTAATACAGGATAAATAGGAAGTAAAATTATGAAAAAAGCTGAAATCTGGAAATGGTTGATACTGATATGCCTTGTGGCGTGGTCGCTTTCGCAGGTTGTTCCGATTGATAAAATAAAATTGGGACTCGATCTGCGTGGCGGGACAAGTTTCACTATGGAGATTGATGACTCTGAAATGCAGACCAAGAAAGAGAAAGCCGACCTTCGCGCCCGGGCTTTGGAGATAATTAGAAACAGGGTGGATGCGTTCGGAAAGACGGATCCGATCATATATCCTATTCCAAACAGCAACCAGATTGTAGTGCAGATACCAGGTCTCAAGGAGGTAGATCGTGACAATGCACTGAAGGCTCTCACGCAAAAGGCTTTCCTCGAATTTCGGATGGTGCATGAAAAAAATGACGAGTTGGTTGCCGCGCTTTTCGAGAAGAATCTGGCTCCGAATGGATATAAAATAATCACCTTCTCGACGCAGAACACGAACGGGAAGAGGATTGACACTAAATACTACAAGCGTATTAAGAGCAACGACAACGAAGATGCTGACCTTGATAACGTGGATAAGAAGCGCATCAAGAGATTTGAAGCCCCCTCCGGATATGATTTCATGCTTATGAAAGAGGAGTTGAAAGAGGGTATTTCTGCTTACCGACCATATTTTGTTAAACGAAGAAATGAGCTGACCGGTGAATTCATCAGCAGTGCCAGAGTCGATTACAACAACTTTAAAACACAGGTGGCGTTGACTCTTGAGGGTGAGGGAAAACGTCGTTTTAAACGCGTAACAGAGGATAATGCTCCCGGTGGCGCAAAAAATCCCAGCAAAGAAGGACGTCGTTATCTGGGTATTATTCTAGACGGAACGCTCTACTCTGCACCCTTTCTGAGAACACCCATTTACAATGGAAGAGCCGTAATTGAAGGCTCTTTCAGTGCGGTGGAGGCTCAGCGACTTGTGACGGTGCTTCAGGCTGGTTCACTGCCGACAGAGACAAAAATGATTGAGGAACGCAGCGTGGATCCGTCACTGGGGAAAGATTCAATCAAAAGCGGTAAGCGTGCCTCCATTTTTGCAGGCATTGCTGTTGTGGCCTTCATGTTGCTTTACTACTTTGGCGCAGGAGTGATTGCGAACCTCGCGCTCGTTCTCGATATACTCCTGCTTCCGCTTGGCATGTTGCTGGTGTCGGGATTCCTGAGCTTCTTTACCGGTCAGACCGGCGCGGGGTCTGGCGGAGGATTGCCGACGCTTACACTGCCCGGTATAGCCGGTATCGTGCTTACAATCGGTATGGCGGTTGATGCCAATGTTCTGATTTTTGAACGGATAAGAGAGGAGCATCTGGCCGGTAAGCGGTTTATACCGGCGGTTGCTGCGGGCTATGAAAAGGCCTTTAGGACAATTTTTGATGCGAATATTACGACTTTGCTCACTGCCGTGATCCTCTTCTGGCAAGGTTCCGGACCAGTGCGCGGATTTGCAATAACACTGAGTGGTGGTATTGTTGCCAGTATGTATACCGCGCTGGTTGTCACAAGAATGCTGTTTAACCTGGTGGGAGAGCACAGCAAGGTTGAAACCATCAAGATGATGCGCCTGATTGGTGATACGAAAATTGATTTTATCGGTAAACGCAAAATTGCGGCGATGGTTTCCGGTTTGATTCTTGTTGGTACATGGGGGGCGTTCATTTACAACGGAGAGAATAATTTTGGTGTCGATTTTAGTGGCGGTGCCGCCCTCACATTCTCTTTTGACGAAAAAGTGGAGACGCAGGATGTGCGCGACACGTTGACAGCGGCGGGGATTGAAAACCCGACTATCCAATACCAGAAGGTTGTCTCTGCGGATAATGCGACCCAAATGGAAGAATTCATGGAGCTTAAGGTAGGGCACGAATATGGCGATTTGGCAAGGAAAACCATCGTAGAGACGTTTGCGGCAAAAGGGTACAAAAATATTAAAACCGACAGCGTTGGCCCACAGGTTGGACGCGAGTTGAAGAGCAAGGGTATAAAGGCGATCGTGTTCGCGCTTGTCGGAATTGTAATCTATATTTCCCTGCGCTTTGAGTTTGCCTTTGCCATGGGCGCAATTGTAGCGATTCTGCACGATGTTCTCATCACAATCGGAATATTCTGCATACTCGGCAATCAGCTGAACTTGACGATTGTTGCTGCGTTACTGACGATTGTGGGGTATTCTGTCAATGACACGATTGTGGTCTTCGACCGTATACGCGAGGATTTGAAGTTGATGAAGGGCAAAAACTATAAGGATATCTGTAATATCAGTATCAATCAGACCCTTAGTCGTACGTTGCTGACATCATTCACGACACTGCTGAGTGTCGGAATCCTGCTCCTGTTCGGTGGTGCTGCAATCTTTGGCTTTGCGCTGGCACTTTTCATCGGCGTGGTCGTGGGCACATACTCATCCATCTTTGTGGCGACACCCATTGTCCTGCTGTGGCACAAGGAAGCGAAGAAGTAAAGAATGGAAGAGATACGGCAGACGGCGAAATGGGTTGTCAGCGAGTTTGACTCCGCCGCTGTCGAGTTATTGGCCTCTGAACTTGAAATACCGCGTGCGTTGGCGCAGTTGCTGGCGCAACGCGGATATTCAGACCCGAAGGTTGCCGAACATTTTCTGCATCCGCGACTGAGTGATCTGCGGAATCCGTTCACTCTTCCCGATATGTCCACCGCTGTTGAGCATATTTGGTCTGCGATTAGAACGGACAGGAACATAACGGTTTACGGTGATTACGATGTGGACGGGATAACATCGACAACACTGATGATAAAGGTGCTGACCGTGCTTGGTGCCAATGCCGTTCCATTTATTCCTCATCGCACCGATGATGGTTACGGTTTGAGTGTTGATACCCTTGAGCGTTGTATTGCTGAACACGGAACAGGGCTTATGATAACCGTCGATTGTGGAACCAGCTCAACGGATGCGGCGGAGTTTGCCCGGCAGCATGGCGTGGATCTGATCGTGACGGATCACCATGAACCTTCCGGTGAAGTTTGCGCCGCAGTTGCGGTTGTGAATCCAAAACTGAAGGATGCCGGGGGTGATGATTGGAATCTGGCAGGGGTGGGGGTGGCGTTCAAGCTGTGTTTTGCATTGTTGAAATACGCACGAGAAAATAATCTCCCATTCGATGAGCCGGATTTGCGCCTTTTTCTCGACCTTGTGGCATTGGGGAGTGTCGCCGATATAGTTCCGTTGGTTGGGGAGAACCGCATCTTTGTCAGTTGCGGACTGCGTTGTATGAGTATAACCGCCAATGTCGGACTGAAGGCGTTGATGGATGTGTCGAAAATCAAACAGCCTCTACGCACTCATCATATCGCGTTTCAGTTGGCTCCGCGCCTGAATGCCGCCGGTCGTATCGGCACTGCCAGTCGTGCGCTGGATATGTTGCTCACAGACGACCCCGCCGAGGCACTTGTCATAGCACGAGAGCTTGATGAAGCCAATAAACACCGGCGTGATATTGAAAAAGATGTGATGGCTGAGTGCGAGAGAAAGATTGATGCGACTTTTAATCCAGAAACAGATTATGTGATTGTGATCGCCGGCAGGGGCTGGCATCGCGGTGTGGTTGGAATTGTCGCATCCAGAATTGTTCGTGCGCATTATCGCCCGGTCATTGTCATATCTCTTGATGAGGAGGGTGGCGGGCATGGTTCCGGACGGAGTATCGCGGGGTTTAATCTTGTCGCAGCACTCGAAAAATGCGCGAATAATCTGAAGCATTTTGGCGGTCATGCTATGGCGGCTGGACTTGAACTCGAAGGTGATAAAATTGATGAGTTTAGGGAGCGTCTCAATAGTATTGCCCGCAGCATGATGAAAGCAGATGATCTGATACCGAAGCAGCCGGTGGATGCCTGGATCAATCTCGAAGATGTTGGAGAAGAGCTTTTTGAGGCGCAGAATATGCTCGCCCCCTGCGGGGCGGGGAATCCCGGACCGGTGTGGGCCGTTGCGGGAGTACGCTTCATGGGTGCGCCCAGGGAGGTTGGCAAAGGTCATTTGAAGGCGGTTGTTGGAATAGGAAATACCGAACGTAACGCAATCGGGTTTAATATGTGGAACCACGATCTCCCCGATGGCTCGTTTGATATGGCGTTTAAACTCGAAAAGAATGAATTCAGAGGCAGAGTGACATATCAGATGAATATACAGGATATTCGCTGGTGAAAAAGGGGGGGTGTTCCATCTCGCAAATGGGTGATTACTGGGTGTCGGCTTTGAAATGTCACTGTATCGAGAAAACCGTGAAAAGATCAGCCCGTAAGAGAAACAGGCTATTCTGAAAAATCATCCTCGTCAGATTCGGGTTCCATGGTCGGTGCTATTTGTTGGCGCAGTTTGATGAGCTGGTCGTTCATACCCCGGTATGACTTCAGAAGATCGTTGTAGTTCTTCTCAACTTCCGAGAGTTTGCGGCGGGCATCGTCGGCCTCTTCTCTTTCGATCTTCAAATCTTCCATCATGCTGTGGATGCGTTCATCTGCCTTCTTCTGGGTTGTGGTCTTAGCGGAACGCAGATGATCCAGCTCATCGGACTGACCGGTGATCTGCGTGCTGAGTCGTTCGTACTGCATGGAGATGTCGTTATATGATTCCAGCAGGGTCTTAAACTGATTTTTCAGCATTTTTATCTGATCATCACCAGGGTGATCCGCAATAGCGGTGAATTGTTCAAATTCGGAGTTGATATTTTTTTGACCCTTCAATTCACTCTTAATCTTGTCGAGTTGTGTGGTCAGCAACAGATTCTCCTGCCGAAGTTCACGTAGCTCGTTTTGCATTTCAGTTTCGCGCAGTTCTGTCTTTTTGGCTTCATCCTTGTAAAGGGTCTCCCAGTGAATGGCGTTTTTCTGATGCTTTTCCCTGTCCCGCATGGCTGCCTGCCATTGCGCTTGCTTGTCTCCAGTGGCTTCGAAAACGGGGTCATTGTCAATGTTTGGCGATGGTTCCGCTTTAGCTGTTTTCTCCATTAACTCGATACGCGCTGTTAATGTGTTAATGGCGTTGAGCAGGATATTGTTGCGGTTGATAACCGCCGGAAGCAACACCTCGCCGAGCTGATAGGTTACGTTATAGCGGATATTGGAGATCGGGGTCTGAAAACTGACCGATTCATCGGTGAGGAAGTCACAGAACGCCAGCAGGTGAATCGGACCGTAAACGCCACCGTCCTCCAACTCCACAGTCCAGTCCATGTGGAGTTCAGTATTCTCGTGCGCTGTTCGCCAGTTACTCTTGTCTGTTGAGATGGTGTCTTTGGGGGCGACCCGTCCTCCCGCCGCCCAGTTTTTTAGTTCGGGCAAACCGATAGGTCCGAATACGGAGTTGTCCTCTTTCTTTATATACCAATCCAAATTGGGCTCCTCACAATCTAATTAACAGTTACTCGGGAATAAAAATTTCTTGTCCAACCTTGAGTGCATCGGGGTTTTTCAACTTGTTCGCCCGGATTAGGATTTTCGTCGAAACCTTGTAGGCAGCTGCGATCTCCGACAGGGTTTCGCCAGCTGCAACGCGGTGAATGACGCCGTCCTCACTTATTGGCGGATTTCGCTGGACGTTACGGTTCATTTTGTTTGTCAATTTTGTGACAGTCTCCGTCACCTTGCTGATAATTTCCTTGCGATCCGCCACACGCGCCGCTTCAAGCGCGTTTATTTCACGTCCCATATCGGCGATGCTGATGTTGATGCGTTCTTCCAGATTCCGGTTAGCAAGAGCGGCATTCTGCTTGGAGTTTTCAATGTCGGTCCAAAGGCTGTCTATCTGTTGCTGAATATTCTCCATCTGTCCCGACAGTTTTTGTATCTGCTCTTCGAATGCCAAGATATCAGAACGCTGGCTCACTGCCTGCGACTGACGCGGCGAAGTTCCGCGAAACGATGTACACCCGACAGAGCCGACCGTTAATGCTACGGTCAGCATGGCGACGGAAAATCTGTATATTTTCGTACTATATAACATAACGTGCGAACTTTATCCCAAACGAATCGTAAGCTCAAGCAGAATCTTGTTTTACATCATCTATTTTTCTTTAGATGTTTTTTTCCGCTTTTTCGGAGCCTTTTCAGGTTTGATAATTTCGTCTTCGTCATCCTCAATTTCGTCTTCATAGTTTTCGTCGACAGGTGTGTCTGACATAATGTCGTCCTGTGCAGAGGTCAGTTCACGCATCACTTCATCCTTGCCGCGTTTGAATTCATTGAGGCTTTTACCCAGCGCGCGTGCCAGTCCTGGCAGTTTTTTGGCACCAAAGAGCAATAAAACCACAAAAAGAGTCAAAATTACTTCGGGGGTGCCAGGCATCCCTCCAAATAGTGCTAGTTCAGTCATTATTATTCTCCTTCATCTATTTTGTCCGCGTCCGCGCGGGATTTTTTTTCGGTTGAATACAATATCCAGATACAAATTTCATACAGCACAAACAATGGTAATGCCATCATTATCTGTGTCAACACATCAGGCGGAGTTAAGAGCATGGCCATCACCAGTAGACCGACCATGATGTGTCGCCGCTTTTCACGGAGAATTACGGAGTTCAGGATTCCCAGTTTGCCGAGTACCAATATAACTATTGGAAGCTGAAAAGCCAAACCAAAACCAATGAGCAATTGGATGCAAAACGCAACATAACTGCTAACTGTCCATTTTGGGACAATGTTAAGCCATGCGTTCATCTTCATCATGAATTTTAGCGCGAGGGGCAGAGTGGCACTGAAAGACATCAGAACTCCAAAAACGAACAGTCCGCCGGAGGCGGCAAGTGAGTAGATGACGGCCTTTTTCTCAATAATTTTCAGACCAGGAAAAATGAATTGTCCGAGAAAAAAAAGCAGAAATGGAGATGCGATCAGCACACTGAACCAGCTTGCGATTTTGATCGTCATTATAAACGCGCCGGCGACATCGATGGTTTGCAGATAGCTGGAGGGATCCTCAACCAGTCCGTTAAGCCGGGATATGAGCATTTTTAGAACGAATGGCGCAAGCGGGATGGAGATGGCGAAAGCGATGCCAAAGACCGCCAGACAGCGAAAAATGGTGAGTCGCAGTTCCTCTAGATGATCGAGGAACGGCATCTCCTTCTCTTTGCCGTCGTTTCCAAATATGTTGCGCACTTTCATGTTGTCCGCTTCTCATCCGTTGTTTCAGAATCCTCAATCTCTTCAATGACAGAATTTTCTCTGAGTTTGTCAACGACCAGTCCTATCGCGTTATTTTTTTTGGTGTTTAGAATTTCGGTCTCAATTTCATAACGCACCTCTTCAAACTCAAGGCAACCGCCTTCTCGCTGATCAAAAAGTTTAACAATATGAAATCCGAATTGTGACGGGAAGACATCGCTGATTTCACCAACGTCCATGGAGAACACGACATTTGCGAATTCGGGCACCATTTTGGACTTGTCAAACCAGCCCAGATCGCCGCCATTGTCGTCACACTGTGAGTACGTATTGGCGGTCTCTGCGAAATCGGCACCATTAAGCAACTGCTCACGTATATTCATCATCTCAGCAATCAGTTCTTGTGGGGTTTCCCCCTGTTGCGGAGTGCGTATGATGTGGGATGCACGCACACTCCTGGGATATTTAAATTTCTCTTTGTTCTCATTGTAAAACGCACGGCATTCCTCCTCGTCAGGCGGTTGCACATCCTTGCAGATTTTGTCAAAATAAAGCTCGGTTTTGATGATGTCCGGCAGGCTTTTCTTGAGCATCTGTTCAAATTCGGGGTCAACCCATTCATGGACATCTAAATTGTTATTTGTCGCATATTGGAGAATCAGCTCTTTTGCCCGGCGATCAATCTCCTCTGAAGGGATGTCTTCAATCTCCTTGCGTGCTTGCTGGTTGAGGATGAGGGTCTCAATGGCATTTTGTTTGGCATCTTCATTCATCTGCTTATATATGGCAATCTCAGAAGAAGAGTTCTCCTTGCTGTGGCGATATAGTAACATCTCCAGTTCCTTCTGAATTATACTTTCTTTCAGTCTCTCTTTATTGACAAATACAGCCATTCCTGCCCCAAGCATGTTTAATGATTTTAAAAACCGCATATTTTAGCATTTACATGCTGACAATCAAGCATGAATACTGGCTTCAAAAATAATCTTCCGACCGGGAACAAGAATTCTATCGTTAGATATGTACGGCGGCATCATACGCGACCGGGGACAGATGAAATAAAACGCCGTCTTCGCATGCATGTGTCTGCTTCGCACCGCTTTAATGAGGACGGAGTCCACTGGAGTCAATGGTCAATCCAGATAGTGATAGAAAAGCTTAAATTCATTCAGAAAATATCACGCATTCTGAACTGAATTTTTGTCGATGAGTAGATCTCGACGGCTAATTCATAGCAAGAAAGGATTCTTGAATTACTTAGAGTGACATTGGGGTAACCAGTAACATGGAATAAATATCAGTCGTAACATATTGTTGTGCATAGTATTAAAGCTGAATCTCGCGATAACATTGAAAATTTAGTTTCACGTTACTTTCTCAAAATGATGGCAATCCGTCAGGAATTTGGATTGGCGGGACCTGTGGAGTTTTTCAGGAGTTTGTTAAGAGCATCTTTGTCCATAAGCTCTTTTTCGATTATGAGCGTTTTGATCGGTTTTTTGCTGGCAAGGCTCTCTTTCACGAGTTCGGAGGTACGGTCGTAGCCAAGGATGGGGTTCAGGATTGTGGCAAGTCCGGTGCTGGCGTTAAAGTTGCGGAAGCATACTTCTGTGTTTGCGGTAATGCCGGCAACGCACTTTTCCGCCAGCATCGCACAACAGCGGGTGAGGAGTCCGATTGAGTCGATGAGGTTCGCGCCGATGACGGGCATGTGTGTGTTCAGCTCAAGTTGCCCGGCGGCGCAGGCGATACCGATGACGTGGTCAGCACCCATCACCTGAATGCAGGCCATATTGGCGGCCTCGCATATACTTGGGTTGATTTTGCCCGGCATAATGGAAGAACCGGGTTCAATGGCGGGGAGGTTTATCTCGCAAATTCCTGTGTTGGGACCCGAACTTAAGAGTCGCAGGTCGTTCGCAATCTTCAAAATGTCGCCAGCCAGCAAGCGCATTGCGGCTGAGTAGTGGGCGATATCGGATAGAAACTGTGTGGACTCAACGCCGTTTGTGGCAGGATAGAATTTCTCGTCGCAGTTCTTGTTCAACTCATCTATTATGGTCTTGCGGAATTCGGCTTTTGTGTTGAGTCCTGTTCCAACCGCGTTACCGCCTACGCCGAGTTCGTAGAGTGAGTCGCGAGCAGATTCGATTCTTGATTTCGCTTTTTCGATGGCGCGTGAATAGGCCCCGAATTCCTGCCCGAGCGTTATCGGAACAGCGTCTTGCAGGTGTGTGCGTCCAGCTTTCAGCACGTCATGAAACTCTCTCTCTTTCAGGCGCAATGATGCCAGCAGGCGATCCAGTTTTGCGAAGAGTGCTTGATTGAGCCTGACTGCCGCGAGCCGGATGGAGGAGGGAATGATGTTGTTGGTTGACTGCCCCATATTGACGTGATCGTTGGGGTGGATAAGAGTGTGATTACCTTTCTCACCGCCGAGTTGTTCGCTGGCGATGTTGGCCAGCACTTCATTTATGTTCATATTTGATGAGGTTCCCGACCCGGCCTGGAAGAGGTCGATGCCGAACTGGTCATCGAATTCGCCGGCAATCACGCGCTCACATGCCGCTGCGATTGCGTTGGCTTTGGTGCTTTCGAGATCGCCTAGTCTGGCGTTGGCGGTGGCGCATGCCCGCTTGAGGCGGGCGACCGCATGTATGATTTCGATCGGCAACGGGCGTCCGGCGACATCAAAATTATTTAGTGAGCGTGCGGTGTGAATCCCGTAGTATGCTCCAGCGGGAATATCCATCTCGCCCAAGGCATCTTTTTCAACTCTTGTACTCATATTAACACTCTATTTTTGGTTATTCAATTCAGATCGCTACGCGAAAAACCGGCAGCGGCGAGGACCTGGTCGCTGGTTTTGAAATGGCATTTGGCCACTTCGTTTAGAACCGTTGGACCCTCTTTTTTAACCAGCGCGACCGCGCTCTCTCTAACCTTTGCGGATGCGCCTTTAAATATGGGATGGTCGTATTTTTTCTGTATGCTGTTGAGGCTGTAAAGAAATTGGGCGCGTGCAAGAATGGATGCTGCGGCTACAGCCGGGTCTGACTCCGCCTTGGTGCGCTGTATTAGCTCGATGGAACGTCCATTTTTCATGAGAGCTGCTTTTATCTGCCGCTCGGGTCCGAACTGGTCAGCGATTGCCTTAGGGCAGCCGGGAACCTTCTCCAGCAGGTTTTCAATGGCGCGGGCGTGCCCCCAGGCGAGGATTTTATTGACGTTGCCCATCGTCTTGTAGAGCCGGTTATAGGCGGCGGGGCCGATAGTGATGATCGCGAACTTTCCTTCCAGCAGTTTGCGCAGCTCTCTCGCCATAGTTGATATTTTAAAGTCGCTGGAGATGTTCTTGCTGTCACGTACACCCAGCTTTTTGAGTTCTTTGACGATATCGCTGTCAACGTATGCGGAGGAGATAACCAGCGGACCGAAAAAATCGCCCTTACCGCTCTCATCTACCCCCATGTGCTGTTCTCGCGCTTCGGGATTGAAGACTTCGTCATAACCAGTGATAACCTCCTGCAATACCTTTGGCTCCAGGACAAATTGCACCCAGTCCTCGGCCTCCTTGCCCTGGACAACGCATTTGCCACTGTTATAGAGGGCTATCTGGCATTTCGGTGCGCTCACTGCTATCTGTGTGTACGCCAGTTCGCGTGGCTCATAGTTTCCCTGCCGAAGATGAGTGAGCAGTTTCTGCTGTTGATTCTTATCCAGTTTCAATGAGTATGAGGTCTGTTTGGGCATATTAGTTTCTCCGCGCAAATCTTTAAATTGGTTCTTCGATGAATGCTCTGTGCAACGCGAACTGGGCATTGTCGAAGTCCTTGCGGTCGATCACAAACTGCATATTCACCTGTTGCATTGTCTGTTCAACTGCGAGAACATTCACATTTGCCGCAAGTAGCGCATCGGCTGCGGTACGCAGAAAACCCGGCTCTTTCATGTTTGAGCCAATGACTGATACCAGCGCAACGGGACACGAATTGATACGTGCGCCCGGAAAATGAGCGGTCAATGTTTCAATAATCTTGTCGATGCTGTGTGTTTTCTCCGGTATTATGTGCGTGATCGTGTTAGCGTTTGTGCTTTTGGCGATATAGCTGACATCGTTCTCGTAGAGGCACTCCAGTAGATGATAATCGTATCCGCTCGACCCAACCATCTCGGGGTCGGTCACTTCAATGGCGACAATATCGTTGCGTCCGCAGATTATATCCGCTTTTGGTTCGGCGGAAATATAGTCTTCTTCAATGATGGTTCCCGGATGTTCTGGTTCGAAGACATTCTTGACACGGATGGGAATCTTGTGCAACTCCATCTCCTTGGATGCCTTGGAATGGATAGCCTCCATGTCCATATCCGAGAGCTGGTCGGCGACATCAAAGTTGAGATGTCCGATAACCTTGACCTTGTCGAGTCCAATCAGCACGGGGTCGCCGGTGCTCAGATGAAATTCCTTATGGATAATCCCTTCGCACGCATTGGTGATGACGGCTATCTTGCTGAAAGTGATCTCGCTGTAGCCCCGATCAAATCTGTCCATTATGCCGTCTTTGATCTTCACATAGCCGGTGACGATGGGCAACACCTCCGTGTAGTCGATTTCGTCAAAATGGGAGTGAATCATATCATCAAAGTCCTTGAGGTCGGTGTCCATCCAGCCGCTAAGGTCGATAAATTGCGCGTTTACACCGTTCGCTTTGAGGATGGCAGTGCTGTTGTAAGCACTGTGAACTTCACCCACCGAGCTGAGTATCTCTCTGCTGGCGGGAAGGTAATCCTCGGGCGGGAAATGCCCGTATGAGTGTAGACGCGTAAGATCTTTTATGCAAATGAGAATACTGTCGAGGCGTTTATTGATAAAGTTGTCGGCGGCATCGACATCAAGACCGATCGATTCGAAAGAGCGGTTATAGGCGATCATTTTCTCTCGAAGTATCTCGAAGGCCTCCAGCCAGTCGCCGCCGCCAGCTAGTTGTCCGTAAACACCGGGAGCACCGTCCTTTTTATTCTCCAGCAACAGGTTGGTTATCCCTCCGTAGGCTGAGACGACAAAGATGCGGTTATAGAGTTCCACTCCTTCGCGATTGCTGATGATCACATTGTTCATCACATCGCCAAACTGGCTCATTGAGGTGCCGCCGATCTTTTCAACTGTGTGCATACCATGCATGGTAATGTGTTCCTCTGTTCCCGATTCTAAATTACAGTGAGGCGACACAATAAGTTATGAGGAGATATTGATCAAGAAGAAATCATCGTATTCATAAACCTAAAAAACTTGATTTTGTCACTTGAAAAGAGTCTTATCACCGTCACTGATTGGAAGTGAACGGAAGAGAAGATACGAATGAGAGAGAAGGGGTTCAGAACAATATGCGTTTTGGCGGTTCTGCTGGCTCTGGGATTGGGGTCAATGAACCTGCTCCTGGGCGATCTGAACCAGGACGAGGGCTGGTATCTCTACGCTGCCAAGCTTGTGGCGGGCGGGGAGCTTCCGTATCGCGACTTTGCTTTCACTCAGGCTCCGGTTATGCCGTTCGTATACACGGTGGCAATGCCGCTTGTTCGAAAATGGGGGGTCGCGGGTGGACGCGCTTTCACAATGATGCTGGGTCTGCTCGGGGCAGGATTGGCGGCGTGGACCGCGTATCGACTGATTCCAGTGGAGAAGAAGATTGCGGCACTGACGACATTCATCCTGATCACGGCAAATTGCTATCATAGCTACTATTCAACAGTGGTGAAAACTTACGCACTCTGCGCATTTTTTCTCGTGGCGGGATTCCTGATGCTCACCTGGGTTGAATCGCGGCGCGGGGTTGTGGCAACGGTCTTTGCCGGGGTCTTTATGGCGTTGGCGGCGGGAACGCGCATCTCTGCGGTGGTCTGCCTGCCGATTGTATTGCTCTGGCTGTTGCTCAAATACAGGCGGAAGTCTCCGTTTGTGTGGGTTGGATTCGGGGTAGGGGGGATAATAGCAGGAGCCATTATCTTTCTTCCGCTCTGCCTTATGACACCTGACAGCTTCTGGTTCTTTAATGTGGGATACCACTCAAGCAGGGCAACCAGTTCGGGGCTAGCGCTTTTGATGTATAAAGCAGGATTCGTTTCGCGTTGGGCGCAGGGCTACAGTGTCGCCTTTTTTCTGGCGGTGACATTGGGAATATTTCTTCTGAGCCGCTTCCCTCGCTGGCGCAGAATGGCGGAAACGACAGGAGATGTCAGTGCAGCGACGGGACCGCTCTGGCTTTCGGTGCTGGCGATGAGCACGGTGCATTTTATGGCATCTTTCCCATACGAGGACTATCAGGTGGCGCTTTTTCCCATATTAGCAATAGCCTTATCCGTCGGAATCACGCAGATGCTTACCGCACTCGCATGCGACATGAAAATATCAGGACTCTTTCTCTCCGGACTCCTTATCGTGTCCGCAATCGCTGCGTTTTCATCCCCGATCAATCAAAACTGGATGGTGCTTGGTCGCGACCGTATTTGGTGGAGGATAAAGGATAAGCCGGATATTCTCAAATTGCGTGAGGTCGGATTATGGTTGCGTGAGGTCGCTGGGGACGAGAAAAAGCTCATAACCCAGGACATTTATTTAGCGGTGGAGTCCGGGCTGGACGTTCCATCAGGAATGGAGATGGGTCCTTTCTGCTACTATCCAGAAGTGAGCGATGAACGCGCCGAGTGTCTTAACGTTGTCAATCGTGCGAAAATGGAGTCAATCCTCAATGAGTTTGCCGCCCCCGTTGCGGCAGTTAGTGCCTATGGTTTTGCCATTGACTCGCCCGCCGTCACCGAACTTGATCCACTCGAACAGCACCGCCTGCACGTCTTGCTGGAAAACCGCTATGAACTTGTCCGTGAAATTCCAAATTTTGGACAGGGACACACTCCGCTGTCCCTCTACCGACTGAAAAAATGACCCCGCCCCGTCAGCTCTTAATCAACCGAAGCAAATCGACGAATGGCGCACAGAACTGCAACTTGCATTTTTCAATGCGTATGAAGATGAGCATTTCTTTACTCCCATTTCATGTGCACACCGGAATAAACTGGTAATCACCACCGTGCGAAGTTTATGAATGGAAGGAGTTAAAACGAAACATTCAACATCTTTTCGCTCTTTTCACCTTCCTGGGCGTTGATACCAGTGAAGGTTTTCATGCGGTTTGGTTGTTCTCCGACTTTAATGGTGTAGAATCCGTCCTTGAACACCTTTGGACGGAAAGTTGTTCCTTTGATGCGCAGTGTGTAGACAACTTTCTCCGTGCATTCTCTGATGACTTGCACAACAGGATTGATTATTCCTGAAACCTGTATTTTCGGCAGATAGGCGATTGGGGTGCGGCTGTAGTTGTCGGTTTGATTGATGGTTATCGGCCAGCCAGGATATTGTTCGGCGTTCGCCGCAGTTACGTCCTGACCGCGTGGCCAGCATTCGAATGTGATTTTGCGGGTTTCGGTATTAAACCTGATGATTCCGTATCCCGCAGCGCGGGCACCCCACTCTCCGCCCCAGCGGTTTTTCCACTTTGTCTGCGGGTTGGCATAGGCGTACATGGTTATCTTGTTATGGAATCCGTCATAATAGTCGCCAGTGTTTTTGCCACCGCCTTTGATGGGGTTACCGTTGGGCTCGCCCAGTGGCATCCACCAGCGGTTATAGTAGTTGACGATTGAGGGGACACAGAATGAGAAGCCACTGTCGCGGAAGTCGTTAACACCGTGATGGATTATGGTGGCGAGATGCTGGTCGCCACAGATCATCGGGGCGAAGGTCTTGCGAATAACGCGCAAAGCGCGGTTGCGTCCGCTCTGTGGCCAGCCGTTTGAATCCATGTCTGCCGTAAGGCGGGAGTTTTTCCCGCCGTGCAGATGAGCGGCGTTGGCGAAAACGGTTTGTGAAAGCACCGCTTTCATATCGATACCGTTGTAATCTTGCCCCCATTCCTCCAGAAACTTCAGTTGACGGTCTCCGAGTAGCACTGCTTCGGGAATATCCACCATTTCGGGGTCGTAGAGGGGGTCGGTTATGTGGTCGGGTCGCGAACCCATGGGCGGTATCAGACCCTTTGGTCCGCTCTTGAATTTGCGATCCTCAATTATGGCAAAATCCACGCGCCCGATCTTTAGAGATGTATAGTAGACACCTATATTGCGTTTAACGGTGGTGGGGTCAAACGGATCGGGGAGATGCCATGTCTGAGCGTTTTGGACGGAGTTGATGTATTGCGGCGAGTAAAAGTATCCCCCGTCGTTTCCCGCGCTTCTCGTGGCTTTAATGCCGCTTTCGCCCCACACGTTGCCTTGTCCGATATCGTGATCATCCGGCAGGCAGATGGTTGGTCGATCTTTGATGATTTCGCCGAACTGCTGTCCGAAAAGGAGCCACGCCTGCTGATGTTGCTTATGATCGTAGGATTGGTCACCGGAGAAGAAGAGAAGGTCGGGATCTTGCGCTTTGATGTTTTTAATGATGTCGGGCTTGAGTCTGCGGTCTCGGTTCGAGTTGCCGGTAAAGGCGGCAACAACAATCTCTTTTTTGTCGATAGGGTCTTTTCTGATGGTTCCCGTGTAGCTCGCCGCGCCGCCTGCGGCGCGTACGCGGTAGGTGATATTCCGCGATGTGGGCCATTT
Source organism: uncultured Verrucomicrobiota bacterium (assembly GCA_964440175.1). Classification (GTDB taxonomy): domain Bacteria; phylum Verrucomicrobiota; class Kiritimatiellia; order CAYTQP01; family CAYTQP01; genus CAYTQP01. Next base: position 24,192 of record CAYTQP010000026.1, read on the forward strand.
TTCAATTTTGAAATGCGCCGTCCACCTCAATTTTTTCGCCTGCGGCGCGCCATAAGGCTTCTCGCTCACTTTGGTCTTGGATATTGTCTTCCATGCGCTGCCACTTTTGATCTGTAGCTCGACTGTGCGGTCGATACCGCTGGCGAGTGGATATAGCTGAACGCTCATCTTCATTATTTTGTTTTGAACGGTGTAGAGGCAGAAGCAGATGGCATCCTTCTTCGGGACATCTGTTTTTAGCCAGTCCTTGCCGATCGGTCGCACAGCGTGCGCGGCGCGGGGAAAAACAATTGAGAACATTAGCACCGCCAATATGAGAGCGTTAAAGAGATCTCTTCTCCTTGAGTTGACACCGATGGTGAATAAGGATTGATATTCAGGTGTTTTTTTCATTTTTATTCCATTTCTGTTATATTTACTCGACACATTTGAAAGACAAAGTTTATCAATTTGCGGGTTTTTACGCAATGTGGTATCCGTGATCTTTTATCCTGAATTTGGCAGTTGATGTGGATGTGCTATTTTTCGTTCATAACCATGAAATCAAAAACAACTACAGTTTTCGATGAGCCGGATGTAAGTTTTGGCGAAAGCCTTATGCTTTTGAGAGAAGCCATGCGCAACTCGTTGGTTCTGAAGATGCTGACCTGGCGCATGCCCAATGAAACCCCTCTCGCAACCCACCATGTCCGGACTCAAAAACGAAGTCAACGCAGTTGACAACTTCGTCGCCTCTTTTGAAAAGCCGACATCGGCGGTGATCATAGAATATGAACTCAACTCCATATCTGCAGAGAACAGCAACTTGCATTCCTTTGGCATGGGAATATATCGTTGAATGCAATATCGCCACCATGCGCCCGATTGTCGAGATGTTCGCTTACAAAAAGAGCAACGGTACGCTTAGTTTGAATCGCTACCCGGCGGCTTGGCAGGCAGTGATGATGGCAACGGCGGTAATGTCGGCGGGGACACATCCCCGTGAGAGATCGTTGACGGGTTTGGCGAGACCCTGCAGGATTGGACCGTACGCGCCAGCACCGGCCAGTCGTTGAGTGAGCTTGTATGAAATATTTGCTGATTGAAGATCGGGAAATATGAGGATATTGGCCCGACCTGCAATGGGGCTGCCTGAACATTTTGATGCTGCCACTTCGGGAACCAGAGCGGCATCGACCTGCAGTTCACCGTCCACAACAATGTCGAGCTGTCGCGATTTGATCTCTCCGCGTGTGATTTCCACGGCTTCTCTGGTCTTGTCGATGAGTTCATGTTTCGCGCTTCCGTTGGTGGAGAATGAGAGGAAAGCGATGCGTGGTTCTTTATCGACGAGTGCCCGGTAGGTGCGTGCAGTTGAAAGAGCGATGTCGGCAAGCTGTTCGGGGGTGGGGGTGGGGTTTACCGCGCAGTCTGCGTAGAAGAGGACGCTGGCACCTGCGGGTGAGGGATTTTTCAGCTCCATTGCAAAGCAACTGCTTCCGGTTTTGATCCCCTCGGTTGTTCCAATGCAATGGAAGGCGGCTCGCAACATGTTGCCGGTGGAGGAGATGCTACCAGCGACCAAACCATCAGCGTGTCCGGTTCGAACCATCATATTACCAAAGTAGAGGCGGTCGTCCATCTTCGTGAGAGCCTGCGCTGGCGTGACACCCTTGTGTGCCCGAATCTCTTGAAATTTGGCAGCGAGGGAATCTTTGAGCAGGGAACTTTTGTGGTCAATGACCTCAACCTCCTGGCATTTGAGGTCGATTCCGGGGTTTGCCTGAAGTTCATCTTCTGAAGCCAGTACAATCACCTTGGCTATTTTTCTGCGAGAGATATCCAGCGCGGCGTTTAGAACCCTGGGATCCTGACCCTCTGGAAGAATAATGGTTTTGTTCGCGCTACTAGCACGCAGTTCAAGTTCTTGAAGAAAAGACATATCTAACAACAATCTCCGTTTTAATTCATATTCAGTATGCGGGCGGTTTCGCGTGCTATCATAAGCTCTTCGTTTGTGGGGATAACCATAACGACTGGTTTAGACCCGGTTACGCTGATGACCTGATCGTTCCGCAGGTTTTTCTCCTCGTCGATCTCAACGCCAAGGTAACTGAGGCTTGCGCAGGTTGCGGAGCGTACAGGTGGCACATTTTCGCCGACACCAGCAGTGAACACAAGCGCGTCAACACCGTTTAAAACGGCGGTATATGCACCTATATATTTAATCAGACGGTGAATAAAAACATCGAATGCCAGTTGTGCCTGCTCATTTCCTTCACCTATGGCTTTGCGGACATCACGCATATCGTTGCTACCGATCTGCGCCAGTCCGAGCAGACCACTGGATTTATTCAGCATAGTATCGATATTCTCCGGCGTGTATC
>CAYTQP010000027.1:0-26343 GCA_964440175.1 uncultured Verrucomicrobiota bacterium
TTTATTGCGCCTTTGCAAGAAAGCATCAGCTACTCATGCAATATTCGGGTTAGAGCGGTCTAATCCAGATATTGCGGTAGCGGACGGGATCGCCGTGATCTTGTAGTCTGAGCGGCATTTTATCGGCGTGCGGGGTGTATTTTGTTCCCTTTTTGTGTCTTGTTGGTCCCAGCACCTCGGTGTGGTTTTGAACGAGTACGCCGTTATGGATTACGGTGATATAGGCGGGGCTAAGCAGTTTGCCGTCTTTAAATTTCGGGGCATCGAAGATGATGTCGTAGGTCTGCCATTCTCCGGGTTTACGGCAGGCGTTCACCAGTGGTGGATACTGTCCGTATATGGCGGCGGCCTGCCCGTCCGAATATGTCCTGTTTTCAAAGGAGTTGAGCACTTGCACTTCGTATTGCTTCATAAAGAATATGCCGCTGTTTCCGCATTTTTGTCCGTGTTTCCCTTTTTTCGGGGGGGGAGACATCCATTCAACGTGCAACTGGCAGGAGCCGAAGGGTTCTTTTGTGAAGATGTTGCCGGTGTTTTTAACGACTTCGGCGTAACCGTTTTCGATCTTCCAGCGTGGCGATCGCGTGATCAATTTGATGGGTTTGCCTTTTATCTTGATCTCCTTAATCTGAGTCCACTTTGAGAAATCCGTGCCGTCGAACAGCACAATGGCGTCGGACGGGGCTTTCAGGGTGGAGGAGGGCGGGGTGACGATTTTCGGGGCCGGGCGGCTTGGATCGTGTACATGCCACTTTCCTCCGGGCAACATGGGGGTGTTTGAATAACCTTCTGCCAGAAGCATTGTTGATGTTATGCCGATAATGCAGACGGCGATGCCCGTGATAACTCTTTTTTTACACATAGCAACCTCGATCTCTGTTTGTTAAGTCTTAATTTAAGTCGTGAACGTTGCGAAGCTGAACACAGGGGAGCGTTGATTTCAACGCAAAAAACGAAAAGAAAGAGAAGAATGAGAGATGACGCCGTGTTTTATGCGTTTTCTCTCATTCTCTTTTTCTCAGCCTGATTTCACTTCTCGCCGGCGACCACTTCGGCGATGTTCTTGGCGTGATCGCGCATGCGGCGGTATTGGTTCAGCAAGTCGGTGAACACAAGGCTTTGAAGTGCATCCACCTCTCCGGACACCACGCGTTCCAGATGCTTTTCGCGGTATTGCTTCATAAGTGAGGTGATTTTGGCTCCCTCCGCACTGGCCCAAGGGAGAATATTCTTATCGTTCTCCTTGACGGCAATGTTTATTTTACGGATGTAAGATGCCACTTTGGTGTGCAGATCCAGCAATTCTTTCTGCCCGACATCCGAAATGGCGAGTTCGTTCTCCCGCAGTTTGATGTGTCCCTTGAGAACGTGGGCGATATAGTCGCTCAAACTCTCATACTCGTCCGCCAGGCGCATCTGATTGTGAGCGTCGATGGAGACCTCCTGGGAGACTTCGCCCGCCACGAGTTTGCTGAGAAAGACGAATATCTCTTTTTGGACATTGTCGAGTACGTCTTCCCGCTGGAATATTTTATTTTCCTGTGCGGTATCTTTTTCGGTGTTCTGGGTGACATTCTTGAGGCGATCCATCATTCCCTGAACACTGTCGGCCATAAAGAACACTTGGTCTCTCGACTGCACAATACCGAGAGCCGGTGCGTTGATGGCGCGAATATCGAGATAGGTTAGATGATGCTCGATCTTCTTCTTTTCTGGCACTAGATAGGTGACGGCTTTGACCAGATACCCCATGAACGGAAGAATAACAATCGTATTTATCACATTGAAACCGGTGTGAGTGAGTGCGATTTTTGTGCCGATGTATGCGTCCGCTCCGAGGAGATGTTCAATGCCGGCAGTATATTTGAAGAAAAACGGGAAGAGCCACAAGGTTCCCACAACGTTGAATATCACGTGCGCGTAGGCGGCGCGTTTGCCGTCTGTGCAGGAGTTGATTGAGGCGAGGACGGCGGTTATGGTAGTGCCGATATTGAGTCCCAGCACCAATCCAGCTGCGGTGTTGTAATTGATCAGGTTCGCTGTCGCCAGAGCCATGGTCACGCCGGTTGTCGCGGATGAGGACTGGACAATCATGGTTGCGACGCAGCCGACAACCGCGCACTTGAGAAGCCCCATATAGGTGGTTCCGTTGAGTGTGGCGAAGAATCCTTTTAAAATATCGTAAATCTCTGGGGTTTTGAAGCCGGAGGACATCACTTTCATTCCGTAAAAGACCATCCCGATTCCCAGCAGTGACAGAGCAGTGTATCGGGTTTTCTCGCTTTTGGAGAACATAAAGACGAAAGCGGATATGCCCAGTATGAGTAGACCGTAGTCGCCTATTTTCAGTGCTTCGAGCGATAGAATCCATGCAGTAAAAGTGGTTCCGATGTTGGAGCCGATGATTACACCGATGGCTTGAGTCAGGTTCATCAGCCCCGCGTTTACGAACCCGATGGCCATGACGCTACAGACCGAGCTTGATTGAATTATGGCGGTTATAACAGTTCCCACAGTGCATGCCGCCACGCGGTTTGTAGTTGCCACGCCGATCATTTTGCGCAACCGTTTTCCTGTCACAGCTTGCATGCCCTCTGACATGTATTTCATGCCCAGCAGAAACAGTCCCAGTCCCCCGATAAGCTTAGTCGAGAGTTCGAATAACATATCAATACTCATAATATCCCTTTCTTTGGTTGTGTGATTTTGAGGTTAACCCCGAACACAACTGCTTCAGAGAGGGGAAATTCGCATTTCCCTGACACCGCGTTCTTGCGAGGAGCTTGCTGATCCTCAACACAGAACTCGTGCCGAAACGAAATAATCCTCTCCACCGGCAACTGACGGTCAGAGCTTAACCAGATATGTATATGCGCCTTCTATCAGAACAGAGCGAGTTCAGCAAGCATAAAGGCTTGAACAGTAAACGACGAACCTGTAAATGTCAGGATATGGATACGTGCAGAATAATTCCTGAAGACTGGCTCGGCCAACTTGATTTTGAGGGTTGCTATAACGCAGTTCGCCCAGTCGAGGTGGATGTCGGTTGCGGCAAGGGCGGTTTTCTGCTGGCACGAGCCGCAGCGTTCCCCGAAACGAACTTTCTGGGGATCGACCGGATGTTGCGCCGAATCCGGAAAATAGACAACAAGGTGCAACGCAGGGGACTAGACAACGTCAAATTGCTGAGGGTTGATGCGTCTTACGCGATAAGTCACATGATTCCCGAATCATCGGTTTCGGTTTATTATGTCTTTTTCCCCGACCCATGGCCCAAGAAGCGGCACAAATCGCAACGTTTTTTTGACGCGCTGTTTTTGAATGCGTTGCATCGCACACTGAAACCTGGTGGATTTATTCACGCGGCAACCGATCACATACCCTTTTTTGAGGAGATTGAGGCGCTGATGGAGAACGACTGCCGATTTGTGCGTGCGGAGACATTTGTTCCGCTGGAAAACGAACGCACGGAGTTTGAACGTTATTACCTGCGACGCACCGACATTGGGCGTTGTTCGTTTTTCAAGAATGAGTGAAGATGGTAAATTGTGAAATTATAATTTTTTATTGTTTCTCAGCCATCTCTCCACTATAAAGTCGACTCAAACTAAAATTTGGTATAAATCGGATGAGATGTATGGTGGTGATGGGCGGATGGGGAAAGCTCGTGAAATTTAGTTCTTCAAAAAAGGATGGCTAAAATGTTGGAAGAGAAAACTTATATTGCGATAGATTTGGGTGCGTCTAATGGACGTGCGATGTTGGGGCGTTTTAACGGGACTACGCTGGTACTTGAGGAGGTACATCGCTTCCCTAACGGTCCAGTTGAGGAGGAAGACGGATTGCACTGGGATGCGGAAGGGTTGTTCAACGAAATTAAAATCGGGATAGGCAAGGCCGTGGCGGTGGCGGGGGATAGCGTCTCTAGTGTTGGAGTGGACAGTTGGGGAGTGGACTACGGACTCCTCGGCGTGGACGGGAAACTTATTGAGAACCCTTTCAATTATCGCGACAGTCGCACTGACGGTGTTCCCGAAGAGGCGTTTAAGAGGGTTTCGCGCGACACTATTTTTGAAAAGACAGGGATTCAGTTTATGCAGATTAACACGCTGTATCAGCTTATGTCCGATGTTCTTGCGGAAAACGGCAAACTGGAGCGTGCCGACTGTCTCCTGATGATGGCGGATCTTTTTAATTATATGCTGACAGGGAAAAAACGCAATGAGCGCACGTTGGCGAGCACCTCTCAGTGCTTTAACCCGAAGACGGGCACGTGGGCTGTCGACATCACAGACAAACTGGGGATACCGTCGAAGATATTCCCGGACATTGTGGAAGCGGGGAGTATTCTGGGGAAACTGCTTCCTGAGATTGCGGTTGAGACGGGGGCGGAAAATCTGTCTGTCATAGCGGTTGCGTCACACGACACGGCATCTGCTGTTGTCGCGACACCGGCGGAGGGTGAGGATTTTGCGTACCTGAGTTCAGGCACCTGGGCACTGCTTGGAACAGAACTTTCGGAGCCGATTATCAGCACCGACTGTCTGCGCTCCAATTTCACCAATGAGAGCGGGGCGTTTGGAACAATCAGGCTCTTGCGGAACGCGACAGGTTTGTGGGTACTTCAGGAGTGTCGTCGAGTTTGGAATGAGGCGGGGGCGAACCTCTCCTTTGATAAAATTGACAGCCTGATAGATGCTGCGGAACCGTTTGTCGCTTTGATTGATCCTGACGCGGCGGATTTCCAGTCGCCGGGTGACATGCCGGCGCGAATTCGTGAATACTGTCGTCGCACCGGTCAGAATGTGCCTGATGATAAGGGAGTGATTGCCCGAATAGCACTTGAAAGTCTGGCGTTGAAATGCCGTTTTGCGCTGGAGCAGGTGGAGGAGCTTGCGGGGATTGACGCAGGGACGTTGCATGTTGTGGGTGGCGGGACTAAAAACAAATTGCTCAACCAGTTTGTGTCCAATGCCATCGGGCGCAGGGTTGTTGCCGGTCCGACCGAAGCCACCGCGCTGGGCAATGTGATTGTGCAGATGGTGGCACTGGGTGATCTGCAGTCGGTTGAAGAGGGACGTGCGTTGATTCGGCGTTCATTCGACATGGAAACCTATGAGCCCGTCGGCGGAGATGCGTGGGATGCCGCTTGTGAGCGCCTGAAAAAGATTATTGAATGACGGGTGACACCCGTTAGCAGGATATGAACGCGAAGATGGATGAAAAAATGAATGTTTTGATTCTGCTTGGCGGTGAAGAAGCTTCGGACGAACTGTTGCGGGGGCAACTGGCATGGGCGGACAGAGTTATCGCGGCAGACAGTGGCGTGGAGTCAATCCTTGCGCTTGGTTGTGAGCCGGATATTTTGACGGGTGATTTTGATTCTCTTGAGACGGATATATCCAGCCTGAACTGTCGTGTCGAAAAAAAACCGCATCAGGACGCGACGGATTTTGAGAAGGCGCTCGTTTACGCGGATACGGCGGCGGCGGTTCATATTCTGGGCGGGCTGGGCGGGCGTCATGATCATTTGATTACAAATCTGCTGATTGCAGCATCCATCGAAACTGATATTCCTGTTGTATTTTTTTCAGACATTGAGGTTCTGCATCGCGTCACCCCTCAATTTTCACTGACGGGTTGTTTTCCGGCGGGCGCGACCTTGAGTCTGTTACCGTTCAGTCGCTGTGAAGATGTCTCGGCATCCGGGTTGCAATGGTGTCTGGATGGCATAGTGATGGGCGTTGGCGAACAGCTGGGGCAGAGCAATATTGTCGTTGCCGCCGACGTGCAGATCAAAATTGGTTCAGGCGTTATGTATGTTGCCGTGCAGAACGATACTCACTGAGCCAACGGCAGTAACCGAAGATTATCAGCACAATATATACGCAAAATAGAAGCGCGGTCAGATAGAACTCCCTGCTGATGTAGAGGTAGATGCTTGCTGTGTCTATTGCGAGCCAGTATATCCAGTTTTCCAGTATCTTCCATGGAACCATAAAGGTGGCGACAATGGCGAAACATGTTGTGAACGCATCCAAATATGGCAGTGCCGCCTTGGTATAGCTGGCAAAAATCAGACCGGCAACTATTGTTGCCGTCCCCGTTGCGCAGATTACAATGATATGCCGTTTCAGCGACCAGACCGAGATTGCGCGGCCGCTCTTGTCTTTTTTGCGGTGATGCCACTCGTGCCAGCCATAGACTGCCATGGCGAGATAGAAGACCTGAAGTAGCGATTCGAGCATGAGTCGCCCTTTAAAGAACATAACCAGATAGATAAGTGTGGCGATAAAGGCTGCCGGCCAGCACCAGATGTTCTCTTTTGTCGCCAGCACAAGATAAAAAATGCTGAGGATCATCGCCAGTAGTTCCCATGGCGAAGAGCGCAACAGTGTTGTCCATGCGGCTGTCAGAACTTCAAGCATGCTCCCCCCCCTTAAAAGTAACAGTCAACAGTTGCCCCGAAGTTTGCCGGCGCACCCTTCTGGGTGTAGATGTCGCCGAGGTTCAGACCACGTATATCGTAGCGTTCATCGAAAATGTTGTTTCCCCAGATGTATCCCGCCCAGTGTCGGGTTTCGTACCCGACGCGGGCGTTGACAGTTTCGTACGAGCGGCTCTCGGCATTGTAGTAGTTGTCGAACTGGAAACTATCACTGCCAGCCAGCTCAATATGGGCGGTATATCCCGCCGGATGCAGATAGTGCGCCCCGACGGAGAACTGATAGCCGGGCGCGTGCGACTGTTCGCGCCCGTTTTCCAGCACGTCGATGCGTTTGCTGTAAATTTTTGTTTTAAGAAGCCCGACATTGGCAAAAAACTGTAATTCCTTCAGTATGCTGTATGTCGCACTGACATCTGCTCCGTAGTTGTATCCCTTCTCGCCGTTGATGGTGTAGGGGACCCATGGTGGACCGGGATCCCACCATTTGATCTGGGGATTGTAACGGCGGGTGTAGAAGGCACTCATCTCGGTTTTCAGAGTGTGGTCCAGAATGTTGTTGCGTATTCCTATCTCATAGTTCCAGAGGTGTTCCTTGTCGTAAACACGTATATCTCCGGGCGTTGATGGGTCGGGGTTGAATCCGCTACCCTTGTATCCGCGTGCGATTGTTGCGTAGCAGACATTTCGGTCGTCGAGGTCGTACTGGAGCGAGATGTTGCCACCGTACATGTCGTCTTTTGGTTTGAACTCGCTTCCGTAGGTGTCGTTGTAAAGGGTGTTGCGGTGTTCCCCGCGTGTGCCGAGTATGAGGTGGGCGTGTTCGATGAATGTGTATTCCAGTTCGCCGTAAAGCGCGATTGTGTCCGCCCGGTAGTCGTTGGCGGAGTCGGAATCGAAACCGCTGTAGCTCTGAATTTCAGTGGCGTGTTCATCTTTGCGTTTTGAATAGATGCCAAGTGCCCAGCTAGTTGTCCCGCTGAAGATGCGTGCATCAGGTTTGGAGCGCAGGCGCAGTTCCTGGCTCACGAACTTTCTTTCGCGCAGATACTCTTCAAAGTCATCTGCGACACCCCAGTCGGCATCAAAACGATAGTCGGAATCGGTGTCGCCGCCAGCGGTGATGCTGATAATCTCGAAAGTACGTGGGGTCGACCAGGTCGCACGCATTGAGGCGGCGCGAGTTTTCTGAGTGTCCTTGCCCGGATCATTGGACTGAGTTTTGAAGCCGTTGTCGAAACTGAATGCGTCGTAGCCGTTATCGAAATCGAGGTACATTCCGGTCATATCGAGGATGAAGTCCTCGGAGGGATGCCAGCGTAGTTTCAGTCGACTACTGAACTCATTCTTTTTATTGGTGTCATCGCGCTTCAGTGTCTCGTTCTCTATAAATCCGTCGCTATGGTGGTGGTGCAGGCTGAGGCGGTATGAGAGCTTGTTGTTCTCTCTGGCGAGTGGCCCCCCGAGTGCCAGACCGAGTGAGCGGGTGTTATATCCCCCAATGGAGATATGCGTTTTACCGCCGAAGCTATCGGTGGGTTCTGTGCTTTTGAGGTTTATCAGACCCGCCATAGCGTTGGCCCCGAAAAGACCACCCTGCGGACCGCGCAGAATTTCGACTTGTCCGATATCGAACAGTCCGGCACTGCTCCCAATCCCGCTGAAGTCGATGTCATCAACGATGAATCCAACCGACGGGATAACCGGTTCATCGTATTGATCCAGCTCTCCTATGCCGCGCACCTGCAGGAATCGTGGACGTGCGCTACCGCCGGAAAAACCGATATTCGGGGTCAGGCGCAGTATATCCTGAAAGTGTTCACTGCCCATGTCATGCAACGTCGCGGTATCGAAAACAAGCGCGCTACCGGGAATATTGTTTAGCCCGCGCTCCCGCAATGTCGCGGTCACCGCAAGTGGCTCCAGTTCCAGCGTGGTGGTTGGGGCGTTGGTCTCTCCCGCAGATATTTCGGTCGCTACGCAGTTGAGAACAGCTATTGCGCTTATTGTGATTACGCCTATCTTCATGTTATTTCCCTCTTAATTACGTTGCCGGATTGCATTGAAGGGAAACATCGGAACGTTGACGTACCACTGTTTCCTTCGCCGGCATGACCCGGATCAGGTTCCAAGGGTTCCGGAGTCGCATTCTCCGGTTCTCAGTCCCAAAGGAAGGGACACCCCTACAGATTCAAAAAACACCCTGTGCATACCGCATGTAAGAGTCCGAATCAAGCTTAAAAAAAAGATGAAAAAAGTGCAAAATAAATATTGTAGCCCATTCAGGATTTTGCTAGTTTCCGAGCCTGCAACCCGAATTCTCTTCAGGAGAGACGGGTAGAAGCAGTGGTGAATGTTCTGGGTATTGATACTTTAATCGGTATTGACGGAACGGGTTCTTTCGTGGAGATGGCGGAAGAAGTGGTATGAATTGTTTGGATTATGTGAATGATGCAGTGGAAAGCGAGAAACAGGTAATAATGAGAACATTTAAATACATATTAACGGCGGCTGTGGTTTTGGTGCTTGCGCTTCAGGGTTTTGCGGCTGTGGTTGTGATTGACGATTACACGGTTGGAGATGTGGATCTCATTGTCGATGGTCTTATTGGAGACGATCAGACTGGTACCACAAATGAGACGCAGACTGGCTTGAGTACGGATCATATTCTGGGTGGGCAGAGGGAGACAACGCTGAATGTGACGGACACGGACACTGCGGGGGCGACGGATCGTTCTCGTTTGTACATTGAAGATAATGTGATGAGATATAACGTCGATTCCTCTATGACCGCTAATTGGGAGATGGTGTATGAGGGAATGAGTCAGACCACGGGTGCTGACTTGCTCGACGCTGACAATGATCGCTTGCGGTTTATATTCACATCCGCTGATCAGGATATCGATTTTGAAGTTACGGTTACGGACACCGACGGCAACACCGATGTTGAAACACGCACAACGCCGGCGCGCTGGGGCTCAACCAAGACGCTTGAGTACACGTTTTCGTCATTCAGTAGCAGTGTGGATTGGGATAAGATAAGGAACATCACGGTGAACACAACATCTACGGGTTCGCCTGATTTCATTATGAATAACTTTACCGCCGTTCCTGAGCCGCTCTCGATGGGGCTGTTTGGAATCGTGGGTGCGTTCATTATCTATATCCGCCGCTTTATCAGTAAGCGTGGATAAAGACGCTTTGAGCGTTTATTTGGAGGGCTGTCGAAAGACAGCCCTTTTTTTTGTTCTTCGTTATTGATGTTTTCCTATTCTTATTGCAACTTTGGGCTGAAATTGATATTTTAAAAAGATGAAATGATATTTGAACAGATTTTGATGGAGACTGAGTATGGCTGTTGTGCGTAAGGTTAGGGTGATGATAAATCCGAATTCAGGTCCAATCTCGGTGCTGGGACGGCTGTATCAGGTGTGTGAAAAGCACTGGAATGTGGATGGGATAGACATGACCTATCAGATCAGCAGAAGTGCCGAGGATGGACGGGCGAAGGTGCGGCGTGCGATGGATGATGGGGTGGATACGGTTATAGTCGCGGGCGGCGACGGGATGGTAAACTCAATTGGAAGCGAGCTTATAGGTTCGGATGTGGCATTGGGAGTGATCCCCACAGGAAGTGGAAACGGGTTTGCCCGTCATTTTGGAATATCTATGAACTGCGAGAAGGCGGTAGTCGCGCTTCTTGATGCCGAAGTGCGGTCAATTGACGTTGGCACTCTCAATGGTCGCCCCTTTTTCGTGACTGCCAGCATGGCGTGGGATGCGGCGATGGTCGAATATATCGAGCGTTCACCGGTGCGCGGCGTACTTCCATACGTCTTTTCTGCGGTGTATGGCTATTTTGATTATACCCCTCAGCCGGTTGACTTGGTTTTCGAAGATGGTGAAAAGATGCACATGGAGAAACCTCTAATTCTCACTGTCGCCAATATGACCCAGTTTGGTGGCGGCGCGAAGATTGCGCCGCAGGCCAAGGCGGATGACGGTCTCCTGGAACTGGTGGCAATCTCAAAAAGCGGGAAGAATGTTTTCAGTAATTTGTCGCGTCTTTTTGACGGGACTCTTGATTCGCATGAGAGTGTCACAACCCGCAGATTTTCACATTTGACCATTGAACGTGAGAATCCAGCCTCTGTTCAGACGGATGGGGAGTTGTTGGGTGCGCCCAGCAAGATAGAGATAACGGTGTTGCCAAGGGCGCTGAATGTTCTGGTTCCCGCGTAAGCGTGTGCGTTTAATGGCGTGAACATATGTTCCTCTTCATAAACAAATGAGTATGTCGCAGAATGATGATATGCGGAGAGAGAGTAGATGCTGAAAAATACAGTGAGAGAACGAGTCGCCGCATTAAGAGTGCAGATGCGCGGGCATGGCATTGATGCCTGCGTGATCTTCGGGACAGATCCCCATCAAAGTGAGAATGCTTCGCGGCACTGGTGTGATCGCGAATGGATATCGGGTTTCACAGGTTCCGCAGGGGTCGTGATCGTAACTCTCGAAAAGGCGATACTCTGGAGTGATGGTCGCTATGTCACGCAGGCGAGCGAGGAGTTGCGGTATACCGAAATAGAATTTTTCGAGTTGGGCGGACAGAATAGTGAAAACCCTGTCGACTATTTGAAAAATAATCTGAAAGATGGCGACAGAGTGGGGATGAATGGAGATGTGGTCTCTGCGGCGACAGCAAAAAAAATGGAGGAGACACTTGGCGAGAGTGGAGTTGGTGTTGAATTCGATCTGGATTTAATCGGTGCGATATGGAGTGACAGACCCGAATGTCCGGCGGAGCCGATTGTTGCGCATCCACTCGCCTATGCCGGACGGACGCATATGGAGAAGATCGAAGACTTGCGAGAAAAAATGCTCACGAAAAAGGCGGATCACTATATAATCTCATCTCTGGACGCAATAGCCTGGCTCTTCAATATCAGAGGCGGTGATATAGATTACAGTCCGCTGGGCACAGCGCATGCTTTGGTCTCTTCAGTCGCGACTAAACTGTTTGTCGAAAATAATAAGATAGGAGAGGATCTTTGCATTGCGCTTGAAGCTGACAGAGTTACAATTCACCCGTATTCGGAGATAAAAACGGTTCTGAAACTACTGCCGAGCGGTGAGAGTGTGGCGTTTGCCCCAAAAAAGGTTAGTCGTGCGCTGTGCGATGCGATTCCTGAATCCTGCGTAAAGATTGAGACATCGGAGCTGGTTGACGAGTTGAAGATGCTGAAAAACGGCGTTGAGATTGCGAATATCCGTTCCGTCAGCGTGAGTGATGGTGTGGCGATGTGTAGATTCCTCTGTTGGCTTGATGATGCGCTTGGGCGGGAGCGGATAACGGAGATTTCCGCCGCCGACAAACTGCGGGAGTTTCGCGAGGCACATCCAGATATGAAGCGACTCAGCTTTCCCACCATTGCCGGATACAGAGAGCACGCCGCGCTTCCTCATTATTCGGCCAGTCCGGAAAGTTGCTATGATCTGGAACCGGAGGGACTCTTCCTTTTTGACTCGGGTGGGAACTATCTTGGTGGTACAACCGACGTGACTCGAACCATTGCGCTGGGTCCGATCCCGGATGTTGCACGTCGCGATTTCACGCTGGTGCTTAAAGGGGTTATCAATCTCTCCCGACTCAAGTTTCCGTCCACCGCAACTGGGGCCAATGTCGATATACTTGCACGTACGCCGCTTTGGGAATATGGACTTGATTTCAGGCATGGTACTGGTCATGGAGTTGGCAGCTACCTCAATGTTCACGAGGGGCCCTGCGCAATAAGCTCGCGTGCCAATGTCAGATTCAGACCCGGAATGGTGCTGACCATTGAGCCGGGATGCTATCGGGCGGGGGAGTATGGAATACGCACGGAGAATATGGTTCTTGTTGTTGAGTCGGGGAAGACGGAGTCTGGAGAGTTCTTCAGGTTTGAAACACTCACTCTCTGTCCAGTGGATATGAGTGCTGCGGATATGAATATGCTCACACAGGAGGAGTTGGACTGGATCAACGGCTATCATGAACGGGTTTTCGAAAAGCTCGCGCCGCATCTCGACGAGAAAGAGCGGGAATGGTTGCGTGCGAAAACCAGAGTAGTGTAAGCGGGGTTGAACAAGCTTGTTATTCCACTTTGACTGCGCGTATTCTCTTTCTTTCTCGTTTGGGCTGTTACTTTAGGCGCATATTTGTTAGTATTTGCCGTGTTTTCGCTTAGAAGTTGGATTGATAACGGGAGAGAGATGAAGTCGATATTAAAAATTGTGCCAGTTGTGCTGTTTATGACACTGCTGTGTGCGATGATGGTGGATGCGGTGTTGCTGGATGGCTACGCGGCGGCTGTGGGCGAGCGTATAATCACAGTGGGCGAGGTAAAAGAGGAGATGCAGAGGGAGAACAGGAATCTGTTCTCTTCGATCGCGACGGGAACGGACGTGTCGCATGAAATGCTGACGCGACTCTATAAGGAAGCTCTAGATCGACTTATCCGGCGCACACTCATACTGGCGGAATTTGACGTGTTGAAAGCCGATGATAAAATAGACCTTCCCGACGAAGCGGTCAACAAACGTATTGACGGCATTATTCTGGACAGATATCACAATAATCGCGCTCTTTTTTTCGAAGACCTGAAGCAGTCGGGAATGACGTTTTCTGAATTTAAGGAGCAGACCCGTAATAATCTGGTTATGCTGGTAATGCGCAATCGAGGTCTGATTGGCAACATCCAGGTGTCGCCTGCTGCCGCCAAGGCTCTCTACCTGGAAAATCTCGACGATTATAAAATTCCAGCCCGTTGTGAACTCGGTATGATCGTTTTTCACGGAGATGGTGTGGATGATAAGAGGATGAGGGATGCCCGTATCACCCTGGCGGAACTTCGTGACGGTGCCGATTTTGCTGCACTTGCGCGTGAGCGTTCCGATGGAGGCAAGGCGAAGGATGGTGGTTACAAGGGGTGGCTGAAGACAAATGACTTACGGGAAGAGCTTAGGGATGCGGTCAAAGAGATGAAAGAGGATGAGGTTAGCGGCATTATCAAGGCGGGAGACATTCTTTATATACTGAAGTTGTATAAAAAGCAGGATGAAACGGTGAAACGGTTTAAAGATGTTCAGGAACAACTGAAACGCGTGCTTATGAGAGAAGAGCATGAGCGGTTAATGAATGAGTGGGAAGAGCGTTTGCGGGCGAAACATCATATCACGAGATATCCCATCCCTCCGCAGTTTTAATTCGAAAGACTTAGTTTTCAGTACTGAGAAGGTGAAGGTTGAGAGAGTGATAAAGATTGGAATCACGCTGGGCGATATAAACGGAATAGGTCCGGAGGTAGCAATGCGTGCCGCTTATCGCAAACGCTGGTCTTCTGACACGCAGTTGGTGATGATCGGTCCCTTCATTGCGTTGGCGGAACAGGCCGTAGCATTTGGCTTTCCCGTGCCCACCCGTTGGAGTCCGGGAGAGAAATTACCTTCCAGACGTGTTGTTGTCTGGGATCCCGAGTCAGCCGAAAACCCGAAATGGAATCCCGGCGCGATTCGCGTCTCCGCCGCTCGCGCCGCCGATGGGGCGATTAGGGCTGCGGTTGCAGGATGCGTCGCTGGCGAATTCCAGGCGATGGTCACGGCTCCAATCTGCAAGGAGGGTTTTCAGAAGGCGGGAATAGATGTTCCCGGTCATACAGAGTTGCTGGCGGAGTTGCTCGGTGTCCGCCGGTTTGCAATGTTGCTTATGGGGGGTGGTCTGCGGGTACTGTTGGTGACGCGGCATCTGCCGCTGAAGTCTGTCGCCGGGCAATTGACGCGAGCGCGTGTTGAGGAGACGATCGAACTGGCTGCCGAGGGTCTGCCATGGCTTGGTGCGGCACGCGTCAAGATCGGAGTATGCGGGCTGAATCCGCATGCCGGAGATGGTGGCGCGCTTGGCGATGAGGAGCGGGTTGTTATCACCCCTGCAATCCGCAGGGCGCGGCGCAGGGGGGTGGATGTTGATAATGTGATCCCCGCAGATGTCATATTCCACAAGGCACTACGCGGGGAGTACGACGCAGTTGTGGCGATGTTTCACGATCAGGGGCTGGGACCTCTGAAGATGATTGCCTTTGATAAAGGTGTCAATATTACGCTTGGACTGCCCATTGTTCGTACCTCGCCGGATCACGGCACGGCGTTTGATATTGCCGGACAAGGGACAGCGTCTGCAACCAGTATGGTGGAGGCCGTTCGGCTTGCCGATCTGCTGGCACGCCGCAAGAATCCGTGGGAAAAGGGGGAGCAATGAGTGTGAGATTGACAAGTCCGGCGTATATTCGCGATTTACTGAAGGAGCTGAATTTCAAGCCGGGAAAGTCTATGGGGCAGAATTTCCTGATTGATGCGAATATACTGAAAATTATACTCGATTCCGCTGAGCTGAATCCGGAGGATTCAGTGCTGGAGATAGGTCCGGGTCTTGGCGTGTTGACCGACGGGTTGACCGAGTGCGTACGGCGGGTGGTTGCCATAGAGAAAGATGTTAAGCTGTACGCCTTCCTGGAGAGTCGCTATTCCGCGAAAAAGAATATAGAGCTTATCAATGCCGATGCGCTTGATTTGCCACTGAACAGTATTCTGGCATCCGGTATAACAAAGGTGGTCTCTAATCTTCCGTATTCGGTTGGCAGTCGCATACTTGTGAATATATTCAAAGCACATAGAAAGCCGCAGACAATTGCGGTGACGCTCCAAACCGATGTTGCCGAACGGATTGCCGCGTCGCCTGGCGGCGGGCAGTACGGATTGATGTCGGTTCTTGCTCAGCGTTTTTATGAGGTCAGTATAGAGAAGACCGTAGGACCCAATTGTTTTATGCCGCGACCGAGGGTCGATTCCGCGTTGCTTGTCTGCAAACTGCGTCCGAAACCGCTGGTGGAGGTGTTGGACGATGAACTCTTCCTCCGGATGGTGAAAATGACGTTCACTCATCGCCGTAAGATTATTACGAATGCGCTACGGGGGGCCGGGTTTGATACGGAGACCGCCACAGAAGCCCTGATTGATGCCGGTATAGACGTTCAGTCACGCCCTGCCGTTTTGAGTGTTGAGGACTGGGGCAGACTGAGCGACGCGCTGACGCGAAAAGCACCAGAACAATGAATCGCGTCGCATTTATCTGCCGAATTCAGGTCAAATAGCATTAGATTGAATCACCACTCTTTCAGAAGATTCAGATGCTCCATTCGCCTCATCTTCGAGCTCATCTTTTGGTGCTTCAAAGAAATCGTGTTCGGTGTTGTTTCCAACCGATTCAAGAAACTCCCGCGCCTCGTCAGGTACTGCATCAAGTTCTTCTTTGGTATTTATGGGGCCTTCAAACAGAATGTCGCCGTCTTCGGTGACTTTTAACTGCTTATCGCCATCCACGTTGGTGTAGTTGAATGTAACTCCATTCTTTGTACGTGATGTCATATTGAACCTGATGTGATGCTCCGCCGCGCTGTTTTTGTTGAATCCAGGCGTGAATGCGCCTTTGTTGCGAAAGCGTTCAGCCATCCTGCTCATCTCTTCGAAGCTGTCGTAGAAGTCCTCCGGCTCATCGCCGTGGCGATGTTGAAACTCATCAATTAAATCGTCATCGCGATCTACCATGAAAGGTGGCATTTGCAGGCATTTGTGCGGTGGCGTGAAGGCATGTGGCATGGGCGGGTAAACATCAAGCGCATCTTTCTTGCCAAGAGTGATCTCTTTCAGGATTTCATCACCGTGGCGGAGGACCGTCAGTTTGATCTCTTCTTCGGGCTTACGGTTGCGTATCAGCACGGAGAGCTGACGTGGATCGATCAAAAGCTGATCATCCAGTTTATACAAGATATCGTTTAATTCAAGGACATCAGCTGCAGCACTTTCGGGGTCGATAAGGCGCACGGTAAGTCCGACACCTTCATCCAATTTTAGATGATCGGCGATTGCGGGATCGAGAGGAACTGTTGCGATTCCCAGATAAGTTAGTGATTCTGCATGGGCGTACAGTGCAAAAATAGCGAATAATACGAACGAAATAGTAATGTGTTTAATATTCTTCATTGTCAGAATTCCTTTCTTTAAGTATACATACAAAAAACGCATTCTATATCGGAATAGACAAAAACAGACTGATGGTGTTTAAAAAAAAATTAAAAATGTGGTGTGATAACAGTGTAGCTTGATCTATTCATGAGTTTTAACGTGTAATCTATGTGCGCGGCGGATTTTTCATGAACAGTTCAGAGTGAATACAGGAAGGGTGTGAAGGGCATGCTTTATCGTGAATATGGCTCGACGGGCGTACAGGTTTCAGCTCTGGGTTTCGGGGGAATGCGTTTTGACGATCAGGGGAACCGCGAAGAGTGCGCAGCCCTGGTTAAGGCGGCGCACGATGCGGGGGTGAACTATTTCGACACTGCTCCCGGTTATGGCGACTCGGAGGAGCTGTTCGGTTTGGCGTTTCAAGAGATGCTTAAAAACCGACGGGAGCACCCGTTTTATGTCTCCACAAAATCGATGGCGTTAAATTCCGGGAATGTCCGTCGGGATATGGAGAATTCGCTGGAGCGCATGGGGTTGGATTACATCGATTTTTATCACGTCTGGTATATTCATCACATGGACGAGTTTGAACGCCGCCGGGCGATGGGTGTGTTGGAGGAGTTTGAAAAGCTGAAGAGTGAGGGGCTTGCCAGGCATATTGTAGTCTCAACGCATTTGCCGGGAGAACAGGTTGGCAATCTGTTGCGGGCTTATCCGTTTGAGGGCGTGTTGCTGGGATATTCGGCTATGAATTTTGCATACCGCGAAGCGGGGCTGGAAGTGGCATCTGAACGCGGATTGGGGGTGGCGGTTATGAATCCGCTCGCTGGAGGGATCATTCCTCAACACCCGGAACTTTTCAGCTTTTTACGGTCGCGAGAGGATGAAACCGTTGTTGAAGCGGCATTGCGCTTTCTTTTTAACAACGAGCGGATAGATGTTGTGCTTGTCGGTCTGGGGAATCAGAAGGAGCTACGGGAGGCGGTGAGCGCGGTGGACGGGTATCGTCCGCTGAATAAGGGAAGGGTCGATGAGATGCGGAAGAATCTGAATGTCGGCTTAAACAAGCTGTGTACAAATTGTGGTTACTGCGACAACTGTCCAGAAGGCATTCCGATTCCTCAGTTTATGGATAGCTGGAATTATTTTCATCTGACCGGTAAGGTTTCGCAGTTACAGACCAGGATCGCCCTGCACTGGCACATTGAAGAACCCGCCGAGCTTCTCGGACGCTGCTCAGAGTGTGGGCGTTGTGAGGATGCTTGCACTCAGGACCTGCCGATTATTGCGCGTCTTAAAGAAATGCGGGAATTGTTAAGAGTTGACTAATGTGGGGATTTCTATTATAAGCACACGTCTCTTTTTATGAAGTTTTTCGGCTTGGGCTGAAATACTTTCGTGAGTGTTTTGTCGAATCAAATAAAATAGGAGAATGTTAGATGTCAAATAAAGTGTTAGACAGTGTCAAGCCCGGCGTGCTGGCCGGGGACGACGTTCAGAAGGTGTTGAAGATTGCTCAAGAGAACAATTTTGCGATTCCAGCGGTAAACGCGGTAGGCAGCAACTCGGTGAACGCGATACTGGAAGCGGCGGCAGTGGTCAACTCGCCGGTGATTGTCCAGTTTTCCAGCGGTGGTGCAGGTTTCTTTGCGGGTGCGGGATGTTCCAGTGATGCAGCCATGGCGTTGGGTGCAATCTCGGGTGCACAGCATGTGCATACAATGGCTGCGGCCTACGGTGTGCCGGTGATTTTGCACACGGATCATGCATCCAAAGACAAGCTTCCCTGGGTGGACGCTATGCTCGATGCGGGTGAAAAGCATTTTAAGGAGACAGGAAAACCTCTGTTCAGCTCCCACATGCTGGATCTCTCGGCGGAAGATCTGGAGGAGAATATATCGACCTGTGAAAGATACCTTGAGCGGATGGCGAAGATCGGAATGACGTTGGAGATTGAACTTGGATGCACTGGTGGAGAAGAGGATGGCGTGGACAACACCTCTCTGGACAATTCCGCTCTCTACACGCAACCTGAGGATGTTGGACTGGCCTATGAGCGTTTAAGCAAAATCAGCCCGTGCTTCACAATTGCCGCTTCATTTGGCAATGTCCACGGAGTTTACAAGCCGGGCAATGTCGTTCTTACCCCCAAAATACTGGAAAATTCACAGAAGTACATCTGCGAGAAGTTTGGGACAGGAGACAAACCCGTGTTTTTCGTATTCCACGGTGGTTCCGGTTCAAGTCGTGAGGATATCCGCGAGGCCATTTCTTACGGTGTTATAAAGATGAATATAGACACTGATACACAATGGGCGACCTGGGATGGAGTTCACGAATATTACAAAAAGAACAAAGACTACCTGCAAGGACAGATTGGTAATCCTGACGGAGAAGATGTTCCCAACAAGAAATACTACGATCCGCGCAAATGGTTGCGTGCTGGCGAGGTCTCTGTTGTCGAGCGTCTCAAAACAGCATTTGAAGATTTGAATTGCATAGACCGTAACTGATCTGAATAGGGTGGTTGGAAAGAGGCGGTTCCTCAGGGGATCGCCTCTTTTGCTCTTCATATATTTCATATAATGTTATTAAGGTTGCGCCCTCAAGATTTTTTGGTGTATGACCAGTACTCATCAATATATTCGTTTTTGAACCCCGAATGCGCCCGAATGTATGCAAATAGGGAGAGATGAAAATGATATCTCACTCTAAAATCAGACGGGAACAGTTGGATTCAGGCCCCGGCAAGGCAAGCTTGACGAGATCAACCTGCATCCTTTTGCGTTTCATGGCTCTGCCTCGTGCGTCATGCTTTGAGAGCAGGAAAATAATGAAGCCGAAATGAAAATTTAAACAAAAGCTAAAAGAGTGCTTGAATTATTAACGCTTCTTTACTATGAACCCCTTTCAGATATGATCTGATGGCGGGATAGCTCAGTCGGTAGAGCGGAGGACTCATAAGCCTTAGGTCGTGGGTTCGAGCCCCACTCCCGCCACATTCTCTGGTTCTGCGGTTGCGGATCGCGACACATTTGACGTGACTTGGCAATGGCGAAATATCACAATTCGGAAAATGACAAGACCACACACTTCAGGTTGTTCTGATGGGTCGTCACGACATATCGATCAGCGATTTTGATCTGGAATTCAATTCAACCTGAATTCGGCAACTGATGTTGAGATGTGCTATTTTTTGTTCATAACGGGTTGTGCATATCCGCTGGATTCAACTGTCGAGTTCAGGTTCAAATGTTGTTGGTTGCAATCTAAGCGAGTGAACAGAACATAGATGAAGTGTGGATAATGGAGTTAAAATAAAGGCTTCTCCAAATATATAACATAATTCAGCCGGTTGTCTTTTTTTTCTTTATTTGTGACACTCCCTGTTACAAATTTCGTATTAATCATTTTTTATTGAACGTGCTGGATCAATCAGTGGGAATATGCTAGAAAATGGTCTAATTGAGGGAGAATTGCGGGCTGATGTTTGTTAAAATTTGCGGTATTACGAATGGTGAGGAGGCGCGTGCGGTGGCGCGGTTGAATCCTGACGCGCTGGGGTTTGTTTTCTGGCCGAGGTCGCGGCGTTTTGTCGAACCTGAGGAGGTTGGGAGCTGGGATCTGCCGGGTGATATTTGCAAAGTAGGCGTTTTTGTCGATTTGCCACCTGCGGATGTGGCACACACGGTGGAACAGGCGGGGCTGGATGTGATTCAGTTGCATGGGAATGAGCGGGTCTCTGAGTATGTCGATCTCCTTGCGGATATTCAGCTGGAGAGGTGGAAGTCTGTGCATCTGGAGCCTGGTCGTAGCGTAAATCCGGTGGCGGTGGATGCGTTTCTTGTGGATAGTCGGACGGAGGAGATGCCTGGCGGAACGGGTCGGGTTTGCAACTGGGCGGACGCGGCGGCGTTCGCGGCGAATTGCGGACGAAGGGTGGTGCTTGCCGGCGGTTTGACAGTGGACAATGTTGCGGAGGCGATTGGTTGTGTGTCTCCGTGGGGCGTGGATGTGAGCAGTGGAGTTGAGGATTCGACTGGTAAGAAGAGTTTGAGTTTGGTTGAGGAGTTTATATTGCAATGTCGAAGAAGATGACAGAACCGGATAAGTTCGGGCATTTCGGTCCGTATGGTGGGATGTTTGTACCGGAGACGCTGGTGACACCGCTGGCGGATCTGGCGCGTGAGTATAAGGCTGCGCGACGTGATCCTGCCTTCAAAAAGGAGTTGAAGTACTATCTCGGAGATTATGTTGGACGTCCGACTCCGCTCTATTTTGCGTCGCGTATGAGTGCCGCTCTGGGCGCAAGAATATACCTCAAGCGCGAGGATTTGTGCCATACAGGCGCGCACAAAATAAACAATACAGTTGGGCAGATACTGCTGGCGCGGCGGATGGGGAAGCGTCGCATTATCGCAGAGACAGGTGCGGGTCAGCACGGTGTGGCCACGGCGACGGTGGCGGCATTGTTCGGGTTGGAGTGTGTTGTCTATATGGGAAAGGTCGATATGGAGCGCCAGTCGCTGAATGTGTTTAGAATGCGTCAGCTTGGGGCGGAGGTTGTGGCGGTGACGGCAGGGCAGCAGACGCTGAAAGAGGCGATTAGCGCGGCGATGCGCGATTGGGTGACCAATGTGAAGGAGACGCATTATATAATCGGCTCGGTGCTGGGTGCGCATCCTTATCCAATGATTGTGCGTGATTTTCAAAGCGTGATTGGTCGTGAGGCTCGGCGACAGTGTCTCAAAAAAGAGGGGCATCTTCCCGGCCTGCTGGTTGCCTGTGTGGGAGGAGGCAGTAATGCTATGGGGTTATTCCATGCGTTTATAGAGGACAAGAATGTGGATATGATTGGGGTCGAGGCTGGTGGTCTGGGTGTGCGTACAGGTAAACACGCTGCTCGGTTTTCCGGTGGACGGCTCGGAGTTTTGCAGGGTACGAAGACGTTTGTTTTGCAGGATCGCGAGGGACAGATTAAAAACACACATTCGGTGAGCGCGGGTCTGGATTATGCTGCAGTTGGGCCGGAACACAGTCTTCTAAGAGATTTGGGACGGGCTCAGTATTCGCATGTTACCGACCGTGAGGCCGTTGAGTCGGCGGAATGGTTGGCGCAGATGGAGGGAGTTCTGCCGGCACTGGAGTCGGCGCACGCGGTGGCATATGTCCGTAAGCACGCAACGGAGTGGGATGCCGACAGGTTGGTGATTGTAAATCTTTCTGGACGTGGCGACAAGGATGTACAGCAGATGGTTGCCTGGCGGGCGAAGCATGGGGGCAGGAAAGGAAAGGGCGTTAAATGAGCTTGAAGAGCATGACGGGGTTTGGCGCAGGGCGGGCACGTGGCGGAGGAATGGTTGTCGATGTGGAACTGGGTTGCGTGAATCGCAAGACTTTTGATGTGAGAATTACGTTGCCGTCTGAGATGCGGTCATTGGATGCCGATCTACGAAGATTGATTGGCGAGCGGATAACGCGCGGCTCAGTTTCGTGTGTGTTTACTGTGAGCCTGTCAAAGAGCGTGAGATTGGGGACGGTTGAGATCGATGAGCCGTTGGCAGCGGAGTATGTTAAGTTGATAAAGAAGACTGCGGTGCGCCTGGATCTGAAACCGGATCTTTCCGCAGACTTGTTGTTGCGTCTTCCCGACGTGCTTAAGCCGGGGTTGCCCGACATAGATCGCGAAAAGATGCTCACGGTGGCGGCGCGGGCGCTGGCGACGGCTTTGCGGCGGCTGGATTCTATGCGGAAGCATGAAGGGGCTGTTCTTCAGAAAGACATAGTTATGCGTCTTGCGACACTGGAGAAACTGGCAAGCAGTATTCGTGGACGGGTGTCGCTGGCGGTGGAGCGTTATCGCGAAGAGTTATCGAACAGGGTAGCGAGTGCTGGTGTTGACGTGGCTGTAGATAAAGAGAGGCTTTGGCGTGAGGTCGTGATGTTCGCGGATCGCATGGATATCACGGAGGAGCTGACGCGCATTGCCAGTCATTTTGAACAGGCGTGCGGCATGTTTAAGTCGAGGGAACCTGCCGGGCGGGCATTGGAGTTTCTTGCGCAGGAGTTGTTGAGAGAGATAAATACGATTGCATCTAAATCGAGAGATGCTAAGATTTCCGTTGCCGCCATAGAGTTTAAGAGTGAGCTGGAGCGAATACGAGAGCAGATTAGGAATATCGAGTGATGAAGAAAGTGAATAGGTCATTATTGCTGATAGTCTCCGCGCCGTCTGGTGCTGGCAAGACCACCCTGTGTCGGCGTTTACTGGTGAAGCGTGAGCGGATGCGTTATTCGGTATCGTGTACGACCCGTACTCCGCGTGAGGGTGAGATCGATGGAGAGAGTTATCATTTTTTGAGCGAGAACGAGTTCAATGAACGCATTCAGAAGAACGAATTTCTTGAGTATGCGCGTGTTCACGGTGCGTGGTATGGAACATTGCGGGCAACGGTGGAGAAGATTTTAGACTCGGGCGATGACATCGTTATGGATATTGATGTGCAGGGTGCTGCGCAGATACGGGAATATGTCTCTAATTTACCCGAAGACAATCCGCTGAGGACGGGATACGTTGATGTTTTTGTGGTTCCGCCGTCACTGGATGAGTTACGGGCGCGGCTGGATGCCCGCGCCAAGGACAGTGCGGAGGTGATTGATCGGCGTATGCAACAGGCGGAAAGCGAGATAAAACACTGGAATAAGTACAAGTATTATTTGGTTAATGCCGATCTGGATGTCGCTGTTGCGGTGTTTGACGCGATTGTAACCGCGGAGCATCACTTGGTGGGGTTGTCTGAGCGGCTTGGCGTGAACAGTAGAAGGTCATTATGATGTGTCCCGAATGCTCGAATATGGGCGATAAGGTCGTCGACAGTCGTTCGGTGCGGAACGGCGCGGCAATACGCCGACGGCGTCGATGCTCCAAGTGCGGCTACAGGTTTACAACCTACGAAGAGATTGTGAAGACTCAACTGCGGGTCATCAAGCGCGATGGTCGTTACGAAGAGCTGAAAAAGGAGAAACTGCAGGGTGGCATTGAACGTGCCTGCGAAAAGAGGAATATCAGTATTGAGGAGATAGAGACGCTGACAGGCAATATTATCATTGAACTTGAGGCGGCTTATGATCGTGAGGTGCCCAGCATTGAAATAGGGCGGAGGGTAATGGTACATCTCGAAGAGCTTGACGAGGTGGCTTACGTTCGCTTTGCATCGGTCTACCGCCGCTTTAGGGATGTTAATCAGTTTTTGAGTGAAGTGGAGACGTTGATAGGAAGATGATATGCAATTTGCCAGACACGAAAGAGACTGACGGACGCGCTGCCTGGGCGGAATATCTCGAAGAGAATATGCCTTCCTGTGATGGAATAATCGATGACCGTGCCTGCGCTGAAATAATCAATGGCGTGGCCGCCTACCTCGACAGGAATGCGGGTGGTGGAGTTGTTCGTGAGGAGTTGTTGCCAAGGATGTTCTTGCGTGCGGTGGCAGGATCCTGCGGCGATTCAGTGGCCGCCGCAGTTCTCGAGAGGGAGTGCAGTGC
Organism: uncultured Verrucomicrobiota bacterium; assembly: GCA_964440175.1. Taxonomy (GTDB): domain Bacteria; phylum Verrucomicrobiota; class Kiritimatiellia; order CAYTQP01; family CAYTQP01; genus CAYTQP01. The sequence continues at coordinate 24,047 of CAYTQP010000027.1, forward strand.
GGGTGTCGCGGCGTTGGATCTTGAATTTCTCGGGAGTTGCCCTTCTGCGCTCCGTGAGTTTATCGTTGCCGGGTGGATGTGTCCGCTGGGCGGGGAGGTTTATACGCCGGGGCAGAACTGGTTGCTTGATCTGTCTCCGGTTGCGTTGCGCATAGAATTCGGATTTGAGCTTTTGCTCTTTCGCGAACTGCGCTGTGTTCTGGAGTCTATCGCTGTCGCGTGGGATGCTTCGGGGGGGCGCGGGATACTTGCCGTCAAGGGATTACGTCATATTGTCAGGCGTATATGCGGTGAGTCGAAGTGGGTAGCTCAGCAGAGTCGGCTTGCGCTGGAGATTAGGACTTTTAGCGAGGATTTACTGGCGCATTTATCCGTTGAACGTCATTGGGAAACCCGACCGGATGTTGTTATTCGTGATTTTAACGATTGACAGTGCCCGTAAACTTGGTAATGTGTTTCGCTTTTGAATTAAGTTTAAATACCGATTTTATTGAAAGGTGCAATAATATGAAAAGGACATATCAGCCATCGAGAAAGAAGCGTGCTCGCAAACACGGATTTCGCGCGCGGATGGCGACCAGAAACGGACGCAAAATATTGAGCAGACGGCGTGCGCGGGGACGCAAAAGCCTGACGGTGTAGCCGCTATGAATCTTGATGTGCGCCGGGGCAGGGGGTTGCCGCGTTCGTGTAGGCTTACTAAGGATCGCGAGATCAGAGAGGCCTATGCGCAGGGGCGACGCTGGGTCGGGCGCACAATGGTGCTGTGGTTGCGGCGGGGAGAAGGTGCTTCTCTGCGTCTGGCTGTGGTTTCCAGCAAGAAGGTTGGGAACGCGGTTATGCGCAACAGTGCCCGTCGAAGGTTGCGAGATGTCTATAGGATTAGTCGCCACTTGTTCAGTGGTGATGTGGATGTTGTGCTGGTTGCACGCCGGAAGATAAACAGGACTTCGGCTGAAAAGGTGAGAGAAGAGCTTGTTTGGCTTGCTGAACGGGCGGGGTTGGTGAAACAGGAGACGGAATGAAGTATGTTGTTTTAGCTCTGATTAAGATTTATCAGAAGATGATATCACCATTTTTAGGAAATCATTGCCGTTTTCATCCGTCCTGTTCAACGTACACAATTGAGGCGGTAGAGCGTTTTGGTTGCTTGCGCGGGATGTGGCTGGGGGCGAAGAGAATATGCAAATGTCATCCGTATCATTCTGGCGGCATCGATCCTGTCCCTGAGAATACAAAACAGAATAATTATTTATAAGAAGAATCACCAAAAAAGTATTTATGAAAAAAAATGATATTATCGTAATTGTCGCCCTGGGTCTGCTGTTTATTGCCTGGCCTACCATAGACCGTCAAATCATAAGCAAGTTTTTCCCCGCACGTCCAGTGCCGGCAACGGAAGAACCTGCCAATGATGAACCAGCGGTTGCACACGCGCCGGACGGAGAAAACGTTCCGGCTATACCGTTGTCGGTTGAAGGTTCTGAAACGCCCGCTGAACCAAAAAAGATCGTTCGGTCGGATGTGGAGGAATCTGCAATTATTGCCCCCGCCCAGAATGACGAGACTCCGGACGAAAATCTGCCGGATCCAACGCTGTTGGTTATGCAAAACAAAGTACTGAAGCTTACGTTGACCTCACGGGGCGGGGCGATTGCAAATGCGACCATCATCAATTACAAACAGTCCCGGGCGGACGATAGTCCGTCGATAGAGTTCCCGTTTACAGACAGCCCGTCGTTGGCTTATGAGGGTGTTCCTGGATTTGGTGCTGTTAACGACTTCAAAGTGGTGGAGAAATCGGAAAAGGCAGTGGTTTTTGAGAAAGAGTTGCCGGGCGGATTGAAGCTCCGTCGCGCTTATGGGCTGAGTGATGGTTATCTGCTGACGCTTAATGACAGCTGGAGTGTTTCTGGTTCCGATGCGATCTCAATTGACAGTGCCAGAGTGCTTCTTGGTGAGATGACCTCACTGCCGGGGCTTACCAGTGTGCGTGGGATGCAGTTTCTGGGAATCGACTCCCTCACCGGTAGCGACGGGGTTAAATACTGGGGGAAAAGACCTAAAAAGCTCTTTGAGCTTGAACGTTCGGAGAAGAATCTCTCCGCAATGCCGTTGTTTATATCCCGTGACCCGTGGAGTGGCATGCAGTCGATCGACTGGATGGCGGTGAAGAACAAATATTTTGTGCAGATACTCACTCCAGTCGCAGAGGTGGAGAACGGCGAAATTCGCATGGGTCGCAAATTGACCAAGACGGAGTTGAGTACATCCAAGGTTAAAGACGGAGTGGTGGA
>CAYTQP010000028.1:0-25599 GCA_964440175.1 uncultured Verrucomicrobiota bacterium
GATATGGAACTCGACGGGCAACCCTCTGCGGGCGCGGACGGCGATGACCTCGATGCCGATGGCGACGACGAGGATGGCATTCTGCTTGCCAGCCAGATAACAAGAGGAAATAAAATGGACTTTGCCGCGTGGATAGCCTATTCCACAGCGACAGGGGGCTACCTTAACGCATGGGTTGACCTGAATGCGGATGGAGACTGGGATGATCTGTACGAACACGCGCTGATAGACGAAAAAGTCAATACAGTCGGCACCAACTCATTTGCGATGGAAATCCCTGACAACGCAACGCCCGGCGAGACTTATGTCAGATTCCGCTACGCATCCACACCTGGACTCGACTGTAAAGGACTGGCTGAAGACGGCGAGGTGGAAGACTACATGATCACTATCTTTCAGGAGATTCCCCCCGTCAAACTGAACATCACCAACATAATGGAGGTTGCCAGCAACAATACAGTGATGATCTGGTGGAACTCTGTGAGTAATATTGTCTATCAGATGCAACTCAACACGAATCTGATGCTTGCGCCATTATCCTGGACAAATGTTGGCGCACAGGTTGTTGGACCGCTTGATCAGCAGTCCGACACTAACGCCATATCCAGAGACCGCTACTACAGAATCACCGTGCCATATGTCACACCACTGCCGTCACCATGATTCAGACAACACTGGCACGCTCCCTGTAGGGAGTTACGTATAACCAAGCTTAATAAACGCAAATTTTACGCATTCGCTCTTCATAACGTGGTTGTTTGATGAAAGTGAAGGGGTGTTAAAAAAAGCAGATATTTACGTAGTCATCTGCATCTTCATTCTCTTCCCTGAAATATCGCCTGAAGAATATTTGTCCAGTCTAGCGCGTATTGAACATTTCGAAAAGATTCTGTATTACCCCGAAGACATCCAGAATCATCAGTATTCCAGCCATGACAGGAGCGGGGCGAATGACGATGGCTTTGTTGATATCTGCTCCCCTCTTTATATTGACACAAGTAATGAATATTTGCTGCTTACTACATTGGAGAGGAATGCGTCTATCGCTTCTTGATGACATACTGCACTTCGTCAATTCCAAAATTTAACACAGGCATACTCATTCTATTTGAGCGATATTATTCCTTTCAATCAATCGTTTTCGTTCGGCGTTAAACGCGGATTTACAGCGCAAGGCGTGACTCCGTTTCGAATCAATCGCAACCGTCGCCCCAAAGTGGCAGGCCAGTCTCTCCATCAAGACTGCGGACGAATTGTGGACCGCTGAGGCCTTCAATCACAAGCTCACACGCAAACACCACTGTTCCTGAAGCGAGATGTCCACCGTGCGCTTCTCCATGTTCATCGATCAATGTTATGTGCACGTGAACAAAGGGATCCCCGTCTTTGATGGAGATGTTGCCGACCAGATTCAGAATCTCCATCGGATAATTGAGGTCGCGAAACTGGTAGGTTTGGCTTTTCTGGTCGTAGTAACCAACACGCGCCTTTTGAACCGCGCCAATAGCCGAAATCCTGCCAAGTTTTATTCCGCGCTCAACACAGATGGCGGTGATCGTGGTCAGTAGATCGTCGCCATATTCAAGTTTCCCCATAAATATGCTATCATGTGTCACCTCTTCCACAACACTCATCTCTCTCTCTCCTGTACTGTGTTAACAATAATTTCTGTTATCCGCTATTGTGCGGGGTTGACGTAAATTATTTCGGACTCTATTCCAAGACGATTGAGAAGCTCCGACTGAAGATGCTCCTTGACCCCAGAGAGTTCGCGCATCTTATCGGAAAAGAAAGAGCGGGTTATTTCGAGATGAATCACGAGCTTGCGACCTGTTATTTCGAGCTGAAACGGATGCTCCTTCCCGATGGTGGCGGCGAGAATGTCACGTATCTGAACCTCGTAGACTGGAGTCTCATTAATTAACAGCCGGTTATCGAGGCGTTCACCGGGCACAAGCATGGCACCGGTGCGACCGCATGGGCATTCGACACGCCTGATTTCAGCGGAAATCCCGGTGCGATAACGTAAAAGCGGAATGGCTTCGCGGCAGAGGGTGGTTATGAGCAGTTCACCGTCCTGAATCTCGGCAATGAACTGGTCTTCGTTGATGTGGCGACACCCCTCCTCACACTGAACACATATCCCCGGATCGAGCACCTCGCCAATACCGAAAAGAGAGTAGACATCGGCCATAAGTCCGCTCTCTATCTCCTGTTTCTCATCCGGGGTCACCAGACGGGAGAGAATGATGCTTTTTAATTGAAGTGCTTGCGGCTCAATCCCTTTCTCCTTGAGTAAAGATGCAAGGTCTATGGCGTTTGAGGGAGTGGTTATGAGGACTGTGGCTCGATAGTTTTGCATCATTGCCAGTTGAAGGTCTATATGGAACGGCTCCTGCGGAATTACAGATGCCTCGATAAGTTCAGCACCCAACAGGCATCCAAGTGCCTTCTCAAACGTGCCGTCAACAAAACAGATTTGGATGACATCATGCGCGGTCACGCCCGCTGCCACGAGCTGGCGAGCGACCAAACGCCCCCAATTAATGAGATCGTTGCGCGTATGCCCTATGACGAGCTGGCTACCGTTTGGACCTATTGCCGACTGAAGACGGATAACCTCACGAAGCGGCAATGCGAACATTCCGTAAGGTGCGTTTTCAACAAGTTCATCCGGCGTCAACGGCGATATCTCGCTCAGTTCAGCAAGCGACTCAATCTGTTTATCGCTAATCCGCGTCTTCGCCTGGCGCACATTTCTCCGAATTCGCGTCACGAGAGACTGAAGACGTTCAAGCTGAAACTGCTCAAGCTCTTCACGTGGCATCATTTCGTTTCTCGAATCAAAACATCTCATTCCCATACCTCCTTGTATCCTTTGCCAAGATAGGCTCGTTTAACTTCGGGGTTGTTTAATAAATCGTCTGCGCGACCTTCCATAATTATCTCTCCCGTCTCAATCACATAGGCGCGATCCGCCACTTCGAGGGCAGAGGCGGCGTTCTGCTCAACCAGGAAGATGGTGACACCCGTCTTCTGGAGTTCGCGAATGACGGTGAATACCTCCTGCACGAGTATGGGTGCAAGTCCCATCGACGGTTCATCGAGCAAAAGAAGGCGTGGTTTCGCTATCATGGCGCGTCCGATGGCCAGCATCTGCTGTTCGCCACCAGAGAGGGTGCCGGCAAGCTGCGTGGCGCGTTCACGCAAACGCGGAAAGCGGTCAAGCACAGTCTTGATAACCTCTTCGCGGTTCGGATTGCGATAACCACCAATAATAAGATTGTCCATAACACTCATATCTGCGAAAAGCTGGCGACCTTCAGGAACCAAGGCCGCTTCGTGAAAGATGTTTCGCCAAGCAGGCTGCCCCGTGACCTTGTGTCCGGCTATGCGCGTCTCCCCGCTCCAGGTCGGCAACAGTCCGATAATGGCATTCATCAATGTTGTTTTACCAGCACCGTTCGCCCCGATTAGCGTCACAATCTCTCCACTAGAAACATGGAGGGTGACACCCTTAACTACCTCAAGCTTCCCATATCCACAGTGCAGATTTTTAATCTGTAACATCGCTGAACGCCCCTCCGAGATAGACCGAAATTACGTCAGGATCGTTGCGAACCGCAGACGGATCGCCTTCAGCGATGGGTTTACCAAAGTTCAATACCAAAATTTCATCGGATATATCCATCACCAGCGACATGTCGTGTTCCACCAGCAATACTGTAACACCACGCTCCCTGATTCGACAAATGAGTTTCGCGAAATCCACAGTCTCACGCGTGTTCAATCCGCTGGCCGGCTCATCAAGCAACAGCAGACGTGGCTCCGTAGCCAGCGCACGCGCCAGCTCAACCATCCGTCGCTGCCCGAAAGAGAGGTCGCCGACCTGAACTCCAGCGAGATCGGCGAGATCGGTGAACTCCAGCTCTTTCATCGAAAAATCCCGAATCTCGATCTCCTCACGCCGCTGTCCGGGAAAACGGAATATGGAAGAGATTATGCCACTACTTGTCTGGTGATGGCGACCAACCATAACATTCTCCAGCACACTCATGTGCGGGAAGAGGCTGAGATGCTGAAAGGTGCGGGATATTCCGCGATGCGCAATCTGCCAGGGCTTAAGCCCAGCAATCGGTCTCTTTTCGAACAGGATAGTTCCCCGATCGGGACGCAAAACGCCGGAGATTATGTTGAACAGTGTTGTCTTTCCCGCACCGTTCGGTCCAATGACGGCCTTTATCTGCCCACTTTTCACTAAGCAATCCACCTCGTTCACAGCGACCACACCGCCAAACGCACGATATATCTGATTTAGCTCAAGCAACGCCATGCTGCGTGCTCCTCTTCCTGCCGAAGATAATTTTAGAGAACCGAGATTGGATAAGCTTGAACGGACCGTCCGGCGCAAACGATATAATCACTATAAGCACCGTTCCAAAAAATGCGTGATCGTAGGAACCCAGCCAACCACGCAGAGAGACGAAGATAAGCGTGGCACTTATTATCAACACGCCCCAGAGATTGGCCATCCCGCCCACCGCGACAAGCGCGACGTAACGGACAGATTTCATGGCTCCGGCCTCGGAAGGCCCAATGCCTCCGTTGTAATGGGTGAGCAATGATCCTGCGGCGGCGGCCAACACAGCACTTATGACAAATGCCTTCAGCTTGTAGCCGGCGGTGTTGACACCCATAGCGTTGGCGGCTGGCTCGCTATCGTGAATGGATCGCAGTGCGCGGCCGGTGCGTGATCGCATCAGATTACTCAAAAGCGCAAGCATGACTAGGGCGAAAACCCAGGCGATATAGTAGTTTTCAACTCGAAACGCACGGCTCCCTGTCACGGTCAGACCGGGAAAGAGATGCCAGGGAGGAACCCCCTGAATACCATCGGCGGCACCGGTGAAGTTGCTACCGAGCAGTAACCGGTAGATAATTAAACCGAAGCCCAGTGTGGCCATAGCCAGATAGTGCCCTTTCAAGCGTAGCGCGGGATAACCGATCAGCACAGAGATAACCCCGGCCAGCAACAAAGCGACAACAAACGCAAACCAGGGTGACACAGTAATTAGATTTTCTCCGTAAAACCCCTCACGCGCATAAATCACACCCGCTTTCAGTAACACCCCACCCCACCCGCTATCCGCCGCCGAAGCAAGATGCGTTGTGGTAAGAATTGCCGATGTGTAACCCCCAATCGCAAAAAACGCGCCGTGTCCAAGCGATATCTGCCCAGTGTATCCTATCAAAATACAAAGCCCAAGCACTACCACGGAGTAATAGGCAGCCATGTTAAGCTGGATCAGATAGTAATCGCAACCTCTCGCGCTGACTGTAAGCTGAATAGCACTCAGCAAACAGAGCGCAACTGCCATTGGGGCAAACCGCAACCACTCCCTCGGGAAAGAGCAAATTCGAGAGTCTGAAACGGGGATATTCGTATTCATATCACACCCCCTCGACAGAGTCACGGCATCCGAAAAGACCGTGAGGTCGTACAAAAAGTGCCAGCAATAAAATGCCAAAGGCAACCGCATCCTGATATGCAGCAGGCATGAAAGGAATGCTCAATGACTCGGCCAAACCGACAATGAGTCCCCCGGCGACACCAGCCAGCGGATTTCCCAGCCCACCCAGGATCGCAGCGGCAAAACCCTTGATCGCCAATCCGGTACCCATATCGTACTGCGTCATTGTGATGGGTGATATTACACAACCACCCAAAGCACCCAACGCGGCACTAAGTCCAAACGCAAATGTGCGCATATTGGCAGTGTTGATGCCAGCCAATTCCGCCGCCGCAGGATTCGACGAACACGCTCGCATCGCCTTGCCCTTGATTGTGCGGCGGTAGAACAGATGCAAAACGACAACAATCAGCGTCGCGGAACCAAGCACCCAGAAGACCTGTGGCGAGATAGACGCTCCCCATATCTTTACGGACGATATCTCATCACCCGTAAAATACGGTAGAGATCGCACCTTCTCGTCCCAGATATGCAAAGCCACTTCCTGGATCAGGATGGACAGCCCGATTGTGATGATTATCATGTGGAGAATAGAATGCGAACGCAAATGGCGGAAGAAAATAAACTCCAGCAAAATACCACAGAGCGCAACAATAAACACTGCGAGGGGAATCGCCAAGGCGAGCGGCATGATGGCTGTAAGCGAAAAAGCCACCATCCCACCCAGCATGACAAACTCCCCCTGCGCAAAATTGAGCACACCAGTGGTGCTGTATATTATATTGAAGCCAATGGCCACAATTGCATAAATACTGCCAACCGTTATGCCGGAAAAAACATATTGAAGTGCGTGTTCCAAACCCAACTACTGTTTGAGGGCGGTGAACTTTCCGTCCTTCACTGTCAGCATTTCAAACGCATCCATATCAAGTCCGTTATGATCTTCAGCCGAGAAGTTGAACACTCCGCCAGTACCGACAAACCCCTTCATGTTTTCAATCGCATCGCGCACGGCATCTCTATCCGTAGTTCCCGCAGTTTCAATAGCCTTTACAACAATCATCAAACTGTCATAAGAGTGTCCTCCAAAGGTGCTGACATCCTCGTTATAACGGGTCTCGTAGTCCTTTTTATAGTTCTGGAGCACGGTCTTCTGCGGGCTGTCATCTGAAAGCGTATCAGCGATCAACAGTCTTCCGCACGGAAAGATTATGCCTTCCGCCGCCTTGCCAGCCTGCTCAACATACTTCACATTGCCAAATCCGTGGCTCTGGAAAAGCGGAATATTCATACCAAGCTGCTTCATGTTCTTGGGAACAATAGCCTGAGCAGGAACGATTGACCAATTGATGACAGCCTCCGCATTCATACCCTTAACTTTTGTCAGAACAGCGGTCAGATCAGTGGATTTTTTGTCGTAAACTTCACTGATAACGATAGTGATTCCGTATTTTTCGGCAACACTTTCGAGTTGTTGCTTACCCGCCTTGCCAAAACCAGTGTTACCCGTCACCACCGCGACCTTTGTGATACCCATACCCTTTATCGTCTGGAATATCCACGCCACCGCCTGACTGTCCTTCTGAGGCGTTTTGAATACGTATTTTGCGACAGGATTCACTATCTTTTCAGCTGCTGCGCAAGATACCAGCACCATTTTAGCCTCCTCGCATATAGGCTTGATCTGCAACGTCTCTCCGCTGGTCGATGGACCAATGATCGCGACAACTTTCTCTTCTTCGATCAACTGTTTGGCAAAAGAAACAGCCTTCTCAGGGCTGGCACCACTGTCTTTGAGAATCAGTTTTATCTGACGTCCGAGCAGTCCACCGTCGGCGTTGATTTTTTCAACCAGCATCTTCGCGGTGTTCGCTTCTGGCGCACCCAGAAAAGAGGCCGGACCAGTCACAGCAAAAATAGCACCGATTTTGATTGGTCCCTTGTCCGCCGACTTGACGGCGGGACTTTTCTCTACCTTTTCGGATGAAGAACCTTTTTTCCCGCACGACACCATACCGATCACAAGAGCAATCCCAAGCACTGTCAACATAATCTTTCTCATTTTACCTTCTCCTGATTGTAAACCAAACCTTCTCACACGCCGCACAAACCCGCCACGCGAAGTGAGCCCGCAGACCGCGACCGCAGACCGCAACCCGCCAACACACCTTTCAAACGATCGACAGTTTCATATTGCGGCAAACCTGTCAATTGTTAACCTGTAGAAATTCAGGATCAAAAAGTGTGAGAACAAACACCAGGATGAATCACGTCTTTCTTTTCACGCCTTCCACCCATCTTTTTCAAGCACAGGAAACCGCTTCTCCAAGATCATCAAATGCCAGAACCACTTTCCCCTCATTTATCCGCCAGAACAACAAGTTTCCTGACGATCCGCCTGCTCGGAGCAACCGGGACTCCCATCCCGACCACGTTGTCTGCAATGGGTGTCGGAATGGCAATTATTGGGATAAGTGGTGAATACTCAACACGGTGCGATCAACGGGAGCATGGTGTTGCGGCAGAGAAAAACAGGACTCAAGACGCTCTCATACTAATAACCGAAGGCTACCTTAATTCAAGTTTCTCAAAAACTTTTTTAAACCTATGATTTGGCAGTTTGTGTGGGCACAGATGTGCTATGCTTTCGTTCACAATGAGTTACACAGAAGCGAAAACGCACCCATTAGCGCATAGAGCCCCATCCGCAACCCGTTGAAGACAAAATGATTGCGCATGTTCACTGCGTCCAACTGCCAACTAATAAGATCAACCGTTCTATATTCACCAGTCCTCAGCCGTTCCCAAGCGTTTCGCAAACCCAGTGTACCCGATGCTGAACAGTCTCACGTTTATTCACTGCCGGGAATCCGCTGGGGAAAAGCATTTTCCCCTGTTCAAACAGAGATGAAAAAGGGAACAACCTTGTAGTGCCATTGGAGATACTAACGTTGATTACCAATGACTTACGCATGCAAACGAGAAACTCGGAATAAGATCAACCGTTTTATTTCACCTGTCCCCAGCCGTTCGTTTTATTTCACCTGTCCCCAGCAGTTTTGTTTTCGGTTGTTATTTTTTCAATCATTGTCAAGCCGCGCAGAACGGGGCGACAAATGAACAAAAAAAACGCATATCAACATCATATTTTCACAATTTATTTTCTGCAGCGGGCACACAAACACGCATTTATTCAGACATTGGACAATTTTTTGAGCCGATTTTTCTAATACTGCACAAGCGGAAACCATCAATTTTCACCGTTTTTCACACGAATTTATGCTGTTTCGTGTGATTTTCGCGTAAAAACCGTCCATTTTTATCGCCGTTTCGCAGTTTGCAAACTGCGAAACACATCACATGATATGCCGCGGCGTAATATTCAATTCCTCGCTTTCCTCTCAAGTCGTCAACCCTGCCTGAACTGCTCATAATTCACAAATTTCGCGCTTGCATTTCGGGCTGAATTCAATAGCATGGCATCTGTTTTTAAAAGGCACGGTTGTGCCGTGGCTTTTTCTTGGTTACTTATGAAAATATTGGACAATGAAATATTAAGCGAACGCTGGCATTTGGCGATGCTGAGCAGGTCGCAAATGGTACGCCTGTTCCTCATGGCAATAATAATGGGGTTTCTGTATCTCATGTTCCATCTACTCGGGAATACGGTTGAAAACGTACACAGTCGTTCGGCGTTTGTATGGATGGTCTCACGTTGGTCGGACAAAATATCTTTTGGCGCAGACTACTCGCACGGCTATCTGATTCCGTTTGTGAGCATCGGAGTCATCTGGATGAAGCGCCAGGATCTGATCGATGCACCCAAGAGTGTCGCCAAAACGGGTCTGATGGTGATCATTCTCGCTCTGATGACGCACTGGATGGGCGCGAAGATGCAACAGACGAGGCTCTCCCTGATTGGGCTTATTGGTTTGCTTTGGGGTATTCCATACTTCTTTCTGGGTTGGCATGTCGCCAAAATCCTCATATTCCCGTGCGCATATCTGATCTTCTGCGTGCCTCTCAACTTTCTTGACAGCATGACGTTTCCGCTGAAGATGATGGCAACGAAGGCATCCGCTGGTTTGCTGAACGGATTGGGAGTGGAGGCGATATATCACGGCTCAAAAATAACACTGGTTCAAAATCCCGACATTTCGTATGAAGTTGCTGCGGCCTGTAGCGGCCTGCGCTCTCTGCTGGCAATGACTGCCATTACGGCGGTATACGCCTATTTCACGCAAAAGACACTAATTAAAAAATGGTTGCTCTTTATATGCTCAATACCCCTGGCTGTGTTCGGAAACATGGTTCGTGTCACCACTATATTTCTGGTGGCGCAGGCATTTGGCAGGGCTATCGCCGATAATTTGTACCACACCTATTCCGGTTATATCGTCTTTGTTGCCGCGATAATCTGCATGGTGGGTCTGGGAAGTATGCTGAATATCAACCTCAAAGAAGCATGGAAAAAATGGAAAAAAAATCTCTTGCGCCCTACGGAATAGTTATTTTCATGATGATTCTCACCTCGCTGGCTTTGGCGTTTACGGTTGACGTGAATTTGTCAGGGGAAGTTGGAATCAAGTTCGCCAAAGACGACAACGGCACGGAAATAATGTATCTGCCGGATCAGGTCGGCGACTGGACGGGAGAACGAATTCTTTTCTGCCAGAATCCTAATTGTGGCAAAGATTGGAAAGTGAGTGAGCTTCAAGATTTGACTATCTGCCCGGAATGTGGCAGTCGGCTTGATGGGATGACAATGGAGGAGAAAGATGCTCTGCCGCTGGATACGGAGATGGTCAAGAAACAGTACAGTCGCGGTGGTGAAGACGGTGAACGCCTTTTTGTGAACATCGTTCTCAGCGGAAAATCGCGTAGCAGTATCCATCGACCCCAGCGTTGCCTGATTGCGCAGGGAAGCACAATAGAACGGGTGAGCACCATGTCAGTCCCGACAGAGGATAATAAGACGATGAACGTTAAGTTGATCAACAATGTCTACCACACGAAAAGTACCGACACATCCATGCCGGATATGGCTTTTAAGAGATATTTCATTTACTGGTTCATAGGGCATGGACGTGAGACAGAGTCACACGTTAAACGTATGATCTATATGGCCGTGGACAGAATTTTCCACAACTCAGCTCATCGCTGGGCCTATATAAGTATTTCTGCACCGCCCATTTCAGACAACTCAACTGAAAAAGAAGACTTGGCGGTACTTAAAGAGTTTATCGGAAAACTCCATCCGCAAATAATTCGGAAGGACATCTAGCGCGGCGACGGCAGAGTTGCTTTTTCGACGTGATAGTTAAGGTATGAAGGGATAATGAAATGACGGGTGTGTGGAAAACGAAGGACGGCGAGAAAACTGTATCTGTTGTAACGGGAGGATCCGGATTTCTGGGGTCACATCTATGTGACAAACTCCTGGCTGCCGGTCACGATGTGATCTGCATGGACAACCTGATAACCGGGAATACTCGCAATATTGAACATCTGGCAGGGAACGAACACTTCAAATTCATTAAACAGGACGTAACAGAGTATATCTATGTTCCGGGAAACGTCGATTACATCTTCCACTTCGCATCTCCTGCCAGTCCCATAGATTATCTGGAGCTACCAATTCAAACACTGAAAGTCGGTTCCCTCGGCACACACAAAACACTGGGACTCGCCCGCACGAAGGAAGCCACCTTTTTTCTGGCATCCACCTCGGAATGTTACGGCGATCCGCTGATCCACCCACAACCAGAATCGTACTGGGGAAACGTCAACCCAATCGGTCCACGCGGAGTCTACGACGAAGCCAAACGGTTTGCAGAGGCGATGACTATGGCATATCACCGCTATCACAATGTTGACACGCGGATAGTCAGAATCTTCAACACCTTCGGTCCGCGAATGCGTCCACACGACGGTCGCGTTGTTCCCGCCTTCATCACACAGGCACTGGAAGACAAACCCATGACAGTTTTCGGAGATGGCGGACAAACACGTAGCTTCTGTTTTGTCGAGGATTTGATTGAAGGAATATGTCGGCTTGTCAGAAGCGATTATTGCAAACCAGTCAATATCGGCAATCCCCGGGAGATGACAATTCTTGAATTTGCGGATAAGATTAGAAGCCTGTGCGACAGCAATTCAGAGATTATTAATAAACCCCTGCCGGAAGATGACCCCAAAACGCGGCAACCGAATATCAGCAAGGCAAAAGAACTACTGGACTGGGTTCCGCAGGTTGCTGTCGAGGAAGGTTTAAAGAGAACAATAGAATATTTTCGAAAAATGGCGGATGCAGGGTTGTTGTGATATAGATTGAAATATATAAATCGAGGTGAATATTATGATTATTAGCTACAGAACGTCGGATGGATTACGACAGGAATTTAAATTGCAAGACGACTGCCCGCTTACAATCGGACGCAGTCAGGAGGCGGATATACCTATTGTGGACGATAAGGTGTCGAGGCTACACTGCGGAATCAGATATGAAAACGACGAGTATGTCCTCAAAGATCTTGGGTCCAGAAACGGAACGTATCTGAATGAGGTTAAGATAGAACGACACCCCATCCATATCGGCGATAAAATCAGAGTCGGTTCCGCTATACTGAAGATTGAAAAGGAGATGACCAAGGGAACGCAAACTGTACTCCGCGAAGTGGAAGACGAGATGGCAAAGGGCAAGGGTTACTCCACAATCCTGCGCGAGATCGTCAACACCGCTGAAAATGACTGAAAATAACAGTCATGCCGCTTCCCCACCATACGTCACAGACGCTGTCGATGCAAAAGAGATCGGGTAGCAAAGGTGGAAGCGTCAGCTTGCTCCACTTTCGGGACGCATCTTCGGGCTTTCCGTTAAAAGACAGCTATAAAAAATGTAATTTTCCTTTTTCGTGCCTGTCGGGCGAGGTATACGCCGAAAAGTATTTGCAACAATAAATGTTGTGAGTGGCGCGGGAGAGGATGCGATGAAACGAGCAATGGCGTGGGGCGTTTGTACGAGTGTGCTATGTGTGGCGGCGATCGCTTTATCCGACACATGATATACCTCCCACAGTATTGACCGGTTCACGAACGACTTGGTCGGACGCATTTCGCCCCATTCAGGATACGCTTGAGAATACTTATGATTTCCGGGGCTGCGAAAGTCTTGCCTTTCCGCAAAACGGTAATGATTATCTCGCCAGCTATTCTGTCGTATACATGAAATGGCATAAAGCAATACTCATTTTCATGCACATTGAAAAATGTAAGTTGCTGTTCTCCGTGAATATAGAGTTGGCTCCATATCCATAATCACCACCTTTGGAGGCTTTTCAAAGGAGGCAATGAGGTTCTCAACTGCATTGACTTCGTTTTCGAGTCTGGACATGACGGGTTGCGAGAAGGGCTTCATTGGACGTGCGATCACCGGGCATCTTCTTTTACACTCATGTGATATACTACTGATGGATCTTCTTAATTTTTTTGCCACCTTTGTCAATGTTTGCCCTTCTCCCAACATTCGGGCTATTATCCCCCACTAGCATCTGTTAATATGTTCGTAATTTGTGACATTTTTGACTCCTTGTCGTTAATCATTCGTTTGTGTTTATCGCATGGGATAAACTATGTCACAGAATTTTGCACTTTTATTGTTAATCCGCAACGTTGGAATTTTTTGCGGGTGCGTGAAAATGCTTTTTATTTCGGGACGATTATCATTTGACATACACCTTTTTATTGCGTAGTGTAGAGCGCAAATGAAGACGGAACTGTACAGTTTAACCCTCGGCTTGCCGGGTTTGCTTGGTGGATAATTCCGCCGGGGGTGTTGCTGTCTGTACCCAGGAAAGCATCAAATTGCGCCTCCGCTAAGCGGGGGTTTTTTTATGGAAGGAGAAATGATGATGGAAGCTCCGAAATATGAGACGCCGAAAAATATTGAATTGAACAACCGCAAGTGGCCGACTAATACGCTTAGTCGCAGTCCTCAGTGGTGTTCTGTTGATTTGCGAGACGGCAACCAGGCTCTACCGGACCCAATGGATCCCGATCAGAAACTGGAGTATTTCCAGCTCCTCTGCAAAATCGGCTTTAAACAGATCGAGGTAGCCTTTCCGTCAGCCAGTAAAGCGGATTTCGATTTCACACGCGGTCTTATTCAGAATAAGCATATCCCTGATGATGTGTTTATTATGGGATTGACTCAATGTAGACCTCATCTGATTGAACGCACATTCGAGGCCTTTTCTGGAATCAAACAGGGTATCATCCATTCCTATCTTGCTCCGTCCACACTCCACATGAGGCAGGTCTTCAATCTGACAAAGGAGCAGACTTTTCAAATGGCGGTCGATTCCACAAAACAGATTCGCGAACTGGCTGACTCAATGCCCGATAGCGACATCCGCTATCAGTTCTCGCCCGAAGAGTTTACAGACTCTGACCTGCATTTTAGCCTTGATATATGCGAGGCGGTCTTCGAAACCTGGGGCAAGGCAACACCCGGAAAACCGCTAATTCTGAACCTGCCGGCAACGGTTGAGCGCCGACCGCCAAACCATTACGCCGATATGATCGAATGGTTCTGCGACCGTTTTTCACAGCGGGAGAGCGTCGCGATATCGCTCCACGCCCACAACGATCAGGGTATGGCGGTGGCGGCCACAGAGCTGGCTCTACTGGCTGGGGGCGACCGAGTGGAGGGAACGCTTTTCGGTCACGGCGAACGCACTGGCAACGTAGATCTAGTGACTATCGTCAACAATCTTTTCATGCGCGGTATCCAGACAGGGCTGGACTTTTCGAATCTTGACGAGATCGCCGCAACCGTCGAACGTTTGACGGGAATGCCCATTTATTATCGTGCACCTTACGCCGGCGAGTACTCATTCACTGCGTTTTCCGGCTCGCACCAGGATGCCATTAACAAGGGCATGCACAAGCTCGCTAATGCGCCCGAAATATTCGGTGTTGGCTGGAAAGTTCCCTATCTGCATATCGACCCCTCCGATCTGGGTCGCAAATACGAGCGACTCATACGCATCAACTCGCAATCCGGCAAGGGCGGCATCGCCTGGGTGCTGGAACAGGACTACGGCATATCGATCCCCAAAAGCATGCAACCACAACTCGGCAGAGCCGTTCAGGCGTACAGTGATGAGGTGTCGCGTGAGATAACGTCAAGTGAGGTTCGTAACGTCTTTGAGCAAAAGTTCGTAACCCCCGCAGGTCCTTACGAACTGTGCGGATATTGGCCGCGCCCTGACGACAATGATCCTGCGTTTATTCACGGCGAACTGAAGGTGAAGATTGACGGCAAGGAGAGAACTATATCCGCCGACGGCAACGGACCTGTCTCTGCATTCGTCCACGGAATTCAGAAGCTCACGGGTATATCGTTCTCCGTTGACGACTATCACGAACAGGCCATCGGTCACGGTGCTGACGCGCAAGCTATGGCATATGTTCCCTTGAAACTTGAGGGTGGAGAGATTATATTCGGTGTCGGCACAGATTCCAATATAGATCAGGCTGCTGTGCGTGCAATTATTGCCGGGCTGAACAGGATAACAAAGTGAGAAGGTGAAAGTGTGATTGACCAGATAGAGATTAGCGGCAAGACAAAACCATACGCTGTCCTCGGTCATCCGATTGGACACTCTTTGTCGCCGGTGATGCACAATGCGTCGTTGCGTGCGCTTGGCGAAGACGCAATATATCTGGCGTTTGATGTCGCCCCGGAGGATGTTATGCGGACGCTTCCCGCGATGGGCATGATGGGTTTTAGAGGTGTCAACCTCACCGTCCCGCTTAAGGAGATTGCCCGGCGCGGACTGGAACGGCTCGATGAGAGCGCGATTTTGATGGGAGCCGTCAATACTGTCGAATTTGACGAAAACGGCATGATCGGGCATAACACCGACGGCTACGGATTTATCAGGGCTGTATCCGAGGCTTTTGACAAGAAACTGTATGGTTGCTCCGTTTTTATTATCGGTTGCGGCGGAGCGGGTCGAGCGGTGGCGCTAACCTGCGCCGTCAATGGCGCACAGTCGATTGCGCTGAGTGATGTGGATCGTTCAAAAGCAGAGCGTCTGCGTGACGAGATTGCGAACTGCGCGGCGAGCACCTCTGTGGCGGTTGCGACGAACACTGAAGAGCAAACCGCAATGTGCCGTGAAGCACAACTAGTTGTTCAGGCCTCGCCGGTGGGGATGAGTTCTGGCGATCCATCCCTGCTCAAACCACATGCATTCACTCCCGAACAATACGTTTTTGATCTTATATATATGTATCCCGAGACCCCTTTTCTAAAGACTGCGCGGACGGTTGGCGCGCAGGTCGCAAACGGTTTGGGAATGTTATTGTACCAAGGCGCACGCGCCTATGAAATATGGACTGGACAGAGGCCGGACACAACCGCCATGCGTACTGCCCTTGAGGAGGCTGTGTATATAAAATGATTGAAATTGAAATCTTTATGTCAACACTTATTGTCTTTTTCGGTGCTTGCATTGGAAGCTTTCTAAATGTCTGCATATATCGCATACCGCTCGACGAATCCATCGTCTTCCCCGGCTCACACTGTCCAAACTGCAACAAGGCGATCAGCTGGTACGACAACATCCCGCTTGTTAGCTGGTTTGCGCTTCAGGCGCGTTGTCGGCATTGCAAGGAGCCAATCTCTCCGCGCTATGTGCTGGTTGAGCTGTTCGTAGCCGTTCTCTTTGTCTGCATCTGGTTCAAGTACGACTTCAACGTGCTCACCCCGATCTACTGGATCGTGATGGCGGGTCTTGTCGTCGCCACCTTTATTGATTTTGAACACTACATAATCCCCGACCGCATCAGTCTGGGCGGAATTGCGCTCGGACTCGTTCTGAGTTTTATCTTCCCTGTCATGCATGTACACGATGCCATAATCCCGACACTCACACACTGGGAGGGATTACTGCAATCCGTCATTGGTGTCGCCGCCGGTGCGGGTACGCTCTGGATTGTATCCGTGATCGGGAAGATGATATTCAAGAAGGATGCCATGGGACTGGGCGATGTCAAGCTACTCGGTGCAATTGGCGCGTTTCTTGGCTGGCGTGCAGTCATCTTCACCATCATAGCATCATCTTTCATCGGTTCAATAGTCGGAATAGCACTTATTATAATGGGGAACCGAGAGTGGCAAAGCCGTCTTCCGTATGGTCCATATCTCGCCTTTGCCGCCATGGCATGGGTCTTCTGGGGGGTGAACGCCTGGAACCTCTATATGAACTGGATGTTGCCAAAAGGGTTTTAGCGAAATGGAGTGGATACAATATATACAGACACTGATTGTCGATCATCTGAATATAGGTATTGGTCTTCAGAACAAAATATTCCAAACTGTATTTATTATTGTTTTCTGCATGGGCATACGCACAATAATGCGGCGCATATTTGATGTGCGCATCAAAGACACCACACGCAGATATATCGCCGCCAAAACACTCTCATACACAACCGGCTTCATCGTCTTCCTGTTGCTCGTCCACATCTGGATGGGTAAAACAACCGGCATCGCGGCATATCTCGGCCTCCTCTCCGCAGGAATAGCTATCGCCCTGCAGGCACCGCTGACCAACCTGGCCGGCTGGCTCTTCATCTCTGTACGTAAACCTTTCACTGTCGGCGACCGCATCCAGGTCGGTTCAGGCACAGCCGGGGACGTGATAGATATTCGCCCGTTCTCTTTCTCGCTGATTGAGATCGGTAACTGGGTTCATGCCGACCAGAGCACTGGCAGGATAATCCACGTCCCCAATGGAGAGACTTTCAAAACCCATATCGCCAACTACACCCAGGGCTTCAATTTTGTGTGGGACGAAATTCCTGTCACCATCACATTTGAAAGCGACTGGAGAAAAGCGAAGAAGATACTTACCACCATCGCGCAGGATCACACCGCCGTCAAAAGCGATACCGCCGCGAAACAGGTCAAGCGGGCAGCCCGTAAATATCTCATCTTCTTTAGACACCTCACCCCGATCGTCTGGACATCTGTCGCGGACATCGGCGTAGTCCTGACCATACGCTATCTCAGCGAACCCCGCAAGAGGCGTGCATCGACGGAACAGATATGGGAAGACATACTCGACGCATTCGAAAAAGAGGAGAACATAGACCTGGCCTACCCGACAGTGCGCTACTACGACAATGTCAGGGGAGGCAAAGCTACAACCGGATAAACGCTTATGAACAATGAAAAAAACATTGTACTTACCGGGTTTATGGGAACGGGTAAAACCGCCGTCGGCGAAATTCTAGCCAAACGGCTTCAGCGCGAATTTGTTGACATGGACGCGCTGATAGAGGAGCGCGAACAACGCAGCATCTCTAGAATCTTCGCTGAAGATGGCGAACAATATTTCCGCGCCATCGAACGCCAACTGGTTCGTGAACTGGCAAACAAACAGAATATGGTTATCGGCACAGGTGGCGGAGCGGTTCTCAATCCAGACAACATTCGCGACTTCAACCGCTCCGGCATTCTAATCTGCCTGAACGCCCGTCCCGAAACAATTCTAACCCGCGTGCAGTCACAGAAACATCGTCCACTGCTCGAAGACGGCGAGAAGGCTGAATGCATCCGCTCAATTTTGGAAGAGAGGAAAAGTGTGTACGCAAGTGTTCCTCACCAAGTCGACACCGACACCCTATCGCGCAAAGAAGTGACCGAGCTGATCCTGCAAATCGCGGGGCGGGAAAACTAACGTAATAAAAAATATATTCGCACTTTACAATTGGCTCCAAATAAGCGTATATTGCGCCGCTGATAACGGGAAGAGAAGGTTTGCACGTAAAACAGATTAATTGGAACAAGCAAGAAAAAGAGAAGAGTGAATGGATAAAGCAATAAAAGAGAGTATCAAAAAAGATTTTCAACTACATGATCGTGACACCGGTTCGTCGGATGTTCAGATAGCATTGCTGACTGGTCGCATCTTGGAACTCACAGAGCATCTGAAGGTGCACAAAAAAGACCTCCACTCTCGTCGGGGCTTGATTATGCTCGTGAACAAGCGGCGCAAACTGCTGGATTATCTCAGCAAAAATGATAATGACCGCTACCAGACGATCCTCAAGCAGCTCAATCTGCGCCACTAATTTCCACCAGTAGCACCCCGCGTTTCCCCGGCTTATCGGCATATTTTTTATGCCGCGTCTGGTTGACTCGCTTGTCGCTCTCTCCGCTTGGCGACTGTTTTCAATTTGCGGGCGCAGATAATGCGCCGGGATGCACATGGTCTGTTACGGGAGAACGAATTCAGTTTCCCTCGCGAAACTCAAAACGCTGGAGATGGAGAAAAAAGAAAGTAAGCAAGTAAGTAAGTAAAGGAAAGAGAAGTATTATGAAGAATGCAACAAGTATAGAATGCAACATTGGTGATAACACCATAAAATTCGAGGCAGGGTTCCTGGCGCAACAGGCTCACGGCTCTGTAACAATTCAACTGGGAGACACCGTTCTGTTTTCGGCGGTAACCACAGGCAGCCCCAGGGAAGGCATAGACTTCTTCCCCATGCAGGTTGAATATCGTGAAAAATTTTACGCGGCTGGTCGGTTTCCCGGCGGGTTTTTCAAACGTGAAGCACGTCCATCGGAAAAAGAGATTCTGACCGCACGACTGACCGATCGACCCATCCGCCCACTGTTCCCGGAAGGGTTCATGAACGAACTTCAGATCAACAACACTGTTCTCAGCGTAGACGGCGAGAACGATCCCGATATTCTCAGCATCAATGCCGCCAGCGCGGCACTGACAATTTCCGAGATACCATTTTTCGGGCCGCTGGGCGCAGTACGCATCGCCCGGGTAGCCGGGGAGTTCATCATCAACCCCACAAATACCCAGCTTGAGGAGAGCGACCTGGACCTCGTCTACACCGGAACGCACAAGTTGCCGATAATGATCGAGGGTTCCGCAAAAGAGATAAGCGAAGAGGATATTGTCGCAGGAATGAAGCTCGCTCACGAGTCTGTGGTAAAGCTCATCAACGCTCAGCTTGAGTTGCGCAAAGCACTTGGACTGAAAGAAAAAGAGATGCCTGCGCAAGAGAGTTCCGAAAGCGAATTCCTCCAGAAGGCTCGCGAACTCGCCGCCGACAAATTCAGCGATGCCATGACCATTGTCGATAAACACGAACGTCAGGATACGGTCAACGCAATTCGCGACACGCTCAAGGAAGAGATGCTCGCAGTATTTCCCGATATGGAAAACAAAGAGTTCAAAACTGCCGCTCATGACATTGAAGTGGAAGTCGTGCGCAAGCTCGTGCTCGAAAAGGGCACTCGTATCGGTGGACGCGGTATGCACGAACTCCGCGAAATTGATGCCCAAATCGGCATTCTGCCGCGCACCCACGGCTCTGCGGTTTTCACCCGCGGCGAGACTCAAGCACTCGGCGTTGTAACCCTTGGAACAGGAAGAGATTCCCAACGCATCGATGCCGTCAGCGGCGGACCGGATGACAAAAAGTTTCTTCTGCACTACAACTTTCCGCCCTACTCGGTCGGCGAATGCGGACGTCTTGGCTCAACCAGTCGCCGCGAAATCGGACACGGAAATCTTGCCGAACGCAGTATCCTGCAGGTTATGCCGGATGACTACCCGTACGCGGTCAGAATTGTTTCCGAAGTGATGGGTTCCAACGGTTCATCGTCAATGGCCAGTGCCTGCGTCGGTTCCCTGGCTCTTATGGATGCCGGCGTACCGATCAAAAAGCCAGTGGCGGGAATCTCCGTCGGCTTGTTCTCTGATGAGAATAAATCGCAACTTATAACGGATATTCTGGGAATGGAAGACCACTGCGGCGACATGGACTTCAAGGTCGTGGGAACCCGCGATGGTATCACCGGCTTCCAGGTCGACCTAAAGGTTGGCGGATTGGAATGGGACCTCATGGAAGAGGCCTTTGCCAAAGCGAAAGAGGCTCGCGTGAAAATTCTCGATAAGATGGATGCGACAATCTCCAAACCCAGAGCGGAACTGTCGGAATATGCACCGAGATTTGAAACCCTCAAAATCCCAGTCGATAAAATTGGCTTCCTGATTGGGCCTGGTGGCAAGAACATCAAACGCCTAACCGAGACATACTCGGTTGAGATTGATATTGAGGATGATGGCTCTGTCTCCATCTTCAGCAACAATGCGGCAAACCTTAAGAGCGTTAAGGAAGAGGTTGAGATGATCACGGCTGAGGCCGAGATTGGGAAGCTCTATCACGGCAAAGTGACTGGCGTTAAAGACTTTGGTGCTTTTGTCGAAATTCTGCCAGGAAAGGATGGACTAGTTCACATCAGCGAACTCGCCGACTACCGTGTTAACGCCGTTGAGGATATCTGCAAAATGGGTGACCCCATGTGGGTTAAATGCCTGGATGTTGACAGCAACGGCAAGATTCGCCTCAGCCGGCGTGCAGCCATGAAAGAGAAAGACGACGAGACGAAGGAAGAGTAACCACACTTGCTTCGGTTAGACAATCGGCGCTGATCCGCATTCTGTGGACAGCGTCTTTTTTTTATCACCATATCACACCGAATTTCGATTAGAACACCCCTCCTCCAGTGCGTAACCAAGCATTGGGTTTAGATTGCAACGCACATGACCAGCATTCCCGCCCAATTTGAATTTAATATCAATACACTGTTTCAAAGGAAGATTGAGGTCGGAACAAACGGCTTCCGAGAGAACTTTGCCGCGCATAAACCTGCACAACGGTTTCAGTGCTTCTGATTTTCCGGACTCAACTTATACTGCGACAACTCCGCCAATCAATAACCGCTAGGAAATTGATCTCCGCATTGCCCGTTCATCTCTGCCCACAACGGAATTCCGTTAGCATCACAACGGCAAACTGACCGGAATGACATTGACTTTCTGCAGGAGATTGATGGCTGTTTTAAAGATAACGCGCCGGATTTTTCCATCTATTCTGTAACAACAACCTTTTCACCAGCATTTCGTCACCAAACACACAATCACAAAAACGCTGAAACACCCAACTATGGTCGGCGAACATCGACCCCGGGCTGTTAAATGGAAAATTCGTCGGCTTAACGACCGCCGTTCATTCCAGGCATCATCGGGGAAGACTCCCAGTCCTGAGGTACACTCCAAGGGATCTCTGACGCAGGTTCAGTGGTTTTGCATCCAGCAAGAAGCAACCCCGCCACGACAACGCAGACGGTCACCGCCAGTTTTAACAGCAAATTCGGCGTTCTCATAACAGCTCCAATACCACTTAGCCTGCGTTCTACGTCAGCTCGTGTAGTGCAGGTACTCCAGCACCTGCAACACAACAAACGCAATCAAACAAAGTGTCGCGACAATCGTAAGTATACCATCTAATTTCACAGACTCACCCCCGGATAAAAGACCGTGTCGCCCTTTTGAATTGGCATCTTTTCGAAATCGCGGTTGATCTCACAAACCGCAATATTCTCATCAATCATAGTGGATTTAACCGCACCAACTAAATGATCATCGCGATGCACCAGCATTCTTGTCATCGGCGCCAGCTTGTTAGCCTTACCAAGATCAACAACAATAAAATTCCACTCGCTCTTCACCAGAACAACTTCACCTTTTAGACCTATTGGGGTTGTGTTCAACATGCCACTACCGCCACGACCAGTGAGATCTATAATTTTTGATTCCAGCTCATCGTTCTTCGCCACCAGATCCTCTTTCTCTATTTCGAGGTTGGCAACTTTCTCGTTGAGTCCTGTTATCTCTTCCTTCAAAGATGCCTGCTCAAGTTCGAGGGTATCAATACGTCCGTTTGCCTGCGCAAGTTGCTGTTCCGTAGTGGCAAGCTCACCTTCGAGCCTGTCAATCTCAATTCTCGCCGCGCTGAGTTCCTGCTTCGTGCGAGCCAAATCGTCAAGTGTTCTGGATAATTCGTCGCGCGTGTTCTTTAAATCCTGCGCAGTCTCATACAAAGCATCAAGACGTGTACCGGCAATCTTTGAAAGCGTCTCCAGTTGCACGTCCATCTTCTCATAGTCAAACAGCTCTTCTTGATTCAGCTTAGTGTCTATCTGCTCAATGTAGGGATCCTGACCTTTCGTAAGTTTTTGCGCCAACGCCATAGCGGCCTCCGCATGTTTCTGCGTGCGCCCCTTTAAAAGTTCACGATTACCAAAGAGCATAATGCCCAGCACCAAACCAGCAATACTAAGCAAAAGGGTGACTATCACCAATGGCCTCAACAATTTATCCATATCATATCTCCATACATTTCATTAAAAAATGAATCCGAATAATACCTAAATTCCGTTCAATGTCAAAACTTTTATCACTTCCCTCCATATTATGCCACATAAAAATTGCTTGTTATCGTCTTTTTTTTACAGCATAGTAATCCGCAAATTGAAACAATCACGGTTTTTATGAAAATTCTTTTTTGCGCGCCACAACCATTTTTTAGAATTCGCGGCACACCAATCAATGTGCGCAATATGGTGACAGCTCTCGGTGAGGCTGGACATCAAGTCGATCTGCTGTGCTACCCGTACGGTGGCAACCTCGATATCAAAAACGTGAAAATAATCCGCACTGCACGCTTCCCCGGTATTCGCGACGTAAAGGTGGGACCATCTCTCGCAAAAGTGCCACTGGACACGCTGATGCTACTCAAGGCTTTCTCCCTCTGTTGCCGCAATCACTACGATGTTATTCACGCTGTGGAGGAGTCCGCCTTTTTTGCTGTCTGGCTGAAAAAGATTTTTCGCACAAAGTTCATCTATGACATGGACTCCATGATTAGCGAACAACTACGCTACACTGGATTCACCTCATCGCGCCCCATTTTGAATCTGGCGGAACGCCTAGAGTCCTCGGCAATGAGAAATTCAGATTTCGTCCTGACCGTTTGCGACTCTCTGACAGAGACGGTGAAAAAGAATGCGCCGGGGACAAGGGTGGTTCAGATCGAGGACGCACCTATACAATCCAGCTTTCAGGAAAACCATGAAAAATCACACAAACTGAGGGAAGAACTAAACCTCGGCGAAGCACTCTGCGTGGTTTATACAGGAAATCTGGAAAATTATCAGGGTATCGATATGCTGGTGCGTGCAGCTGCACAAACCCTAAAAGTCGAACCGTCCGCACGCTTCATCATCGTTGGAGGCGAGGAAAAACAGATCGAAAAACTCCGCAGGCTGACCGCCAATCTCGACATATCCAACACCTGCATCTTCACTGGCAAACGCCCGATTGAGGAGATGCCGGCATTCATGACACTCGCAAGTGTTCTGGTCTCTCCGCGCATCAAAGGTGTCAACACTGCCCTCAAGCTTTACACATATATGCAAAGCGGAAAACCGATCGTCGCTACAAATCTTCCAACCCACACCCAGGTGCTGGACGATACATGCGCCATTCTGGTTCTGCCACAAATTGACGACTTGGCAACCGGGCTACTGCGAGCCTTGCGGGAACCACTACTTATTTCAAATCTGGGGAAAGAGGCCCGCAAGCGCGTCGCATCCAAATACAGCCTGCCAAGTTTCAAAAACAAGGTTCGCACCGCTTATCAATCTCTGGAAGAGATGGAGCCGGTCGAAAGCGAACCGGCTCCAGGCTGACAATTTGAATAAAAATAAAGCATTGATTACACAGTGGGGAAATACGGTGAAATTATGGAAGCATCAAAAATATCTTCGAGCCTTCGTACTATGGCAGCTCTCGTTATAGTTATAGCGGGATTGATGGCAGCACGCGGTATTATGATCCCTTTTCTGCTGGCCGCGTTTATCGCATTGCTCTGCGCTCCATTGCTGGCATGGCTGAAAAACAAGGGGATGAACAGTGCTGTCGCTCTGATTCTCGTGATTGGTGGAATGATCACCGCATTGAGCGCACTGGGCGTGCTGATTGGAAACTCCATCAGCAGCTTCTCTTCACAGGTGTCACAATATGAAGCGGGTCTGCGGGGAGTCGCTGCCAATCTCGGAACATGGTTGCAAAATCACAATATAGATGTCACTCAAGAAGAGCTGGGACAAATATTAAAACCTTCAGCGGTGATCGGTCAAATCAGTGCCGTCCTCATGGGACTGAGCGGACTCATCTCTAACGGACTGATCGTGATACTTCTGGTGGCTTTCATGTTGCTGGAAGCAAACATACTCCCAAAAAAGATAGAGGCGATCAATTCGGAAATAATGTCAACACTAAGCGGATTCACCAACGATATTAATCGCTACATAGCCTTGAAATCGATGATCTCACTTGCTACCGGCATTATTGTAACCGTGATGTTGCTGGTAATCGGCGTGGATTACGCCCTGCTCTGGGGGGTCTTCGCATTTTTACTGAATTTCGTGCCCAACATCGGCTCACTCATTGCTGCCATTCCCCCCATTCTCCTAGCTCTGATTCAACTAAGCCCCATCCATGCGCTTTTTGTGGCAGGAGGATATCTGGTTATAAATATGCTGATCGGCAATATCATCGAACCCCGCATCATGGGTCAGGGGCTGGGACTCTCAACGCTGGTTATATTTGTCTCGCTTCTCTTCTGGGGATGGGTACTCGGACCTGTCGGCATGTTGCTGTCTGTCCCGCTCACAATGATGATCAAAGTGGCCCTTCAGAGCCAGCCACAGACAGAATGGATTGCTATACTGCTCGGTTCGGAAGCCCCCAAAAAGAGTATCGTCCCAAAAAATCCGGGCGCACTGGAGGATTAGAATCCAAAATTTTAACAGTATCCATCACTGCGGATTTTAGTCCCCGCCACCAGCTTCTTCTTTCCGATTTCAGTGATTTTATTACTACGTCAAAACGAGTTAATACTTTTATTCACCATATCCGCACAAACGCAGGTGACCATAAGAGCATCTCCATTTGTACAGTCCACACCAATCTTGACACCCGTCAATCCTGATTCCGTTGTGAACGGTCTTTATCAATTAATAAATCACGTGCCCGTTCATTCGCAACTCAATAAATCCATGTACGTTCAGGCGTTTTATTTCACCTGTCCCCAGACAAAGTTCACACACATTTGTCCCATGCTTGGACAATTTTTTTAGACGATTATCCGAACGTTGGAACAATGAAAATCGTCATCTTAG
>CAYTQP010000029.1:0-25407 GCA_964440175.1 uncultured Verrucomicrobiota bacterium
GAGGCAACCGCCATAATCTGAAACTGATTCTTCTCATAAAGCGAACGCCGCGCCACTTCGGAATATGTCACTCGCCGCGCTCCGCCCGAAATCTCTACTCCTGAATCAAACACATCCAGACTCCCCGCTTCGCTCTCAAGCATCTCGGTAGCCACTGCAATAATCTGGCTCTTCACCTTCACCGCCGCCTTGCGCACAGCCTCCCCACTCAGATAGGTCGTGCTGGAAGCATAAGCCCCAACATCAAAGGGGGTTATGTCGGTGTCCGACGATGTTACGATTATGTTTCCAATATCTGTCTCCAGTGCCTCCGCTGCAATCTGTGCAAGCACAGTGTCGCTACCAGTTCCCAGATCGGTGGCACCCATCAGCAAATTGAACGAACCATCGTCGTTCATCTTGATCGATGCCGCGCCCATATCAATCTCAGGCACACTGGAACCCTGCATCAGGCAAGCCATCCCCATACCGCGACGGAAACGTCCTTCCTTTCCCCTGTAATCGGCACGCCGATCCCACCCGATCTCCGCCGCGCCCAGCCGGATACACTCGCCAAGCGCACAACTCCCAATCTTCTGCTCAACTCCCTCACGCCCCTCGCCGAGTGCCTGAAACACAGGAGAACCATCGCCGGAACGAATATGGTTCATACCCCTAAACTTCAGAGGATCCATACCCACAGCAACTGCCATCTCGTCTATCTGCACCTCCATGGCAAAAAACGCCTGGGTGGCACCAAACCCGCGATACGCACCGCAAACCGGCAGGTTGGTGTAGGCAACCTTCCCTTCGAAATGAATGTTCTCGCAATGGTAGAGCGGCAACACTTTTCCTCCACAACAGCTCATAACCGTCAACCCGTGCCCTCCGTACGCGCCGGTGTTCGACAACGCATCCATCCCAATCGCGGTGATGGTTCCATCCCTGTTTACGCCAGTTCGAATACGGAAATCTATCGGATGCCGCGTTCTCCCGGTGCGAAAATTCTCCGCACGCGTGAACTCCCAGAAACACGGTCGCCCCGTGCGCTGTGCAAACATTGCGGCGACATCCTCCAGCAACATCTCCTGCTTGCCGCCGAAACCGCCGCCAATACGTGGCTTAATAACACGGATATTTTTCACCGGCACCTGAAGTGTCTGCGCCACAATGCGGCGGACATGGAACGGAACCTGCGTGCTGGTGAGAATCACGATACGCCCACGTGAATCAATATGTGCCAGAGTCACATAGGTTTCAAGTGATGTGTGCTGAGCGTGCGCGGTGCGATAAACGTGATCGAATTTAAACTCCGAGGCACTGAATCCTTCTTCAAAATCACCCGCCTCCATCCCCACCCTCGCAACAAGATTGCGTCTAGGTTCATACTGCACGGGAATCGGTATTGTCGCATCCGGCTCATCGTGAATAACCGGAGCACCATCACTCAGTGCCTCCGCTGCCGAAAAAACCGGATCGAGCAGTTCATACTCCACCTTTATCTTCTCTAACGCCCGCTCGGCCTGCTGAAGCGTCTCGGCGGCGACAGCTGCAACCCGGTCGCCAACGTAGCGCACCTTGTTGTCAAACATACAGGTGTCATAGGGCGACGGCTCGGGAAAGCCCTGCCCCGCCGTGCAGTGCGGAACACGTGGCACATTGCCGTGATGCAAAACCGCCTTCACCCCCGGCATGCTCTCCGCCCCGGCTGTATCAATCGATTTGATACGCGCATGGGCGTGCGGACTCCAAAGCATCTTGACATAGAGCGCATCGCCGGGCTTGAAGTCGGCCACAAACGAATCTTTTCCCAGTGCCAAAGAAAGGGCATCTATCTTTTCAACCGACTTGCTGACCACCTTGAAATCGCATGCTTTCATTCCACATCCATCCCCTCTATGACAACAACCTTCCGAAGTGCCCGTATATCTTCTCATAACCCGTACAACAACACAGATTTCCGTCCATGCACTCCCGAATATCGTCATCGCGGAGCTGCTCACCCAGCATCGCCTTGACCGACAAACCCATGTCGGGAACATAGAAGCCACACTGCAACACCCCCGCCTCCGCCAGCACCTTTTGAAACAGATAAAGGATGCAGGAGCAAACCGCCTGACCGTCCAGAATCATTGCACACGCGCCACAAATCCCCTCGTAGCAACCGTGCTTTGCACCCCGAAAACCAGAACGACGCAACAAATTCAGCCGTCTCTCATCTGGTTCGATAGAAAAACTTCGCTGCTCACTATCTATTTTGAATGTCACCATTTTCATTATTGCGAATCAGTGTAAACAAGATTGAAGCAATTGTCCACAGAGACTATCCGAAATTTTACCGCCCCGTACCCCCCGAACTCCCCTATCAACACTCTTCCCGCATTATGGGAAGAGACGAATATAAAATACGTCTTGATAACGTTTTCGCAATGGAAAGCTCACTGAAAAAACAAAGAAAATTTTCGCCTGATCTATTCATAAACTTCGCAACGGATTCTTCATGAATAGTGCATGTAAGAGTGTTGTATTTTTAAAGAGCAATTCGACCGAGTACAGCGACGGGAGCTACAACGGCACGCTGAACAACTGTATTGTCTACCCCGATACGGCTGTTAGTTCAGGCGCTAACTGACATAATCCCTCCTTTTCTTGCTCATGCACAATTTTGTTGTCGACCGGTACGGCAATATTCAGAAGCGTTCCAAAAATTGTTAAAACCCAAAAGTGACTCCCAATGCCCATTCGTGTAGAATAGACATTCCCCAACAAAGAAGCAATGGAGACCACAAATGGATAAGATAGAGCAAATAGCAGTCCCCGGCAAAGCAAATGCGCGGAATTTCACCTGTCCCCAAACGCATGTCCCCAAACGCGACCCAAACACCGCTTGCTTTTTCATTGCGGCGACGGGCTAAAAACTGTACATTGCGACGGTATATACAACGTTATTTTGCAAGAAAAGGAAAACCGTATGGACACACCTATATCGATTCTCTTAATAATCGCCGTCTCACTGACTCCGTTACTCTGTGCAACCGCTGAAACACAGCCTGACACTACCTCAAATCCGCTTCCGAACATTATCCCCTCCCCCGAACAATGGAGCGGCAGACCCGGGTATTTCGACATCAGTTCCGCCGTGCTGACTGTGCCACATACTCAGCTTAGCACCCTCAAGCCCATCCTTAATATATTTCGACAGGATCTACTGACAGCGAATATCACAAAAACGGAGATATCTTCCCCCTCGCGGCGGAACCCTCCAAAAAACAGGAAAAACATCTCTTTCGCAATCACCCCGATCGATGGAGAGTTTAATCATGAACAATACACTCTCGTCATTGAGCCCGAACGCATTGCCGTCACCGCTCCAACAGCCACGGGTATATTCTACGCCACTCAGTCACTTCTACAGATGGCGATACAGTCCCCCAAACTGCCGTGCGGCACAATAACAGATGCGCCAGCCTATCGCAAACGGGCGCTGATGATCGATGTTGGACGAAAGTTCTTTCCCTATGAAACGCTCAAGGACTATATCCGCGTCCTGGGATTCCTGAAGATGAATGAGCTGCACCTGCACATCTCTGACAACTCTTTCGGTAAGGAGCTTTATCCCGGATTCCGCATTGAATGCGAAACTATGCCGGAATTAACCAGCAAGGACGGATACTACACGAAAAAACAGATTCGCGAACTACAGGATTTTGCCATTCTTCGTGGCGTAGTGATCACACCCGAAATCGATGCGCCCGGTCACGCTTTCTGTTTCACACATCTCCGCCCTGAGCTACGCCATCCAAAACTCGGCGATTCATATCTGGATGTCACCAACCCGGAGACTATCAAGCTGATGAAATCTATCTTCGATGAATTCATCCCTCTATTCAAATCCAGCGATGTTCATATCGGCACCGATGAATACCGGCGCGGCGCGGCAAATAAAGAGGAGTGGGCCATTCTTGGCGAGAGTTTCCGCAAATACATCAACATTATGAATCGCTATATTCGGGATAAACACGGCAAGACCGTTCGCATCTGGAGCGGCTGGGAGCATATGCCCGGTGTCACGCAACCCGATACCAACATTGTTATAGACATGTGGGTCTCATCAGACGCAGTCAGCAAATCCAATGCCGGCTACAAATACATAAACTCCAACCACGGACGTACCTATATCGTTCCCGGTGCCGGCTATTATGGGGTGAACAATGTCGCTCTCTACAACAAGTGGACACCGGCAGTCTTCACCGGGAATAAAAAGAAAGATCCATCCCCTGATGACCCCAATCTGCTCGGAGCTAAACTCCACATCTGGAACGATATGGGGCCCAGCGGTTACACAATGTACGAAATCGCTGATCTCGCCATGCCAACACTGTTTGTTATGAGCGAGAAAATGTGGGGAACCAAGGCCTCTGCAAACTACGACGAATTCACAGTCCGCGCCGCCAAACTGAAAAATATTCCCGATGTGCGCCTGCTCCAGCGAGAAGTGAACGCTATTGATCGCGAAAAAGGAATCATCTTCGACAGTGGCGACACCGTCTACACGCTCACAACACCAGACGAATCGATACCGCTTATGAAATATCTATGCGACACTGGCGACGAGCACAAGAACCTTGAATTTCCATGGACAATTTCCATGCAGATCAAACCCGCTGACGGTGTGGAACAGATCGCCCCCGCAACAATCCTCTCCAGCCGTATTGCGGAGTTACAGGCCGATTTTCGATTCACCACCAGTAGCCGCAACAGAAAAACCAAAGTTGTCACCAAAACCAATCACAGCGGACTGGGACTGGAGCGATTGAATAAATATACATCTAAGCCACTACGCTGTTCCTCAAGCCAGTCCTCCCGTGCGGCATCGTCAGTTCAGCTTCCCAACGGTAGATTTTCAACACTAACCTGCGTCGGCATGCGGCGTGCTACGAAGATATATCTGGATGGCAAACAGATTGCCGAATTCACAGGAAGACGCTCGCAATTCATCTGTCCTCTGGAGACTGTCGGGACATATCCAGGACGCGGGAAAGGATTCGTCGGCGAGATCAAATTTCTCAAGATATACAACCGTGCGCTGGACAAGAATGCCATCGACAAGCTGGTCAAACTCAAACTTTCCGTGAATATCGCGCGGAATGCCAGAGTTAAGGTCTCGCAGTCAGACACCGCTCATAATCTTACGCCAGAGAAGATGCTCGACGGCAACACTTACGCCCGCTCCAGCCGCTGGTCCAGCGGCAAGACGAAAACACCTGCCAGTGTCATTCTCGACCTTGGTAAACCGCGCACCATCAACGAAATAAGGTTGTACTGGGAGTCCGCATACCCAAAAAACTACTCGGTGGAAATATCTGCCGACGGTAAAAACTTTCGCGCCATCAGCACCACCAGAGGTAAACCCGGTCTCGCAACGGTAAAGATTCCTCCAGCCAATGCGCGTTTCATCCGCGTAAATATGGAGAATCCTGCCACCCAGTGGGGCTACTCACTCTACGAGATTGAAATTCTCGGCGAGTAGCCGGAACCATTCATAAAGTCCACCCGGTAAACTCACGATTTCTACACATCTGCGCTTGCCGTCCTCGGTGACGCGGTTCTACCCATTATCAATCATCAGCTCACTGAGGAGTTTTGCGAAGCGAGCAGGATCTTTGGGGGCGGAGCCTTCGGTCAGCAGTGCCTGATAGTAGAGCAGATCCGTGTAATCTTCGAGCTTCTCCTTTTTCCCTCCGCTGTCCGCAATTTTATTCATCTCTCGAATAAGTTTATGATCGGGATTGATCTCAAGAATGCGTTTTGATTTGGGAACCTCTTGGTTCATCGCCCGCATCACACGTTCCATATGCGCGTTCATGGCATGCTCATCAGCCACAAGGCAACAGGGGGAATCCGTCAAACGCCCGGATATGCGAACCTCTTTCAGATCAGCATCAAGACGTTTCTGGATGAACTTGATAAGTTTACCATACTCCCTGGATACCGACTTCTTCTCCTCTTCGCGTTCATCCTTCCCTTCTTCATCCTCCAGATCAATATCTCCACGATCGACGGCCTTGAGTGGCTTCCCATCGTATTCGTTAAGCGCGTTAACGACCCACTCATCGACCGGGTCTGTGAAAAAGAGAACTTCATATCCTCTCTTTTTGAACGCCTCCAGATGAGGTGAATGTAGCAGTGTGTCACGATCATCGCCACTTATGTAGTATATCTCCTTCTGTGTCTCTGCCATACGGTCTGCGTAATCACGCAACGTTGTCGACTCACCTGTTTCACTCCCGGTGGATGAAAACATCATCAGCTCTTTTATTTTGTCACGATTAGCATAATCGGTATGCATCCCCTCTTTGAGGACGGCACCGAACTGAGTGTAGAACTTGCGATACTCCTCAATACGACTCTCCTGCATCGATTTCAGTGTTTTCAATATTCTACCAACCAAGCTCTTATGGATACGCTGTATCACCGCTTCGTCCTGCAGCGTCTCACGCGACACGTTGAGTGGCAGATCGCTGGAATCCACAACGCCCTTGATAAACCGTAGATATTCGGGAAGCAACTCTTTGCAGTCATCCATTATGAAAACGTTTTTGACGTAGAGATGAATTCCCTTGTGACCCTCACGCATAAAGAGATCGAACGGTGCCTGACCCGGAATATAGAGCAGGGCATTGAACTCGGTTACACCCTCTGCATTGAAATGAATAACCTCAAGCGGCTCGGCGTAGTCATGGCTGATATGCTTGTAAAACTCTCTATACTCATCATCATTAATGTCCTCTTTCGACTGTTTCCAGATCGATTTCATGGAGTTGAGTATCTCCTCCTCCACCGTTTCAACATCTGGATCCCCCTCATTCTCCGCCTTCTCCCTGCGGGTGATATCCATCGCTATCGGGCAAGAGATATAATCAGAATACTCTTTCACTATCCGCCTGATCTCCCACTCATCCAGATAGTGTTCCATCCCTTCTCGCAGATGCAGAATGACATCGGTTCCAGCAGACTCCTTTTCGGACTCTTCAATGCTGTAATTGCCCTCCCCCTTCGACCTCCACTTCACTGCGATCTGATTTTTTCCCGCACGTTTGGTGATTACCGTTACCTCGTCGGCAACCATGAAAGAAGAGTAGAACCCCACCCCGAACTGCCCGATGAATTCCGCATTCGCAGTCTCCGTGCCGACCTGTAGCTCTTTCAGAAACTCCGAAGTTCCCGAGTTGGCAATGGTGCCGATATTCTTCTCCACCTCCTCCGCTGTCATGCCTATTCCGTTATCGGATATTGTCAGCGTTCCAGCGTCTGCATCTGGAGTAATTTTTATCTTACAGTCATCGTCCACTATCTGAATATCTTTATTTGTCAACGACTCAAACTTCGCGCGGTCAATGGCATCCGACGCATTGGATATAAGCTCCCTCAAAAAAATTTCTTTTTTTGTGTAGAGCGAATGCACCACCAGATCCAACAGTTTTTTCACCTCTGTCTTAAACGTTTTCGTTTTCTTCTTGCCCATCTCTGTTCTCCTCTTGGAATATTTTTATATTTACGGGAAACCCGATGTTCCCACTACCGCAGGGGAATAACGCACATCGAGTTCTCTTATTTTTGAAGACACTGCTCCCAGTATTCAACATCTTCTCCATGCTCACCCGTGTGACGTGAGCGCAATTTAAAATACAGAAAAGCCTCGCCAAATCCCCTCTGGCGCGGCAGTTTTCGCCTGTTCTTGCGCGAACCCGTCAGTTTTGACTGATCTGCCATAATATAGCCGACGCTCTCTTTAACCGTTTTTGGCACCACAATACGCTCACGCATACCGCCCAGATGCATGGCGGCAACATCCCTCATCTTCTGACGAATATCGCCTCCCCCGATCTTGGCGGCCAATGATTCATAATATGGACCGAACATCAGCGCGAAAAGCACGGGCGGCGCAATGTGAGCACCGGCATTTGTCCACTTGTCGAACTGACGCATAATGCGCACAGTCCAATCATGCTCGTTCGCATTATCTTCAATAAATCTCGAAAACTCAGGAAAGACAACCTCAAGCAACCCCGTATTCTCAAGGTAATCAAAGAGTTTAACCGCGTTCCCGCAGAAAAAGAGCTTCTGTATCTCCTCATAAATGCGGGCGGGCGCAGCGTGAAGCATCATTTTCCGCTTCTCTTTTATACCCTCATAGGTCGCTTCCTCTATAGTAAAATTCAGTTTCGACGCAAACCGCAATGCACGAATCATTCGTACAGGATCCTCGGTATAACGCACCGGGGGGTCACCGATGCAACGGATTATGCGTGCATCCAAGTCGCGCATACCGTCGACATAATCGATCACACTGAAATCACTGATGTCATAAAAGAGGGCGTTCACTGTAAAGTCACGTCGCAATGCATCTTCTTCCGGCGTTCCATAAACATTGTCACGCACCACCATTCCCTCTTTCTCTTTGAACGCTTTTCCATGATACGGCTTTTCTTTCCTGGGATCCACCTGCCGCCGGAAAGTTGAGCATTCAATAATCTCGTCGTGGAAATATATATGCGCCAACCGAAACCGCCGCCCTATCATGCGACTGTTGCGGAAAACTTTGCGAATCTGATTCGGACGCGCATCGGTGGCAACGTCAAAATCTTTCGGCTCACGGTTTAGAAGAATGTCCCGCACCGCCCCTCCGGCAAGATAGCCCAGATAACCGTGAGAATTCAGTCGCTCCAACACCTTGCGTGCCGGAGCACTGAAATTGTCCCTGCTGACACTATGCTCTTTTCGTTCTATTCTCTTCGGTTCCATAAATCAAAAACCCGCTCTCCATTCCGCCAACAGCCAGACACTCTTGTCGATATCACGTAATAATTCCACCGGACAGATTACCCATATTAAACCCCTTGCCAGCATTGGCTATCTGCTGTTTCTGAGCCTCGTCCCTTATACGCTCCACTTCGTCTTTAATTGCCTGCGGGAATTTATCAAACGCCTCTCCCAGGCACTCCGCATCAACTTCTGCGGATATCGGCAAAGCACCCGCCTGCGTCAATATCTGCGTATGCGCACTGTATATCGGCTTGCGACTTTCGTCTTCTGTCCCATCTTCTTTAACCGGTGTTATTCTTCTGATCGATGCCGTCTTGAGGTCGGTGAAAACCTCCTCTTTATAGAGATTCTTCTTGTCCGCCATCAACCCGTCCAAATCCGCAATCTGATCTTCTGCCATTGTCACTACCTATTTAAAATTACAAAACTAAAACAAACTGCGCACAGTACACAAATTCGCCCAAATTGCAAGAGGAAAGGATTCGCGGCAATTATCCATTCACCCGGAAAAATTGCCTGACGTTACAGCGAGCGAAAAAAATCTTTCTTTCCCCAAAAGAATCAGATAACATCAGCTCCATGAAATCGATAAAAGTACCCAATGCCTCATACAAGAGAAAACAGCGCAAGCAGAAACCGTACTGGATGGACAGTGTGTTCAGGATCGCTTTGCCCATTTTGGGAGTGATGCTTGTTATCGGAATCATTCTCGACGCACAGATGCTTCGCAAAAAGATTAAGCAAGGCGGCGGGAGGGAGAACGAAGCGCGAATTGTTGCGGATTTGCAAAGACTCACTCTCGGACTGACCGCTCCCCGCTACGAGATAGAGCAAAAAGGAACCTCAATCGTGCCCCCCGCCGGCTGGTCCATCGACAAAAACGGAAACAACGGATACTTCGATGTCACATTCAGGGGACCGCAAGGTCTGGATTTAAGCATATCCGCAACCTCCGTGAACTACGATGATTTCGCTAAACTGCTTCGTGAAATAGAGAAAATAGAGATAAATATTGGACTGCACACACATATCGAAAAGATCGATTTTTGCGGCCATCCCGCAATCTTCCGCACCTGCGAACTCATGGAGAAGAAGCTTTTCATCATCGATTTTCTGGAAAACCGCACCGCCCATCATCTAATCTTCAGTGCCCCACGCGAACTCTACGAACGCTACCTCCCCGTTATAAAAGAGACAATGAAAAGCTACCAGCCGTAAAACAAAATCCTGTCACGGCTTCAATTGCCGCCCATTCCGTACCCACAAACTGTTTAACCAACGCTCAAGCAGTTCCGGTAATTCGTGGTCAACATAGGATTTATTTCTCTGGGCAGTAATACTGCCGGGTATCAGGAAATGGAACGCCTCCTGAATAACTGCTGTATTTAAATCGCACTTCTTAAGACCGGGAAAAGTTGCAATCGAAATTGATATTAAACACGATATGGCGTACACTCTTGTGTGAGCAGGTTCGAGACATTCCAATCACGTTGTTGTGAGTGGAGACTCGGCAATAAATACAACGATTGAGGGGGGAGTTATGAAAAAGAGTTACGTTAATTTTAAATACCTAACACCGAGTGCCGCCTTGCTCTTATTATTCATGATTCAACCAAACGTAAAGGCCTGCACGGGAATTCAACTACAGACCGAAGACGGAACGTTCGTGAGTGGGCGCACCCTGGAATTTGGAATTTCTTTTGATATCGACATCATTGTTGTGCCGAGAAACTATGAGTTTGTCGGACATACAACGCTGGGGGACGGGAAAAAGTGGAAAACAAAATATGCTTCCGTTGGCACTATAATCGCAGACAACGAAGTTATTCTGGACGGAATCAACGAAAAGGGTCTGTCTGCAGGCAGTTTTTACTTCCCCGGCTTTGCAAAATATTCTGTCACGACATCCGAAAATCAAGCTATCTCGATGTCTTCATCAGATATTACTCAGTGGATCGTCTCACAATTCGCTACGGTTGACGAAGTACGTGCCGCCATTGAAAACGACGAAGTGACCATATCGCAGGTTTTGACCCCCGGCTTTCCGCCTGAGGTTCAACCGTTTCATTTTATTGTCTACGACAAAAGAGGGAAAAGCCTGGTTGTCGAACCCCTGAATGGGAAATTGGTGCTGTATAACAACCCGACGGGAGCCATGGCTAACTCGCCGACATTTGATTGGCATATGACAAATTTGCGCAACTACGTCGCACTGAATCCAAATAATGTACCTCCTGTTTCTATTTTCGGGGAAACCTTCAAGCCGTTAGGGCAAGGGTCGGGCATGCATGGCTTACCGAGTGATTTCACCCCGCCTTCCCGCTTTATACGGGCTGCTGTTTTCAGTGCCACGGCTATACCGGAAAAAATGCGGATAAAGGAATCCCACAGATATTTCATATCCTCAACAATTTTGACATTCCGGTTGGCGTGGCGCGTGAGGTGCATAACGGGAATATATTATCTGACTACACAATGCTAACCGTTGCGAGGGATTCAAAGAATCTTCGTTATTTCTACAATACCCATGACGACCAGACACTCCGCATGGTCGATCTCTCCAAGTTTGACTTCAACGGAAAGTCGATTAAGAAAATAAAAACTAATATGGAGCAACCCATCGTCGATATGTCGAATATGCTGAAATAGAGCGACAGGCAATCACGTCAGCGACAGAAAAAAGCGAATGCGGGTACTGTTTAAAAAAAATACCCGAAATTTACTATTGCGCCAAGTGGCGGGTTTTGATAGACGTTCCTTTTGTTTGCGGAGGCTTAGCTCAGTTGGCAGAGCAGCTGACTCTTAATCAGCGGGTCGTGGGTTCGAGCCCCACAGCCTCTACCATCTTTCGCACGCGGCGAAACGGAAAATAGAGAGAACGAACGTGTTTTTTGAAGGGTTGTCGGTGAAACCGTTAGCGATTGGAGCCAAATCCAGTCCACGAATACTTATCATTAAGATGAGTTCTCTGGGAGACCTGTTCCATGCCCTTCCCGCAGTCCACAGCTTGAAAACCGGATTGAACGCCACAATCGACTGGGTTGTCAACAGTCAGTACCGCAAAACCGTTGAGTGTTTTACGGACGTTGACAGGGTTATCGAATTCCCGCGAAGGAACATCGTTGCCGGATATAAGAAATTACGCTGTGATATACGCCTGCACACATACGATATTGTCATTGATATGCAGGGTCTGCTTAAAAGCGCGTTTGTTGCAATGACCGCAAAACGTACGCGCCGAATTGGTCCTTCGTTCTGCCGCGAGTTCGCCCATCTGTTCTATCGCGAACTCGCTGGCGTGAAAGATAAAAACCGCCACGCCGTCGAAGAGTGTCTGGATGTTGTCCGCTATCTCGGTCTCGATATCGACAGATCTCCGCCGCCGGTTGCGTTCCCGAAATATCCAATCCACCTACCCCGCCCTTCCGTGGCTTTCGCGCCGGCATCGCGCTGGAAGACAAAAAACTGGTCGCCTGAATATTTCATCAAAACGGGTCTCGCCCTGCAAAAAGAGTGCCATGCAACCATCTTCCTGGTCGGCGCGAAGGAGGACAGACCTGTATGCGAGCAGATATCTGACGGGTTCAGTGGCGGGATCGTCAATACGGCTGGCAAAACTGACATTCCACAACTCGCAGGACTCCTCTCCGATATGGACCTGCTGATATCCGTCGATTCCGGTCCGGTCCACATCGCCGCCACGCTTCAAACCCCGGTACTCGGTCTGTATGGACTCACCAACCCGATACGCACCGGACCCAACGGAGAGATTCACCGCGTCTTGCGTGCATCCGGCAACAGCTACAGTCACAGCGACTTCCGCAAGCCAACCTCACAGAACCTCAACGTTATGCAATCTATTAAACCGGCGACGGTAATCGAAGTGGCACTGCAGATGCTTAAACATGAATTTGGCAGCTGAATCCAGCGCATATACATTCACATCAACTGCCGAACCCAGGTTAAACAATGCGATTATTGTTGAAATTTCGAGTGTTTCAGGTTAGCTATGTGTTGCTTTGTGCTTAAAACAAGAAAAGGATTTTACCTATGAAAATCAGAACACGCTTTGCCCCCAGCCCAACGGGACATGTGCATATCGGGAATATGCGGGTAGCCATCTACAACTGGCTGTTTGCACGTCATAACGGCGGTCAATTTCTGTTGCGCATGGAGGACACCGACCGGGAACGCTCGACAGCGGAAGCCTGCGAAACCGTATTGGATGCCATGGAATGGCTGGATCTTGATTTTGATGAAGATCCACTGTATCAGTCAACGCGCATGGATGCCCATATTGTAGCAGCCGAAGACCTTCTCTCCCGGGGACTGGCATATAAAGAGAACAAAGGCGGCAAAGGCGAATGTATAACATTCAGAATGCCGAACGAAGATGCCACCTTTCACGATGAGATCAAGGGCGAGCTGAAAAAATCGGCGAACGACATGCAGGATTTCGTTATAGTACGCTCAAACGGTACGCCCGTCTTTCATCTCGCAAACGTGATGGACGATATAGAGATGGGGATCACGCATATAATACGGGGTGACGACCATATCGAGAACACCTACCGCCACATAGCACTTTATAAGGCGTTGAACGCCGAACCGCCCAAATACGCACATCTTCCCATGATCGTCAATCATCAGGGAAAACCCTATTCAAAACGCGACGGCGATGCGTTTATCGGTGATTTCCGCGACAAGGGATATCTTGGAGAGGCGATGTTCAACTACCTCACCCTGCTGGGCTGGTCACCGGGCGATGACCGTGAAATAATGACACGCGAAGAGATTGCCGGGGTCTTCGAGATCACACGCGTCCAATCCTCTCCAGCACGCATGGATCCCAAGAAACTGCTCTGGATGAACGGACAGTACATGCAGATGCTTCCGCGTGCCACTCGCGCCTCGGAGGCGCGAACCTTGCTCGATGCGGAGGGGCTGTGGAGTGATGAGTTCGCCAGCGACTACTTCGACCGTGTGCTGGACACCATGGCGGAGCGAATTAAACTAAGACGTGACATTATCGACATGTCAGCCTTCTTCTTCACCGAAGATTACGAGTATGACGAAAAGGCGGTGAAGAAAAGACTACAGAAGGCGAACGCCATGAAATACCTTGCGCTTTTGAAAGAGCGTTTTGCCGCGCTGGATGACTTCACCGAGGAGAGGCTTGAGTCCGCTCTGGTCGATCTGGCAGCCGAACTGGATATCAGTAACGGCAAACTGATTCATCCCGTCCGCGTCGCCGTTTCAGGAATAGCCACCGGACCGGGACTTTATGTGATGCTGGAAATACTCGGACGGGAGCGTGTACTCCGGCGCATACAAAGGACGATTGAAACATTCTCCGAACAAACGGAAGATTAACAGCCATTTCAAGGAACCCCTCATGAAAGAGAACAGCGACAGCGCGAACACTCATGCGCCTCCTATCACTATGGCAACCAAGATCACGATCCTGCGAATACTGGGTATCCCTGTATTCGTACTCCTGCTGATATACTACAAGGGGGCGATTGCCGCCGGACTGCCGGGCGATGCCTACCGCATAGCGGCTCTGGCAACCTTCATCATAATCGCCGCAACCGACGCGCTGGACGGCTACCTGGCCCGTTCCCGCAACGAGATAACACGGCTGGGCACAATTCTCGACCCCATCGCGGACAAAGGTCTTATGCTCGCTTCACTGATAACGCTGACCCGTCCCTCGCTCACCGCACTCACGCCGCAATTCCCCGTATGGTTCACATTGCTTGCCATCAGCCGGGACACTATCCTGATCCTTGGCTCATTTCTCATCAACGCGCTCCACGCCCACGTCGAAATAAAACCACGCCCGATAGGCAAAGGCAGCACTGTCCTGCTGATGCTCTCAATCATAATGCTACTTTCAAAGTGCCAGCAGAAGACATTGAACATCCTTCTATTTGTAACTGCTACATGCATCTTCGTCTCCGGCATCCAGTATCTCATTGACGGAATACGGCAACTCGAAAACGGACACGCCAACAAAAAGGAATCATAATGCCCAAAAACCAAAATAACCGCATAGTCGCAATTGTTGGACGTCCAAACGTCGGCAAATCGGCCCTCTTCAATCGACTGACCGGTCAGCGCACCGCAATCGTTCACGAAATGGCCGGTGTCACCCGAGACAGGCTGGCCGGAGAGGTGATTTGGAACGATAAACGCTTTGAACTGCTGGACACCGGGGGCATTGGGGTCTTCGATCAAGCTCAAACCGGCAGTACCATAGAGGACGGTACGCACCGTCAGGCAAATATCGCCATCGAGGATGCCAATACCGCAATTCTTGTCGTAGATGTGCAGGCAGGAATTCTGCCTCTCGATGAAGAGGTTGCCAACATACTCCACACAAGCGGACTTCCAACAATTATCGCCGCAAACAAGGCCGATAACGACAAACTTAAAGAGCAGGCGTACGAGTTTGAAAAACTGGGTTTCCCCGTATTTCCTATCTCCGCACTCCATAACCTCGGAGTTGCCGACCTCGTTGAAACCGCCATCAAAGAACTCCCCGAAGGCGGTCATTCACCCACTGAGCAGAACCCGCTGAAGGTCGCGATTGTGGGTCGCCCCAACGCGGGTAAATCATCGTACATAAACAGACTCCTCCGCGATGACCGCGTCCTCGTTTCCGAAGTGGCAGGAACAACGCGGGATAGTATCGAAATTCCATTCTCCATAGGCAAGGGTCCTCATGCCCGCCATTATCTCCTAATCGACACCGCCGGAATCCGACAACGTCGCAAGGTTAAAGACACCGTCGAGCATTTCAGCATGATTCGCGCTCACAACAGCATAAAAAAATGTGATGTCGCCGTGCTACTCATGGACGCAGAGAAAGGGCCATCCGCGCAAGAGAAAAAGATTGCGGCAATGATTCTCGGTGAAAGAAAGGGGTGCGTAATAATTGTCAGTAAATGGGATTTAGCTGACGGCATAGTGACACAACGTTCCTATGGCAAATCCATGAGTGATGCCCTGCCCTTTCTCAACTTTGTGCCCGTTCTCTTCACCTCCGCAAAAAGCGGATTCAATATCCGTAAATCTGTCGAAGCTATCGACCATGTCGGAGCGCAGGTTCAAACGCAGATGACCACTGGCGTACTCAACCGCCTGCTGCATAACGCTTTCGACCGCCATCAGCCGCCGATTGTGCGGAACCAGCGACTAAAATTCTACTACGCCACCCAGGTGCGGGCAAATCCCATCGTCATACGAATGTTTGTTAACAACCCGAAACTGATAAAGGCCAACTACGAATCATATCTCATCAACTCGATTCGTAACTCCTTCGGGCTGGAGGGAGCACCCATCTTCCTGCAGTTCAGGGATCGCACGGGTAAAAAAAGACACAGTTAAGTCCTTTTCGGGAATGCCAAAGCGATTGCCCAACTTTCGAATAATCTCTTTTCTGCGTCAAAGCTGTCTTCTTTTGCGATCATCGAAATCAATTAACGCAACGATTCCGTAGTAATCAAATTTTTCAAATTCGGCACAGTCATTGGAGGGTGCATATCTGCGACGTAAAAAGGGGGGTTGAATTGGCTCCGGCGGTAGGACTCGAACCTACAACCTAGTGGTTAACAGCCACCCGCTCTACCATTGAGCCACGCCGGATTCTTTTTCAGTTCACTAAAACTTCTCCAGTGGAAAAGAGCAAATAAAGTTACGCCTTTCTCGAATCCAAGTCAAGCCTGCAAAATTAGATTTTTTCATAATTCGCGTCGCGCCGAAACAGCCCGCTCCAGCGTAAGTGGATCCGCATATGATATCCCGCTGCCAACCGGCACTCCCGTCGCAATACGGGTCAGCCTGACACCAGCACCCGCCAGACGTTCTCGCAAATAGGCGACCGTGGCATCGCTCTCCACATCCATGTTCAGGGCAAGCAACACCTCTTCCACCTTTTCGGTGGCAACCCGCTTCAAAAGCTCCCCCACCCTAATATTTTCGGGACCCGATTTTTTTGATGGCGAAAGGCGACCCATCAGAACATGATACTTTCCATTGAACCCACCGGCAGCCTCCATCAATATCACATCTCCTGGATTTTCAACCACGCAGAGAATATTTCCCAGTCTGTTTTCATCCGCGCAGATACGGCAGGGATTTTGTGTTTTTTCGGTGATTGCGCTACATTGAGCGCACAACACCAGTTTGTCGTCGGACTCGCTCATGATGGCGATCAACT
This sequence comes from uncultured Verrucomicrobiota bacterium, assembly GCA_964440175.1. Classification (GTDB taxonomy): domain Bacteria; phylum Verrucomicrobiota; class Kiritimatiellia; order CAYTQP01; family CAYTQP01; genus CAYTQP01. The sequence continues at coordinate 17,030 of CAYTQP010000029.1, forward strand.
GCCTCAAATGTGAATGTGATTTCTGACTCAGCAGATGCACCGCCATACGCTCTGCCGAGCGATGTCCAATTGCCGGCAACTTCGCAAATGCTGATATCAGGCTTTTCAAAATCTCATTCACATCAAACCCCTTCTGTCTTACTCTTTATATCGGGATATCCATTCCACCAGTGATCTTGCGCATCTCTTCCTTTGCAAGTTCTTTCGCCGCAGTCATCGCTCCATCGACAGCGGCAAGGACGAGGTCTTCCAGCATTTCGATATCCGCAGGATCGATAACCGCCGGGTCTATCTTTACGCTTTTCACAGTCATGTCCCCTGCCGTTGTCACTGTAACCATTCCTCCACCGCTCGAAAACTCCACGATCTTCAAAGAGAGTTCTTCCTGCATCTTCTTTATATTTTTCTGCATTGACGCAGCCTGTTTCATCATCTTCATCATATTAGCCATAATAATTCTCCTGTTTTTCTTGTTTCCTAAATACGTAAATCAGAAATTTTACCATCAAACATATCCATAGTCTTTTGCACGATAGGCTCTTCACACCACTCACGAGGCGTTCGCTCACTTACGCTTGCGACACCAGCGTTCCCGCTGTTATTGTCTGGCGATTGCGGCAACACATCGATTTGTTTAAATTTTATCCATATCTCCCGGTTGAGTCTCTCTTTTATTATCTGCTGAAGCACAACTTTACTGCGGGAACTCTCAATGCTTTTTAAGTCATCATCATAAAACTCGGAATCAACCCCGATCACAAGCCAGTCCGCCTCCAAAGAGACTGGACGAGTGTCCTTTAGAGTTTTTCTACAAGCCGGGACGACATGACCAAAGCTCTCGCATATCTCGTTCCAATCCTCAAGCAGAGATTTCAGCTCCCTGTCAAAATCAACGCCAGGGTCCGCAACAAAAGATTTCTTCCCGGCGGAGGCATTCTTGCCGGGCGACGACTCGAGATCACGCGGCGGAGGCACACTGCCGACAGGCTGTTTAGTTAACACTTTTTTTTTAGCAGGAGGTTCATTCATGTACACCGAGGTACGCTCTCTCACCCCACCGTCGGCATCGGATGCGCTACTCAAAGAATTAAGTTTCTCAAGAATCTCATCCAAACTCACGATCTTCGCGGCTCGCGCACATTTTATAAGTGTCGTCTCCAAGAGTGTTCGTGGCGAAAGAGCATAACGTAGATGCCCTTCAAGCTCAGTCAGATTTTCAACAATCTCCACAATGCGATCAACCCGCACCAGTTCTTTCTGGCTTTCGAGTGTTTTAACCTGAGCATCGGCAATATCCATCACTTTCACTGCGTCCTTAACATGGATGTAAACCAGCAGATTTTTAAAATGATCGATCAACTCAAATACAAGCCCCTGAATATTGCGACCTCGTTTGTCCATCTGGTCTATCAGGCTGATGAGCGACCCTATTTCACCCTTCAGCAAGGCGGAGGTCAACTCGTCCAGCTCTTTACGCGAGACCAACCCGAAAACCGAGAGAACATCTTCTTCCCCAATCTTTTCGCCACAGAACGCCGTCAGCTGATCCAACGCCGATTCGGCATCACGCAAACCACCCTCCGCACCCCGGGCAATGGCCAGAAGCGCGTCATCCGAAATCACAATCCCTTCCTCATCCGAAATCTTCCTGAGATGTTCCATAATATCCTGAGTGGATATTCTGCGCAGATCGAATCGCTGGCAACGCGACGTTATTGTGGAAAGCACCTTCTGCGGCTCAGTGGTGGCGAACAAAAATTTGACATGCGGAGGAGGCTCTTCCAATGTCTTCAGCAAGGCGTTGAATGCTGCGGCGGAGAGCATGTGAACTTCATCAATAATATAAATCTTGCAGGGCCCGCGTACGGGAACATATTGGGCACTCTCACACAGATCACGCACCTGATCAACACTGTTGTTGGATGCCCCATCGATCTCAATGACATCAAGCGAGTGTCCGCCCATAATCTCCAGACATGAGTTGCATTTATCGCACGGAGTGGCAGTGGGTCCGTTCTCACAGTTCAACGCCTTCGCAAATATACGCGCTGTGGAGGTTTTTCCAGTTCCGCGCGGTCCCACAAAAAGATACGCATGCGCCACACGCCCACGTTCAATCGCATTTACAAGGGTCTGCGTAATATGCCGCTGTCCAATAACATCTGCAAACTGCTGCGGACGCCATTTTCGCGCCAATACTTCATAGGTCATCTCAAGCTACTCCTATTCCACATTGCTATTTAACAAAAAACAAAGGTTGCGCACCCTTGATCGTCAACCTGCTCCGGCACCTTCCGAAGTTAGAACTCCAACCAGATGAACTACCGCACCCGAACATAAAAATCTACCGCTGCTACCTTCCGGTCCTGACGGGGTTCGACCTCTGCCCGTTGCATAGTGTCCAGTCTTCAATATTCATTCCGCAGAATAAGCACTCCTTCACAGATCGCCTCACGCGGGAATTAAACCCTGCTATAGCGGTTTGCAGGTCATCCCCCAAAGGGGAATCGGGGCACCGCTACCTCCCCGTCTAGCACAACCGCCCGCAACCTATCGCAATATAGCATTCCGTTCAAGAACTGCTTTTGAAAATTTGAGATAAAATCATAATCCGCTCCGCCGGAAGAGGCGGGTGTTCAGCTGAAACTATCGATCGAGATACCGCTTCATCTCGTCGGAAAAGCACTCTGTTTTCCCACTGTTCGGCTGTTTCGTGCCGGGAGTGGAGCGTCCGTTTGCAACAATTGTCTCCAGTTCCTCTGCAAGGATTTTAACCATCTCCGGATATTGGGGAAAGAGATTATTTTTCTCGCCAACATCTTTCTCCATATCGTAAAGCTGTCCGGGCGGGTCATCCGCACCACCGCGACCGCCACGACCGCCGGAACCCTTTCCCATAATCAACTTCCATTTACCTTTGCGTATAGCGAGCAACCGCCCGCCCGAATGATGCACCCACGCCCGCTCCTCAACACCCTCCGCAGTCATACCCTTGAGCGCGGGCAGGAAGCTCCAGCTATCCTCGCCAGCCGTGTCCGCGAGTTTTACGCCAATCACATCCGCGATTGTCGCCATGATATCGGTGATGGCGACCGTGCCGTCATACTTCTGCCCCGCCTTAACCTCAGACGGCCAGACAACAATAAACGGAACCCTGTGTCCGCCCTCCCAGATGTCTGTTTTTTCGCCGCGCAACCGTCCGTTTGGTAAATGTCCATATTTCACAACCCCGTACTTCGCGTTGCTGGCAAAAGAGCCGTTGTCGCTACTGAAAATAATCAGCGTGTTCTCATAAAAACCCTTCTCCTTGAGCGCGTTGATGATGCGCCCCACCGCCCAGTCGGTCTCCACAACATAATCACCATAAATCCCCGCTTTGCTCGTCCCTTTAAAGCGTTCCAGCGGCATCACCGGCTTGTGAGGCGACGGTAGCGGAACATAGAGAAGAAACGGGGTCTCTTTCGACTGTTTTGCGATATACTCCACCGCCTTCTCCATAACTCCGGGCAGACCGTTCTCGCGTTTAAAGCCCGCCGCCTTCGGTCCCGCTCGCATATAGATCATCTCAGCACGTATGGGTCTGGCTTTTTCGGTTGGAATCTCCGTTACCCGCCTGTTCTCAATCCATGCATAGGGCGGCATATCCAACGAGGCCGATATTCCATAATAGTAGTCAAATCCATGATCCAGAGGACCGTCTTTAATATCCGCCGTGAAATCAATCCTGCGCTTTCCTCCATCTTTCACACGCGGCCAGGTCATTCCCAGATGCCACTTGCCGACACATGCCGTGTTGTAGCCCTCCGCCTTGACCAAACTGGCAATCGTCTCTCGTCTCCCGGCAATCAGCGGAGGAGAAAAGCCATTCAACACCCCTGACTTTTTGCGGGTTCGCCAGCAATAGCGCCCCGTCAAAATCCCGTAACGGCTAGGTGTACAGACGGCCGCATTGGCGTGCCCGTCGGTGAAACGCACGCCAGACGCTGCCAAACGGTCAATATTCGGGGTTGATGCCCTGGATTCCGCATTGTAGCAGGTGAGATCACCATAACCGAGATCATCGGCTAAAATCACAACAATATTTGGTTTTGAACACGCCAACGGCTTTGCCCCAAACGCCGCAACGCACCCGACGGCAAGCACCGTGATAAATCCGCTACGCACCAAAGCCAACAGTCTCTTCATTACTCACCTCGCATTATCTCAACCAAACAGACTAACTAACGCGAACTGTAGAACAATCCAGTCTCATCCACAAGACTAAAGCCCTGGAAACCACGCCCCGGTAACGGCAGTATGCCAACGAGTAAAACGTGGCTACTATTTTCCGCCTCTTACGCCTTCCCGCCTTTCTCGTTCTGTACAATATGTATTCCGACAAGCCGGGCAACAAGGACAGTGAGATATATCTGCCCGGTTATCGCCTCCAGCGACGAGAGCGAGCGGGCGGTGACGCTGATGGGAGTCATGTCTCCGTAACCCAGGGTGGTTAATGTCACAAAACTATAGTAGACGCACACAGAGAACCCCGGAACGCCGACATCTCCCGAATCGCCAGAGAGAAACGAGGAGGGGAAACTGAAAGCCCCGATGTTGGCATGAATAATTATCGCATACATAAAAGACCAAAGCACACCTATGAACATATAGACACAAAGCGCAGCCCAAATGGTATTGGCCCCCACATTGCGGGTTCGCAAAACATAGCCAAAGATCAGCACAGATAGAATTAGAAAGAAAACAACTAACGCGGTGCTAGAGGTGGTAAACAGCCCCTGATGACTTTCAGCATCAGGAAAAATGCGGCTGAAAAACCCAATGACCGCCAGCAGAATTGCAACGGCGGCGAGCAGGCGCTGCTTCACGACAGATGCAATTATAAACAGGAGCACCAGCCCCAGTGCAACATCCACAACCCAGTTTGCCTCTGTGAGCTTCTGCATAACGGGTGCCACGAACACCAGCCCCGTCATCATAATGAACACTCCCATAAAATGCCCCGACTTCATGGCATCCATAGCATCTGTCAGCATGATGTTTAATTTGCGCATTTTATAACTGCCCTAATCTCAACCCTTTTATTTTTTATCGCAGGAACGCACATCATCACGAATCAGAACGCACATTGTTTGCGTTGACGAAGCCGTCCAGAACCTTTCTCTCCTCCACATCAAAAGCAAGCCAGTCCAAAGCTTTATCAGCATCTCTGAATATCCTCACTTCTTTTCGTTTTTCCTCCTCAAACATCTGCATACTTCTAGCCATTCCGTAGTGTAGCGCGGAATCAATAATAACTATCGCCACCAGATAATCCGATCTTTTATCAATACCCCGCGCAATGCCGGTTGCCCCATGCACCGTTAATGACTCCACATTTTCCATGTCCCGACAGTCTACAAAGACCCGGAGACCGGATATTCCAGCAGTCTCTTTATTGAAAGCGATTATGTGTTTTTAAGATTTTGATCATTGATTTCTCTGGGAGCTTTACTCAAGAAAAAATTGTTACTTTTAAAATAGTGTCTAGTGAACTCCATTTCACTCTCCCTCTATTGGTACAACACCGCAACCACCATCCGCTGACAAGGCTACATTTGCAAATACAACGCGCTAATCTAATCTTATCATATCTTCGTTCTCACATTTTTGAAAAGAGAAAGCACCTACAGTCTGTTTTTGCCGGAGGGTATAGCCAGAGAACCATCAGCAAACTCCACTACATGCCCGCAGTCGATCAACCAGTGCAATGAAGTAAGAACCTTATCGATCTTCTCTCTGTGTTCTGGATCTTCGATCAGAAGAAACTCCATAAGTTCGTCCCGCTTGCAACCAGTGTGAGTTTTGATATACTCAAGCGCCTCGTTGATCGGTGAAACGCTGTACTCGGGATCAATCGGTGACGGCTGAATCGCACTCACAAACGTCTCTTTGGGACCAACCTTAAAAATCTTAAGCTTCATATGCCGCAACGCGGGACGCAGTGCGTGAATCAAGGTGAGCGGGAATCGCTTTTCGTGTATCCACGCATTCTTGAAAGAACGCAGAAGAACCGGGTCGTCGGTTGCCCACGCCGCCTGCGCAGGAATAACAAAGCGGTTGTTCTCTTTTATCTCTTTCGCGCAGTGCTCCAGCACATACGCACGAGCAGCTTTCTCGTCTACCGGCTCGGCCGTCTCATCGGATTTCAGCCGGTATTCAGTCGTCAGAGCAACCTCTTTCTTCCACTGCTCAAGCGTCTCTTCATCCTCAATGGTAACAATGCGCTGTTCGTACTGCGCAATCGGCATGTCGGGATACTTCTGAGAGTGTATCTGCCGAATCTTTTCACGATATGTATGATGGTTGGGAGGACCAATCAACTGACCGCTTAAACCGCATTTTGCAATGTATTGAAAATTCCCGGCGGGCACTGCGCCCTCCTTGACCTCCATCTCGAAATAGTTGTCAATATGCCTTTTCAAAAGATGCTCAACCGCTTCCGGGCGGGTCTGAAACACTCCCTTGCAATGATTACACTGAAACAGCTTGGTATCACTGTCGGTCACTTCCACTTTCAGTAGATAGTATTCGGGCTTGCCCAAAAACAGGTCTGCTATCGCCGGCAGTGAAAAAGCCTTGCCGGACTTGCGGATACGCCGTACAATCACACCCAGCCCGCGACGCTCTGGAAGGAATGACATCTTAAGCGGCAACGACACACCTTGCGAAGCCGGCGAACGCCGTTCACGATGACCTCCTCTTCCTGTGTGAGACTCCCTCGTCGCACCGCCTTGATGCATATCCCTGCGCTCACCACCACGCCGGGGCATACTCATACCACGCCGATCAGCACCACGTGTATCCCCGCGTGACCGAGTACCGCGCCTGTCACCACGCCTGTCACCATTCGGTCTGCCCCGGACTCGACTGTCATTCTTGACGACAGAGACATCCCCTTTCTCGCTCCGTGCCCATTGTGGCACAAAACTGAGGTCGAGAAGCTCATCTTTTTCGAGCGGCTTACCTTTATTCTCTTCTGTCATAGGAGCAGTTATCCAGTAATAAATAATTCAATTTTATTCAATTTGTGCAGAACAATTGCAAAAACATCCTCAAAATTCAAGCCTTAACCTGAACTATTAACAGGTTTAGTGCCAAATTCGCAAACAACGGCGATCGACATTGATATGCAAACTTAAAGTGCTTATCAGTGAACTCCGCGATGAATGCCAGACAATAGATCCAAACTGAATAAAAAGCCGAGTCCTTATGTAACTATTCTGTTAAAACTGGTTGCATAATATCAAATTAAAATAAGAACACTCACATAAAAAGAGAAGGTTGCAGTCAGCCGACCGGGCACGCCTTCTGGCATCGCAATTCTCCATCTCCAGACTCAAAAACAAAGTCAGCGCGACGGAATAAGTGACAAGATAATCCCCGACGTTTTGCGGAAAGGTAAGACCACCACAATCTCGGAAATCATAACTATTCTCAAGCACATAAGCAGTCACCCGCGCCATAAAAATACAGGGTAAACGGACAGTGTATCAAAATTTACCCGCAACACTGAAAAGTGCTCGTTTTTGACGCTTTTCGACTTGTTTTAAGCCGTCAAGAGGATAGTATTGCGGAATATTAGATATTTGTGAATAGATCAGGCTAAAAGATGCCGCGTGAATAATAGTCAGCAGTACCGTCACGACAGCGGGCATTACCGATGGAAGGGAGAATATGAAAACAGACAGAACTTCAAGTGAGTCCAACGTACAAAAAAATGTGTTACGCACGAAACTCGCTGGCACCTGGTATGCCGCCGACACCAAAACTCTGAGCGCGGAGATCGACGACTACCTGCTGGATGCGGGAATGAAACCCCTGACAAATGTTATCGCACTGATCCTGCCACACGCTGGATATCGCTATTCCGGCATCACCGCCGCATTCGGAATTAAACAGATTAAAGACAGGAACTTCAAACGTGTACTCATCATTGGTCCAACTCACCAATACCCAATGACCAACGTGATAAGCGTGCCAAATGCAACCCATTACGAAACCCCGCTCGGCGAAATACCACTGGACATGGAATTCATCGCGAAGCTGAAACAACACTCATTCACCATCACAAAACCCGAAGTGCATCAAGGAGAACACAGCGTCCAGATCGAAATCCCGCTGATCCAGCGTGCACTGAAAGATTTCATGATAGTCCCAATCGTTTGCGGGCAACTAAACCACGCCACCACAAAGAAAATCGCCAGCATCCTGCACACGCTTGTTGACGAGGAGACCCTCGTTATCGTCAGCTCCGACTTCACGCACTACGGGGCGCACTTCGGATACATACCCTTCAAAAAGAATATTCCCGAAAACCTGAAAAAACTGGACATGGGCGC
>CAYTQP010000030.1:0-25138 GCA_964440175.1 uncultured Verrucomicrobiota bacterium
TGGCGGACTCTTAAAGATTGAAATATCGATTATGGATATAAATCAAAGCTACATAGACAAATGTCGATTGGTCGAATCGCTTTCGGCTGAATATGGCGAGTATGTGGTTGTCAAGATATCTGATACTGGTGTGGGGATGGATCCGAAAACGATGCAGAGAGTGTGTGAACCGTTTTTCACAACAAAAGAGGTGGGCAAAGGAACCGGTCTGGGGTTGTCAACTTCGTGCGGAATAATGCGACATAACAACGGGTTTATGTGGTTTGAGAGTGTTCTGGGAGAAGGGACCTGCGTCACCTTGTGCCTTCCTTTTGTTGAGTCGGATATAGTTTTTGAGCAGCAAGATGGGGATATTGTTCTGGCGCAAGGCAATGAAACAGTGCTATTTGTGGAGGATGAGGGAGCATTGCGTGATCTTGCGAGCCGTTTCCTGCGGCATGTCGGGTTTAATGTCCTTACGGCATCAAACGCGGAGGAGGCAATTGAGGTCGAGTCAAGATGCGATTCGGGAATAGATTTACTGGTGACAGACATGGTTATGCCGGGAATGAGCGGAACGGAATTATGGAAGAAGCTTCATGCAAAACGCAAGTCGCTCAAAGTGGTTTTTATCACCGGGTATACCGCAGGAATCATTCTGAAGGATAAGCTGCCGGAGGAATACGCAGTTCTCTTGAGAAAGCCGTTCAGCATGAACGATCTTGCCAGTGAAATTCGCAATGTTCTTGATAAACAGATTAGACGGGGAAATTAAAAAGAGATGAGTGTAGACGATGTAAATAAATTTCGAGAAAAAATCAGGCAGAGTATTGCCACTTTAGAGATAGATGAACAAAAGTTTGTCGTGGATCTTGACGAGGATATTCTGGAAGTTGCCATGGAGGTGCTTCCTGAAGCGATGGAAACGCTCCTGAATGCGTTGAATGCAGCACTTAAAAATAAAGAATACGGAGATCATAAGGATGCGGGTGGTATAGCCGGTTGTGCTCATCAGCTCAAGGGTATGGCGGGCATGGCGGGATATCCCGAAATATCCGTTCTGGGGGAGCAACTCGAAAGGGCAGCCATAAAACAGGACTTTTCGCGCTGTGAAGAACTGATCAACTTACTGAAAGCATGGAATGAGCTTCGGATTCAGTGAGAATGAAAAATCCACCCATAATATCCGGCAGAGATAGTTGAGGCCTTTCAGTGATTGGCATCTCAAAGCTTTATATGGGGACGGTTGAACCGTCAGATGCGCTCCGCTATGGAAGGCATTCCGCATCGTTGCCCGGTCATCTGCTCCAGTTCTCAAAAGACAAAAAGCCGGTTGTCGTCTGGAACTGCACCCGGGCATGCAATTTGCGTTGTGTTCACTGCTACGCATCATCCGATGGCAGATGCGCCGATAATGAACTTTCTTTCGATGAGGGCAGGGAGCTTATAGATAATCTTGCCGATTTTGGCGTTCCTGTACTCCTCTTCTCCGGAGGGGAGCCGCTCTGCAGAAAAGATATGCCGGAACTGGCGAAATACGCGGTCTCCAAAGGTATGCGTGCTGTTGTCTCCACAAACGGAACCCTGATCACCGACAAAATGGCGGAACGCCTGAAGCTGGTAGGTCTATCGTACGTTGGTGTCAGTCTTGACGGAATGCAGGTGGTAAACGACAAATTCAGAGGCGTTGAACACGCCTTTGAACGGGCACTGGAGGGCATTAGGGCATGTAAACGCGCTGGTATTAAGGTGGGATTGCGTTATACTCTCACCCGTTACAATATCGATGAGCTTCCTGCGATATTTCAGTTGCTGGCGGATGAGAATATTCCGCGAGTCTGTTTTTATCACCTTGTTAGCACCGGTCGAGGGAGTGAGATTCAAGCGGCTAATTTGACCGATGAACAGTCACGCGCCGCAATCGATGAGATTATCGACCGCACTGCGGAGATGCACCGTCGCGGTGAGCCGATAGAGGTGCTGACAGTCGATAATCATTGCGATGGTCCTTATCTTTATCTGCGACTGCTTCGGGAGAACCGCGCTGAACGTGCTGAAAAAGTGATGGAGTTGCTGGAGATGAACGGCGGAAACAGCACCGGGCGTGGTATAGGCTGTGTGAGCTGGGATGGCACGGTGTATCCCGACCAGTTTTGGCGTCATCATCCCGTCGGCAATGTTCGCACTCGTACGTTTGGCGAGATATGGAGCGATCCAGAAAACACGCTTCTTACGCAATTGCGTGAAAAACCGAAATTTGTTCAGGGGAGATGCAGAACGTGTCGCTTCCTTGATGTGTGTGGCGGCAATTTCCGTGCCCGTGGTGAGGCGGCAACCGGGGATGTGTGGGGCGTTGATCCCGCCTGCTATCTGACTGATGAAGAGATTGCTCTGCCAGGATGATGATGCCGTGAATACAGAGAAAAGCAAAAATCCCGCTCCGCGTGTCATTGCCTGGGAGATAACAAGACGTTGCGTGCTGGCCTGCAAGCACTGCCGTGGCTCGGCACGTGATATGAGTTACGATGGAGAGTTGAACACAGGGGAGTGTTTCAAGACCATTGATAGTATCGCATCTTTCTGCAAACCGATACTTATCTTAACTGGTGGCGAGCCGATGACCCGACCAGATATATACGATATTGCGAGCTATGCCGTTGAACGTGGTCTCCGTGTTGTGCTGGCACCTTGCGGTCATCTGATTACCTCGCAGACGGCACGCCGCCTCAAGGATTCCGGCGTTAGTGCCATCAGTATATCGATCGATGGTGCGACAGTGCGCGAGCACGACGAATTTCGCGGGGTTTCAGGTGCGTATGAGAGCGCAATGGAAGGTCTCCGTCACGCGATTGAAGCAGGTATTCCATTTCAGATTAACACGACAGTCAGCCGTCAGAATGCTGATAGCCTGCCCGCAATACTTGAAAAGGCCGTTGAGCTTGGAGCCAAAACACTTGATCTCTTTTTTCTCGTTCCCACCGGACGTGCCGCCGCCCTCCGTGATCTTGAAATTTCCGCTGCAAAACACGAGGAGCTACTCAATTGGGTCTACGATAGCGATCGCGACTCCCCGATACGGGTGAAGACAACCTGCGCACCGCATTATGCGCGAATTCAACACACTCGCCGCATTGCGGAGAGATCAAAAGAGACGGGAACCGCATTGCGGAACAGCAACGTTGCGCATCCCGCCTCTGCCGGTTGTATGGCGGGACAAGGGTTTGTTTTTATCTCACACACTGGGATTTTGCAACCCTGTGGCTTCCTCGATATCGCTTGCGGTGACCTGCGCACTGTTGATTATGATTTCAAACAGCTCTACCTCGAATCGCAGGTATTCAAAAACCTGCGTGATGTCCGAACCTATCACGGGAAATGTGGAGTCTGCGAATTTCGACGGCTTTGCGGAGGTTGCCGCGCCCGCGCCTACGCTCACAGCGGCGACTATCTTGGAGAGGAACCAATGTGCGATTATATTCCGGTGGTCTCGTCAGTGCTGTAATATCCCCTTTGGCGTTGGCAGTGGTTTGAAGATATTACGCAAATTTCAGTCTTACGGTAAAATTATGTTTTAAAATGGAGGCGCATCTGTATAATCGGCGAAATGGGAAATAATCAACAGATTCATCTGCTTTCGGAGAGCGTTACGAACAAGATCGCCGCCGGCGAAGTGGTGGAGCGTCCGGCATCTGTGCTGAAAGAGCTTATGGAAAACTGTGTGGACGCGGGGGCGGATCAGATTGACGTGGAGGTGACAGGTGGCGGTCGACGATCTATTCTAATTTCTGATAATGGTTCTGGCATGAGCGAAGATGACGCGCTCATGTCAATTCAGCGTTACGCCACCAGTAAGATAGAGGGAGTTGACGATATAGAGCGCATACAGACCATGGGCTTTCGTGGTGAGGCACTGGCGGCCATCTCCAGTGTGTCGCGATTCCGTCTCGTGTCGCGCACAGCCACATCGGATAGTGGGACAGAAATTGTTGTGTCGCAGGGTCGGGTGCAGAGCGTTGAGAGTGTTGGAGCACCGGTTGGCACCAGCATTCAGGTCCGAAATCTATTCTTTAATGTGCCTGCGAGACGAAAGTTTATGCGAGCCGAGAAGACAGAGTTTTCGCATATCAGGCAGAAGTTTTTGGTGTATGCTCTCGCCTATCCTGAGACAGGAATGACCCTCAAGGCGGACGACCGTTTAGTGTACACGTTATCGACAGGCGATAATATGGAGAATCGGATTCTGGAGATATACGGCGATTCACTTCGTGATGCCTTGCGTCCGCTGGAGTTTGAGAGTGACGGTATTCGAGTGAGAGGCTGTGTAGCCATGCCGCAGGTGGCGCGTTCAGACCGCTCTGATCAATATGTGTTTGTCAATCACCGTCCTGCCACCGCTCCGGTTATCGCCTACGCCATACGAGAGGCCTTTCGAACCCTTATGGCGAGAGATCGTCATCCCGTGCTGTTTCTCTTCATCGAGATGGATCCCGCCATGGTCGATGTAAATGTGCATCCGACCAAGCGCGAAGTTCGTTTCAGGCGACCGCAGCATCTGCGCGATGCCGTTATTGGCGCGATTCGTGTGGCGTTACGAACATCAGCGAACATTGTTGATGGAGTGAGTGATACCGTTGAACGAACGCAGCCTTTCTCGTTTGAAAAAAGAGGAGGAATTAAAATCGACGATATGGTTCCGCCACGGGTTTTCAGTTATCCCCGGATGCCTATGCTGGATGTGAGTTCAAGGCATGGCGCGGAGTTCCGTCGGGAAGAAAGTGAGGCTGATGTTGATGAATCGGGCGAGAATGCGCCTTGGTCGCAATGTCGTGTGCTGGGTCAGGTTGGCGGAATGTTTGTGGTGCTTGAGACAGAGGATGGTGTTGTCCTGATGGATCCGCACGCCGCACATGAGCGGGTTATGTTTGAAAAGTTTATGGGACAGGTGTTGAGCGGAAGTGTGCGGAGTCAGGGATTGTTGACACCGGAAACCGTCGAAATGTCGCCGGAGAACGCTTTGATTGTCCGTAAAAACGAGCAGATTCTGCGCGAGATGGGGTTTGGAATATCCTCCTTTGGTGCTGACAGTTTTATTGTGGATGCCGTGCCGTCATGTCTGGGGGAAGTTTCGATTGAGGTGGTCATCGAAAATCTTGCCAAGGTCGCTGAGCGCGGCGGACGAATATCTTCGGCGGAACATGCTCATGAAGAGCGCATAGCCATGGCCGCGTGCAAGGCCGCCGTTAAGGCCGGGGATATTCTCAATCTTGATGAAATAGAGAGATTGGTGGTGGATCTTGCCCGAACCCGTATGCCTTATACATGTCCACACGGTCGTCCAACCATTATTTTCATGAGTTTCACAGAGCTTCAAAAAAAGTTTGGTCGTTTGAGATGATGAGATTTCTTCATAGATGCAACTGGTATGGGGAACACTTATGACTGACAGAAGGACAGGATATACAAAAATATTCATCATGTTCGCCATGATGCTTTCTATCTCGGTTTGTGCGTCCACTGTGGTTCAAAGTCCTGATGGGCGAATATGCGCGGAGCTTTCCCTGCAAGCGGGGATTCCGCGCTGGTCGTTGCGGGTGGATGATGAGAAGTGTCTGACGAGTGGACGGCTGGGTGTGGAGGTGGGCGGCACGGCTTTAGGTTTTTTAGAGGAGGTTGCGGCGGAGACCTCTTCACATGCAGAGATCGTCAAAACTGTGTGGGGTCGGTTTTCGCATTATGATAACAATTACAATCAATTAACCTGGAGCCTGAAAGAGAAGGATGCGACCGGAAGGGTTTTGCGGATTGTCATCCGTGTTTATGACAGTGGTGTTGGCTTGAGATATGAATTTCCCGTCAAGTGTGGATGGGGTGCGGAGGTGCGTTTAACCGGCGATATGACGGAGTTTTGTTTCGCCGCAGATTATACAGGATGGGCTTATAATGGCGAACACGAGCCACGTGGTCCGCAAACGCTCAGTGAGTTTGTGAAGAGAGACCGGAAGGCCCGTATCCCGCTGACAGTCCAATGCGCCAATCACTATCTCTGTGTTCTGGAGGCGGCCATTTTTGATATTGCGCCTTTCACGCTGATACCGGCGGATGAAAATGACTATTCGTTCCGTGCGGAACTCCCCGATTCCGTCATTCGTCCAGGAAGTTTCACCTCCTGGCGGGTGGTGTTGACGGGGCGGACACCGGGCGATTTATTGACATCCGGCGTAATTTACTGCCTTAATCCGCCCTGCGCCATCGCAGATACCAGCTGGATTAAGCCGGGGCTTGCCTTTTGGGACTGGCGTGCTTGGGGTTCCCGAACGGCAGACGGGTTTGTTTACGGACTGGATATGGCGAGTTGGAGGAGGTTTATCGACTTCGCGTCTGATAACAATGTCGCATATCTTGTGCTGGATGCCAACTGGTATGGACCGGAGTCTGACAAGGAATCGGATCCTCGCACCAGTCGCGACCATTTAGTTGTTCAGCCAGACCTCGCCAAACCGCAAATTGCAAGAATTCCCGCACCCGATGACTGGGAAGAGCCGATTGATGTGCCCGCTCTGATAAAATACGCCAAGGCACGGAATGTCGGGATTATCCTGTATTTTAATGATGTCGCCAGAAACAACTACCCCTTTGAAGAGACGCTTTCGCTTTATCATAAATGGGGGGCGGCGGGGATTAAATATGGCTTTATGAAAGGAAAGGGACAGCGAAAGGTTCTAGATACCCGCAAGATTGTCGCTCTTTGCGCCAAATATGAGCTTTTATGCGATTTTCATGACGGTCCAGTTCCGCCATCGGGTGATCGTCGGACATATCCCAACTATATGACGCGTGAGTTTTGTCATTCACAATCAGATGCTATGCGGGCATTCAGTCCGAGCGGATTTTGCGAGCAGGTTTTTGTGAATATGACGGCGGGCCCTTTGGATATGTGCAATGGTTTATACACACTGAAAAATCCAGCTGAAGATCGCCCCCGGATTTTCACGAATGTTGAGGCGACCATTGTCGCCGAAACGGCGCGAGTATTGATCACCTTCACCGGATTATCCATTTTGCCGGATTGCCCTGATGCCTACCGTCGGCATAAGACGCTCTTCGCTTTTATCAGCAGTTTGCCGATGACCTGGGATGAGACCCGTGTTTTGAGCGGGGAGATAGGTGAATACATCTGCATGGCACGGCGTAACGGAGATCGATGGTTTGTGGCGACAGCAAACAATGAGAGAAAGCGTGTTGTGGATATTAAACTTGATTTTCTAGAGCCGGATCGGACATATTCGGCGACATTATATGAAGACGCAATCGACAGTCATTTCAGAACCAACCGCGAGTCTTATCAGATAAGAACCATTCAGGTTAAACGTGGCGACACGATTCAAGCGTCAATGGCAGCAGGGGGCGGGCACTGCGTCTTAATCCAGGATTGACATAGTGATTGCGGCCTGCCTGCATTTTCGGAGATGTCGCGCCAACTTCTGTAGATCAACTTTTGCATATTTGAGTGAAATTCCTTTCTGAACGGCGATGATGGCGGTCTCTACTGCTTTGTCATAGTCGGCTGTAACATAGTAGGCTTCTGACAAGGTGTTCCATACGTGAGGATTGTTCGGGGCTCGCATCAGGGCATCGCGAGAGAGTGAGAGGGCTTTTTCACCATTGCGTACACTGATGTCCGTTGCCGTGGCGTATATCCATGCGACATTGTTTTTGAGGGAAAAATCATCTGGGAATTCTTCCATAAGCCGGATAAAAATTTCCAGAGATTCGTTGTATTGTTTGAGTTTTTCAAGGAATCTGGCCTTTGTGAATCTGGCATCCGTATGTTTGGGGTCCACCATCAGTATTTGCTCTATTATTTCCATGGCGCAGTCGATATTACCGATTTTCTCCTGGAATTCGACTTCTCGAAGCATATCATTAATCTTTTCTTTCTGCGTTGCTTTATCTTTTTTCTTGAGACTCTTTGTCCATTCGATTAAGGCACTGTTCTCGTTCAGCCAAGGTGAGTTCGCCTTGGGCTCAATGGTATTTTTTTTGATATCATCAGGGGCAGAAGGCGTACTCTCATCCTGCTTGATGAGATTGGGAACAGAATTTGTCTTATTCTGCGCTTCTGCCTGAATAATCGTCAGAAAGAGTGCCAAAAATACTGTAGTTGTGTTTAAATGTGTGAGTTTTCTCATTAACTTAGTTCTCTCTGTTCATATTTGGATTTAATTTGTTGTCATTTTGTTTAACAGAATAGGCGTGGACTATGACATGCGAGGGTGATATCTTGACAATTTTAGTATCTGGCAGTGAAATACAGCGAACCGGGAGGCGGTATTTGCCGGGAGTGTTGATATTGTAGCAGTCGATAAGAGCGGAGAGTGGGGCGGGGGGCGACTGACCCGCGTTTACTGACTCAAAGGAGACAAGAACAGTTTCGGGAATTATACGCAGGTTAAAACGTTGTTTAGAGGATGTTAGCGTTTTAACCGGCAGGATGCGCGTGAAACATTGTTCAGCTGAATTCAGGATTTGATTTCTTGGCGGTTTCCCGTATTGCTTATCGAAATTCATCACTTCCTGAATACTGTACCAGCAGATGATGGCGATGAGTATGGAGAGAACCTTCAATCCCTTGTTGCTGAGGATTGGCTCAGTTAATCTTTGGAGTAAAAGTTTCATATTTCAGTGCTGGATTCTGGTTTGTCGGTATCTTCAAGTTGCGTTAGCGACCAGTCGAGTTCATCGCGAATTCGATCAAGTTTATCCTTCTTGTTTCTAAGAAGGAATGATGAGAGCATCCGGCGCAGGCGTTTCTCATCAAGTCCACGAACAATCCGTCCCTTGTGCGCGAATGAGATGCTGCCTGTCTCCTCGGAGACAACCACAACCAGCGCATCGGTCTCCTCCGTCAGTCCAATGGCCGCACGATGTCGGGTTCCCAGTGTTTTGCTGAGTTCCTGACGCTGCGAGAGCGGGAAAAGACAGCCAGCGGCGCGGATGCGGTTGTTTTTGATGATGACCCCTCCGTCGTGAAGCGGGGTCATGGGGAAAAAGATGGACGCGAGAAGCTCCGCAGTCACAACGCTGTCTATTGCTGTCCCCGTATCCTGAATATGTCGAGTGCCAATTTCGCGTTGAACCGCAATCAGTGCTCCGATTTTTTTTGTTGAGAGGTGTATGGCCGCCGACACAATGTTATCGACCATAATCCGTTCCGAGACCTTTGCCGAAAAAACCGACTGTTTCCCGATCTCCGCTAGTGCCCTGCGGATTTCTGGCTGGAAAATAACCACAATGGCGATGGCGGCATAAACCGAAATACGTTGTAGAATCCAGTTCAGCGCGTCCAGGTTGAAAAAATGGGTAAACGCTGTGAGTGCTATCAGCGTGAAAATAAAACCAGACATGACCTGCGCGCTGCCGGTTCCCTTGAAAAAATTCATAATATAGTATAGAGCAACCGCCATAACCAGGATTTCAAAAATCCCGGTCAGATTCGGTAACGACACTGTGGACAGATATGTCACGTAAACTATCCTTAAAAAGTTTGGTTCTGGTTATTTGCGTTCGGACAGAAGTATATCAATAATTCCCGCCAGATGACAAGACTCTTTTACGTCGTGAACACGAATAATGTCGGCCCCGGCGATTATGCTGTACGCAGCTACGCCAAGACTGGCGGCACCGCGATCATCGGTTTCAAGACCCATTAGCCGTCCGAGGAAACTCTTGCGTGACGCTCCGACAAGAACAGGACGTCCGAGTTTCGAGAATTCCCCGATATTTCTCAACAGTGTAAGATTGTGTTTGTCTGTTTTGCCAAACCCTATTCCGGGATCCAGTGCAATCTGATCTCTTGAGACACCCTGTGAAATAAAGGTGTTCATTCGTTTTTCAAGATAGTCGCGCACATCGTCGGTAACATCGTTGTAAGCGGGTGCTTCCTGCATGGTGCGCGGGCTGCCGCGCATGTGCATCAGCACTACACCGGCATGGTGTTCCCGCACAACCTCCACCATTTTGTTATCATGAGTTCCCGCACTGACATCGTTCACGATATGAGCACCGGACTCCAGCGCGGCCCGTGCGGTGGCTGCTTTCATTGTGTCGATGGAGATGAGACAGTCTGTTTTTCGGGCGAGTTCCTTAATCACTGGCGCGGTTCTCGAAATTTCCACGTCTGCGGAAACAGGGCTGGCTCCCGGTCGTGTGGATTCGCCACCGACATCAATAATTCTGGCTCCGTTCCGCCACATAGACACAGCATGCTCCACAGCCTTTGATATAGTCGGATATCGCCCCCCGTCCGAAAATGAATCGGGGGTGACATTGAGGATGCCCATCACAAGGGTTTTGCGCCAGAAGTGCTCGTGGCGGTCTCTGCACCGCCACGATTTATCTTCATCTTTCATGCAGAATGTTCTCTCTTTACTGCGCGTCCTGTTTCTCGTTGGAGCCGTCTATTTTATCATCCGGAGCGGTTGCCGGCTTGGATGCCTTCTTTGGCGCGGCTCTCTTTTTCGCTGGTCGCTTTGTGGCTCTCTTTTTTGGCGTGGCTTTTTTCGGGAGTATGCGTCCGTGTTTGATGAGCTCCTCAACCTCTCTCCCGTCAAGTGTTTCACGCTCAAGGAGAAGCCCCACAATCAGTTCAAGATCAGAGCTGTGCTTCTTGATGATTTCCACGGCTCGCTGATGGCATTCTGTAATAATACGTGTTATCTCTGAATCTATCTTGCATGCTGTCTCCTCACTGTGTTTTTGCGAACGGTTGACCTCTCTGCCGAGGAAGAGTAACTCCTGTTGCTCTCCGAAGTTTTGCGGACCGAGCAATGAACTCATGCCCCATTCGCACACCATCATTCTGGCGATATGCGTAGCCTGTTTGAAATCGTTCTGCGCGCCGGTGGTTACATCTTTGAGAAATATCTCCTCTGCTACACGCCCGCCGAGCATACCTGTTATTGTGCCGAGCAGTTTCTTTTGGCTTTGCGTGTATTCATCTTTCTCCGGCAGTTGCATCGTGGAACCCAGTGCCTGACCTCGCGGGATTATGGTGACTTTGTGCAACGGATCGCACTCTTCAATGACGTGGAGAACAATAGCGTGTCCCGCTTCGTGATAGGCGATCAACTTTTTCTGGTTGTCATCCATAACCTGTCCGCGCCTTTCGCGCCCCCAGCGCACCTTGTCGCGTGCTTCTTCGAAATCTTCCTGTTCGACAACTTTCGCGTTGCGGCGAGCGGCGAGAAGGGCAGCCTCGTTTATGAGGTTGGCGAGATCTGCGCCGGAGAATCCGGGCGTTCCCCGCGCCACTTTGCGCAAATCGACATTCTTGTCAACCAAGACGTTCTTTGTGTGAATTTTTATTATCTCGTAACGCCCTTCAAGTGTTGGCAGATCCACGACAATCTGACGGTCGAAGCGACCGGGTCGCAGTAGTGCGTTGTCGAGTACATCGGGTCGGTTGGTGGCCGCCAGCATTATAACACCTTCGGTGTTGTCGATACCATCCATCTCGACCAGAATGGCGTTCAGGGTCTGCTCGCGCTCATCGTGCCCGCCGCCGACACCACTGAACCGTGTGCGACCGATAGCATCGATCTCATCAATAAAGATTATGCATGGTGCGTTTTTCTTGCCCTGCACGAACATATCTCTCACTCGCGATGCCCCCACGCCGACAAACATTTCGACAAAGTCAGAGCCACTGATACTGAAGAACGGCACATCCGCCTCGCCCGATATTGCACGCGCCAGAAGAGTCTTGCCAGTGCCCGGAGGACCTATAAGAAGCACACCCTTGGGGATCTTCCCTCCGAGACGCTGGAACTTTTTCGGGTTTTTTAGGAATTCGACAATCTCCTGAACCTCTTCCCTGGCTTCATCGACACCGGCAACGTCGTTGAAAGTGGCCTTTTTGCTGTCGCTGGCCATAAGTTTGGCGCGACTCTTTCCGAAATTCATAGCACTCTTGCCCATGCCCTTCATCTGGCGGGTGAAGAGGAAGTAAAGCAGTCCTAGAATCAGAATAAACGGCACGACATTGCCGAGAAACATCATCAGAAGCGGACTCTCGGATTTGTAGCCGTAATTGACATCATTTTTGTCCAGAAATTTTATAAGCTCTTCAGAGACGATAACGTCCATTTTATACTGCAACGGTTTCCCGCTTTTCTCATCCAGCTCCGTTGATTCAATCTCGATGCGTTGCGATCCTCCTCTGGCATCGTTCACAATAGTTGCCTTGCGTATCTTGCCCTTTTCGGAGACGACCATGTTTTTAAACTCAGAGTATTCCAGTTTGTTGACCTTTTGATTCCCGCCGGCGAGCATATGGTAGAGACTCATAAGAAGCAAAAGCATAATAAGCCACATGAACACCACGCGACGTGGCGGTCGCGTCGGAACTGTTTTCGCCTGTTCCCCGTCATTGGCCTGACTGTTTTCAGGTAATCCGTTTGTCATAATTTCCAATTCCTAACTTTTTTAGTCGCTAAATAAAATGGAATCGCAAAATAGCACCCTAAAAGATGAATTGCAAGTAAAATAGAGCATTGAGAGACGTTGTACGCAGCGGTAGAGGAGTAAAGTTTTCTGAATACGATTTTTCGTTGATTTTTTCGGTGTTACGTTGTCAGCTATGCTGTACCCGATGTGGTTTTTTAGCTCAACGAAGTTTTTGTTTCGACCCGGAGAGTCTTTTGCATGATCGTGCCGAATTGAAGTGCCCGGAGACAGGCGAAAAGTTGGTTTGTTATCCGGGGAATCCATCTGGGTTCACGGAGGTCTGTACATTAACGCTGGAGAGCGGCGTCTGTTCATCTTTTACCCTAACTCGTTCGAACTCCGTCTGCGTCTATCAGTGGTGTTAGCTGTCAGGAAAGAACACGTGCGTAAACTCTTGATTAGCTGTGCGTGTGCTGTGTAGATTTTCAGCGGAAGTCATAGGCGAAAGTATGGGCGATCGCGGAAGAGACAGAGTCCTTTCAGTCGTTATCCGTGTATCGGACAAATGTGGAAACAACCTTTTTGGAGGCTCGGAGTCTCCGCAGTGATGTCTGGAGTGGATAATGTGAAAAAACTATTTGTTATGCCGGGGATGTTGAGGTAATATTACAGGCGTTGGCTCAGTTGTTTGTATCTGTAAATTCTATAACGAGGAAATGGGTTATGCATAAAGTTGTGTCTCAGTACAAGGGCTCGTCATCAAAGCGGGCGTTCACTCTGGTTGAGTTGCTGGTGGTGATCAGTATTATATCAATCTTGCTAATGATATTGGTGCCTGCCATCAGCACCGCACTTGCACGCGGGAAGAAAACAAAATGCCTGTCGAATATGCGTTCATGGGCGATCGCCATCACTGGTTACTGTAGTGATCACGATGGGACATTCCCGAAAGAGGGAATGGGGCAGGGGGATAGCGGTGACAGGGATTTGTCACTTCAAGGTAATCAGCAATATGTGAGTGGGACTGGTCTGAATCTGGATAAGAAGGATGCGTGGTTTAACGTATTGCCGCGATACATAGGCACAGAATCGCTGTGGGAACTTCAGGAAAAACTGGGACGTCCCCCCAGACCGGGTGAGGGTCGCACACCTTTTCACTGCCCGTCTTTCCGTATGAGAGATATTCAAAATCCGCCCAGTGAGTTTGAGGCAGTGTTTTCGTATGGCTACAACCTTTGGCTTGATCATCCCACTGTTGCTCGCAGGGCAGAGGGTGGCGCAGAGCATCTCCATACCCTGCCAAGACTAATGAACTTGATGTATGTTGACAATCCGTCCATGCTGGTTGTTTTTGGAGAGGTTGCCGTCTCCGGGTTTGATAACATGGCCGCCAGAAATATGTTCTATCGGCATAAACGCGGGAAGACGTGTAATATTGCGTTTGCGGATGGTCACGCCAGAACTTATGGCAAAAAGATGGTTTTTGTTCCGCCGGGTGGCAACAAGGCGGCAAACAGGACAGTAGTGTGGGATCCCGAAAATCCTTTGGATGAAATCTAAAATCTTGATGATGAATGGAGTGTGAGCAATGAAGGTTTCAGCGTGTTTAGCAATGGTGATGGTCGTTTGTACCGTTTTTTTATTCGCAAATACAGTTTCCGCGCTTCCCGACTCCGGTATTGCGGTCGCTAAAGCGGATGCTAATGCTGATTACTATCCGGATGACACAAATTCCTATGTCACCGTGTATGGGCATATAATTTCGCAGTCTTTCTCCACGAATACACTGGAGATGTTTATTCAAGACACCAATGACAATGTGGGAATACAGGTTCGTGTGGATGCAGAGATGAATCTCTCCTCCTTCACCATTGGCAAACAGGTGAAAGTTAGAAATGGACGAGTGGGGCAGTACCGTGGTTTGCGTTATATTCAGCCGATTTACAGCTCGAATTTCACAATTGAAGACAACACTGTGGTTGATATAGCACCTCTCAACAAAACCATCAATGAACTGCTCGCCAACCCGGAGAGCTTTGAGGGATCGTTTGTGAAGATTGACAATATCACCGCGACAGGCTCTTTCCCCGAATATGGCAACTGGGGAACCGTGGGGATAAGTGATGGAACTGGTGCTCTGAATATATTTGTAGATGAGCACACCGACCTGAACGGTCAGCTTTGTCCGACCAATGTTTTCGGCATTCAGGGCATCTTCAGTCAGTACGATACCGCCGCTACACCAAGCAATGGATATCAGATAGTTCCGCGTTTCTACGCCGACTTGAAGACTCCCGTCGATTCGCAAACTCCGTCCATACTCATTGTTGAATCCAACACGGTTAGCACTGCTGTCGGGCAGGAGGTGGTGATCGACATCATCGGTCGTGACCGCAACGCGGACGACACACTTACGCTCTCAATCACTCAGGCTCCAGCGACATCTTCGTTCACAGACGACGGGGATCGCAGCGGTTGTTTCCGCTGGACACCAACCGCTGGCGAGGCGGGGACCAGCACAACAGTGGTGTTTCAGGTCTCTGATGATTCAGAGACTGCGACGGCATCAATTGATATTACGGTACTCACCGAAGAACAGTCCAATATTCTTCTCAACGAGGTTCTCTACGATCCTTCAAATAAAAATCTTGAGGGTGACTCCAACGGTGACGGGGTTTACAGTTACAACGATGACGAGTTTGTGGAGATTGTGAATA
The DNA here is from genome assembly GCA_964440175.1 of uncultured Verrucomicrobiota bacterium. GTDB lineage: Bacteria > Verrucomicrobiota > Kiritimatiellia > CAYTQP01 > CAYTQP01 > CAYTQP01. The sequence continues at coordinate 15,141 of CAYTQP010000030.1, forward strand.
ACAACAGCACCAGTGTCGATATAACAGGTTGGGTTTTGCAGTTTGGCACAAATGACTCATTCACATTCCCTGCCACCGTTCTGACAGGCAAGACGGCGGTTGTCGTATTTGGCGGTGGTACGCCCACGGGCGCGTTTGGAAATGCAATCGTCTATACCGCCTCAAACTGGGTTCCGCTCGCAAACAGTCCGGGTACCAGAGATGTTAAACTCCTGACGGATACGGGGGCGCAAATCTTTTCATACAATTACGCCTCATTCGGTGCTCCGAATCAGTCGATTACTCGCGCTCCCGACACGACAGGGAATTTCACCCTTCATCTCGATGCGAACCCGTTCAAACGCTTTTCGCCGGGCACAATGCTGAATGGCACCGGGTTTGCCGGTTCAGGGATGTCCAACACCCCCCCCAATATAGCATCCATCGATGACGTATCCGTGAAAATAGGCGCGGGACTCTCGCTGCCTGTCAGTGCGAATGATCCGGAAAATAACACTATAACACTCACCGTATCAAATGCGCCCGCTTCGGCGGTCTTTTCCGATAATGGTGATGGTACGGGAACGCTGGTCTACACCGGACAGGCAACAGATGCAGGGACGCAGTTCAATGTGACGGTGTACGCAAGTGATGGCGTGAGCACAAGCACTGAGGACTTCTCCATCTATGTTGTGGCAACGACTTATACGGGTTTGAGAATCAATGAATATCTGGTAGATCCCAATGCCGCCGGAAGTTCAATTCACTTTGACTCCAATAACGACGGAGTTGAAAATTCTCGAGAGGACGAATTTGTGGAGATTGTCAACGGTGGCACCGTAGATGTTGATTTGACCGGATTACTATTGACGTATGACGGCAATATTCGTCACACATTCTCTACGTACACATTGCCGGCAGGCGGGGCTATGGTTGTATTTGGCGGCGGCACACTCTCATCTTTCCTCTACCCGCCAGCGCAACTGGCGACGAGCTGGGGTTCAGGTCTGGGCAACAGCGGAACGCACAAGATAGCAGTTTGTACCCCGCAGACTAATATAATCGAGCAGATTGAGTATACGGACAGCGCAGGTGCGATTTCGATGACTCGTTCACCGGATATAACTGGCAACTGGGCAGATCACATGACCGCCAGTGGCGAAACGGGAGATAAGAGCGCGTCGCCCGGCAGGAAATTGACCGGCGCAGCCTTCCTGTCGCATCAACCCCCGGTTTTGAACGCGATCGGAGATAAGAGTGTGAGTGTTGGCGCAGCTTTGAACTTCACCGTCACCGCCCACGATGTCGATAACGACTCCATCGTGATCGTTTGCAGCAATAAACCGTCGGCAGCAACTTTCACAGATAACGCGGATGGTACAGGTGACTTCTCATGGACACCGTCCGTTGCGGATGTCGGCGAGCATTCAATGACGATCTATGCATCTGCTGTCGATGGTTCGGACAGTGAAACGATCAAAATAACCGTCACTTCGGCATCCTCAGGCGATGGAACTCTTTTGATCTCGGAGGTGGCTGACCCCTCTGATATGTGGCGGGCCAGATTTGTGGAGATTTACAACTCCGGTAGCACTTCCATCGATCTCAGCGCCGGTAATTGGTATCTGGCTCGACAGGCGAACGGAGGATCCTTTGCGGATATTGCATTGACCGGCACGATTGCCAGCGGAGATGTCACTGTTATAGCTTATAGTTCAAGCGACTTCAACACGAGCTATGGTTTTGCCCCCGATCAGGTCTCAGGCAATATCAGCGGCAACGGCAATGACGGCTACTTCCTCTACAAGTCAGGCGATCACACGTCGGGAACTCTGGTGGATTCCTATGGAGTGATTGATGAGAATGGCACTGGCAAAGATTGGGAATATACGGATGGGCGGGCGGAACGAAACGCGAGCATTACGTCCCCCAATACAACCTGGACGGCATCGGAGTGGACCATCACAAGCCCGGCAGACACAACGGAGATGAGCCCCGGATCCCACAGTGGATCAGGGGGCGGAGAAACGCCGGAATTCGTTGGTTTTGCGATAGATGGCGCGGGCGCGAATTGGATATTGCAGTGGAACAGTGAGGTGGGGGAGACATACAGGATCATGCGTTCTACAAATCTGCTGGAAGACGCATTCGTTGAGACCGTCAAATCCGGCGTGATTGCCACGCCGCCAGTAAACACGGACACCGTCCCCGTCGATTCCAAAGGAAAGAGTTTCTTCCGGATCGACAAGGAGTAAGCTTTAATTAATGAAAGAATAGTTGCGTAACTTGTCGGTCTTTGCGTGGAATCATGTTTATTTCCTCGTTTTTGGGTTGCTCGTGCCATGCCGGACCTCACCGGATGTTGCAAGTTGGGTGAGGAGGGAATGTGTGAATAATAAATCGATGATAAAGCGACTCGTAGCACTGCTCCGAAATTGCTGAAAATGGATGAGCCTTGCCGACATTGAGACATTGTCTGGAATTTACTGTTTTGTATTAAATTTTAAAATTAAGGATGACAAAATATGAAAGGACCAACTATTGTCTTGACTTGCGTAATATCCGTATTGTTTTTGACTACATCGACATTCGCCGAAGAGGCAAATCGGCAAATCTTATTTACGAATGTGCATATTTTTAACGGAGAAAGCGAAGAACGTATCATGAACGCCAATCTGTTGGTTGAAGGCAGTCTAATTAAGAAGATTTCGACCAAGAAAATCATAGCAGATGAGGCATTAGTGATAGATGGCGGTGGTCGCACCCTAATGCCCGGTCTCATCGATATGCACTGGCATTCGGCCTATGCCAATATCCCAATGCAACTGGGTCTCACCACGGATCTCGCATATCACATACTAATCGCGGCCAAGGGCAATACAGAAGTACTGCTACGCGGTTTTACCACTGTACGCGACGTTGGGGGCAATGTTTTCTCTCTGGCGACTCTGACTGATCTTGGCGTATATGATGGTCCGCGCATCTTCCCCTCCGGCCCAGCGATCAGTCAAACCTCGGGGCATACCGATTTTCGTCCATCGACCGCTGTTCCCGCTGATCCGTGTGCTGCTCTTATTTACATGGAACGTGCCGGACACGTGATGGTAGCAGACGGTGTACCGGAGGTACTGAAGCGCACTCGCGAGGCGTTGCGCATGGGTGCCTCGCAAATAAAAATCAATTCTGGTGGTGGAGTATCCTCATCATTTGATCCTTTAGACGTTACTCAATTCACAATTGAAGAAACCAGGGCAGCAGTCAACGCGGCAACGGATTGGAATACGTATGTTGCTACCCATACTTTCACGGATGATGCCACTCAGCGTGCTTTGGAAGCTGGCGTGATGAGTATAGAGCATGGACATCTCCTGGGTGAAAAGACACTTAAACTCATAAAAAAGAAGGGTGCCTTCCTGAGTATGCAACCCATTCTTGACGATGAAGATGCAATTCATTTTCCTGAAGGTTCGTTTAGTCGCCAGAAATATATCGAAGTCACCAAAGGCACAGACAAGGTCTATCGGCTTGCGAGGAAAATTGGAGTTAAGACGGTATTTGGCACAGATACACTATTCGATCCCGCACTCGCTGCAAAGCAAGGAAAGCAACTTGCCAAACTTGGTCGATGGTATACCCCCGTCGAAGCACTCCGCCAAGCCACATCAACAGCTGGCGAACTACTCGCACTTTCCGGTCCGCGCAGTCCCTACCTCAAGGGGCCACTCGGAGTTATTAAAGAAGGAGCCTATGCCGACCTTATCCTGGTTGATGGCAACCCGCTTGAAGACCTGAACCTTGTGGCAAATCCGATCGAAAACTTCGATCTGATCATGAAAGACGGAAAAGTGTACAAAAATCAGATTAAATAGACCTGCCACGTGTGGAGCAATGGATTAAAACAATGACACCCGATGAATATATACGTGGCGTAAAAACCGATGGGTGACCACCATTTGATAATTTTTTTTGCAACGCAATTATTGGGAAGACATCATACGCAATGAAAATGAATACAATCGCATTGCCCGACACATTCTGGATAACCCGAAAAAATGGATAATGGACAAATTAACTCCCGACACGGGCAATCGCGTGATGGAATCCACTGCAATTTATAATCAGGAGAAATGGATGGGATGAATAAAAATATTGATTTTACTACAACATGATTGCCGAAAATCCGCACCGTCATGGTGGTGACGGAGTTTTCTGCCGAATATGCAACAGGGAAGAAGCAGGCGGGGCAGGACAATGCCCGGTATTTAGTAGCCCGCCAACCATGAATACATGGAATACGATATATCGTATTGCGCCCAATATCAGTTATTGAGCTTGGCGTTTTGGATTGAGGCATTATTGCAGCAAGGGATATTCAGCGTCTGTCCGAGGCTTGGACAATTGTTTTTGGAATTTATCCGAACGTTGGAATCTCGCCAGTTTTCATTGGGGATGAGTTTGTGTGAATTCAGACTATACTGTTGCAACGACCCGAGACAAACCTCAACAACGTACAGTATTGACAATGGAAGGAGAGACAGCAGTACCAGATCGAAGTCTGCTTCAGAGCTGATCGTTTCAAACTACTGATTCAGGGTTATAAACCCCCGTTCCAGTGGCACTTTAATAAAGGTTCGAATAGTCCCATAATAACGCGCCCAAAGCAGGGTTTGGGCATCGTGACACTTAATTCAAGTCGTAGCACTTAAATGTCTTTTCCCCGTGCTGTTCCGGTGTTCGTCTCGGCATATCTGCCAGTTTTCGTTGCAATATTCCATTTCTCGATATCGCCCTGTAACGCGCTAATACCGTCTTTGAAAACAATTATGACTCCCGTCAACAGGGTTTGTCAGGGGGTGTTAAATTGGCGGAGGGGGAGGGATTCGAACCCCCGGTACCCATAGAGAGCACAACAGATTTCGAGTCTGCCGCCTTCGTCCACTCAGCCACCCCTCCGGAAACGAGAAAGACTGATACATTATAGAACCGCTGAATTCAAACGTTATTTTGCTGAATCTATTATGGAAACGGCGTGTTCCTCCGTCTTTATCTGCCGAATTCGGGATTATATGTATTGGTTGATCAGGGCTTCCCAGAGTTCCTGTTTGCCACTGAGTTGTTTCGGTTCGCCCGATTCTTTGGCGTGGGCGGACAGGGCTTCCAGTGTCATTTTCCCTGATTCGAATTGAGCACCTTCGTCGGTGTCGAACGATGCGTAGCGTTCTTTGCGCATCTGCTTGTAAGGTGAGTTGTTCAGGATATTGTCTGCCACGATCAGGGCGCGGGCGAAGGTGTCCATGCCTGAGATGTGGGCGATAAAGAGATCTTCGAGGTCGGTGGAGTTGCGCCGCAGTTTAGCGTCAAAATTGGTGCCGCCTCCCTGTAGTCCGCCAGTGCTGAGGATGATGAGCATGGCCTCCACCGTCTCCTGAATGTTGACGGGGAACTGATCGGTGTCCCATCCGTTCTGATAGTCGCCCCGGTTGGCATCGATGCTTCCCAGCATTCCTGCATCTGCGGCGGTCTGGAGTTCGTGCTGGAAGGTGTGCAGGGCGAGTGTGGCGTGGTTGACCTCTATGTTCAGCTTGAAATCATTTGCCAGTCCGTGTTCACGGAGGAAGCCGATGACAGTTGCACAGTCGAAGTCGTACTGGTGTTTGCTCGGTTCCATGGGTTTTGGTTCGATGAAGAAGTTACCCTGGAATCCTCTGGCACGGGCGTAGTCTCGCGCCATTCGCAGGAAAGTTCCGAGATGTTCCTGTTCACGTTTCATATCGGTGTTGAGCAGGCTCATATAGCCTTCGCGCCCACCCCAGAAGACATAGTTTTCTCCGTTGAGTGCGATGGTTGCGTCGAGCGCGTTTTTCAACTGTGCGCCAGCGCAGGCGACTGTGGCGAAATCGGGGTTGGTGGATGCTCCGTTCATGTATCGGGGGTGACTGAATAGATTTGCCGTTCCCCAGAGGAGCTTAACTCCTGAAGCGTCCTGTTTCCCTTTTGCGTATTCAACGATTGTTTTCAGGCGGGTGGTGGATTCGTCCAGACTGGATCCCTCCTCGATGAGGTCGAAGTCGTGGAAGCAGTAGTAAGGGATGCCGAGTTTTGTGATGAATTCGAAAGCAGCATCCATCTTGTTCCTGGCGCGTTGCTCTGCGTCGGACCCTTCCATCCATGGTAGCTTGCGGGTGGCGGCACCGAACGGATCCGCTCCGGTTCCGCAAAAACTGTGCCAGTAGCAGACCGCGAAGCGGAGGTGTTCTTTCATTGCTTTGCCGCCGACCAAGGCATTTTCGTTATACCACTTGAATGCCAGATGGTTGTGGCTTTCGCGACCTTCGAATCTTATTTTTTCAATTCCGGGAAAGTACTCTGTTTTTCCTGTTGTAATATTCATTTTTTATCTCCTGTTTTTGTTATAAAAGTCTGTTCAAATGTTTTTTCCAGTGGCTATATGCCTCCGCGCAACTGTTTTCTCCCGGTTCGACGGTCTTGCGTTTTTCCAGAGTGCTGAACGCCTGATCGAACGACTCATAGATTCCCGCACCGATTCCCGCTCCTCGGGCGGCACCCTGAGCACCATCTGTTTTATAGAGTTCAATAATGGCACCACTCAATTCAGCCAGGGTTTGAGTGAAGATTGGGCTCATGAACATGTTCGCGTATCCGGCACGAATTACCGAGGGTTTTATGCCGGTCTGTTTCATGGCATCGAGTCCGTGCTGGAAGGAAAAGACTATTCCCTCCTGCACGGCGCGGCAGATTTCGGCTCGTGAATGGCGGTTAAAGTCTATGCCGGCGATTTGTGCGCCGATGCGGCGGTTGCCGAGCATGCGTTCCGCGCCGTTTCCAAACGGAAGAATTGTTATGCCACCGCTACCTGTCGGCGCAGAGGTGGCCAGTTCATTCATTTCGTTGTACGATATATTCCCGATCAGTTTTTTTGTCCAGGAGTTCAGTATTCCGGCACCGTTGATGCAGAGCAGTATGCCGAGACGTGGGCGGGTCGGGGTGTGGTTGACGTGGGCGAAGGTGTTGACGCGCTGGCGTGGATCGTGCTGTTTGGTGTCGGTTACGCCGTAGACCACCCCTGATGTTCCCGCAGTCGCAGCGACTTCGCCGGGATTGAGGACGTTGAGTGAGAGAGCGTTGTTGGGTTGATCTCCTGCGCGGTATGAGACGGGAGTTCCCGGCTTCAGCCCGAACTCAGTCGCCGCTGTTTTTGTGAGATTCCCCTGTATTCCGAAAGCGGGTGTCAGCGTGGGCAGGAGCTGGCGATCGAAACCGAGGTAATCCATGAGGAATTGGCAGGGTTCCTCGTTTTTGAAGTCCCAGAGAATCCCTTCTGACAACCCCTGTGCGGTGGTTTGTGTCTCCGCAGTCAGTCGCATTGCCAGCCAGTCTCCGGGCAGCATCAGTTTGTCGATTTTTTCAAATATTTCCGGTTCGTTCTCTTTCACCCATGCCAGTTTGGCGGCGGTGAAATTTCCGGGAGAGTTCATCAGGTGTGAGAGGCACTTGTCTTTTCCAAGTGCTTCAAACGCAGCATTTCCGTAATCCACTGCCCGGCTGTCGCACCAGATGATTGCCGGGCGTAACACATTACGGTTTTTATCGACGCAGACAAGTCCGTGCATCTGATACGCGATACCGATGGCCTTAACATCACCGGGCGCGGCATTCGCCGTGTGCATTGCGTCGCGAACTGCGTCTTTTGCGCAACGGAACCAGTCTTCCGGGTTTTGCTCCGCAAATCCAGACTGTGGCGACTCGATTTTCATTTCAGTTTTTGGGTAAAAAGCGTTGCCCGCGCAACGACCGGATGCGGAATCCAGCAACGCCACCTTAACCGATGAACTGCCAACATCTATGCCTAACAGGTATTCCATACTGCTTCCCTCACATGCCGTTCCGGCATGAGTGTGAATTAAAAAGGGTGAGTATAGCGAAGCGAAAACGAAATGCACGGAAAAAGAATTCATAACAGAGAGTGAGAATATTATGATGTTTCCTCTGTGTTATTCGTTGCGGGTTAGTTCGGGGTGAAGCGTAATCACCATGAATACACTTTCCCTGTTAGAAAGATGACGCGCCATCTCTGAGTATTTTACAATTAAAAATGAATAATATTTTAAAAATACAGGTTGTGAAGTTTTTTGGGTTTTATTGGTGTGAATTCTTGGCGAATTAGGGCACACTGCGGTTTATTTTACAAATAGATTGAAAGGATTTGAGAACGTGAAAAATTGGTGTATGGTTTTATTTATGTGCTTGAGCGCGGCGGTGGCGCATGCTCAGCTTCCGTCTAATTATCAATTGGATCAGGACTGGCTACTGGACAACAGCCCTTTTAAGGCGAAGATCACTAAGGATGAGGCACGTGGAGAAGTGATTCTTTCCAATGGGCTTATTCGGCGAGTCTTCCGGGTGCGTCCGAACGCGGCGACGGTGAGTTTTGACAACCTGATGACTGGCGAGAGGATTATTCGTGGAGTCAAGCCGGAGGCGATCGTCAAAATTGGCGGGGTGAAATATAACATCGGCGGGCTGAAGGGGCAACCGAACTATGCGTTTTTGAGGGATGAATGGCTGGAGAAGATGACGGCGGAACCCAAGGCGTTTAAGCTTGTCAGTTTCAAGACGGGGTTGCCGGAGAAACGTATGGAGTGGAAGCGGGTTCGGCATTACGCGCCTGATGCGGAATGGCCACCGAAGGGGGTTGCATTACGCATGGACTATCGCATGCCGACGAGCAAGAAGCTTCAGGATGTGGTTGTCTCCGTGCATTATGAACTCTATGACGGCGTTCCCTGTGTCAGTAAATGGATTACGGTTAAGAATGGTGGAGAGGGCAGTATTCGGATCGACCGTTTCACCAGTGAGATATTGGCGGTTGTTGAGTATGCCAATGGCGTTGAGCTTCGCAAAGGGTCGCCTTTACCGCGTCCGGAGTCACTGCATGTGGAGACCGACTTCGCGTTTGGAGGTTTCAATTATGCCGTGGCAAATCGGCAGGTCGTGCATTGGCGGTCAGATCCACAGTTCCGGACGCAAGTGAACTATTCCCGGAAGAATCCGTGCATGCTGGTTGTGGAGCCGGAGCGAGGACCAGCGCAGGATTTGAAACCCGGAGATGAATTTGAGGGTTTTCGCACTTTTGAACTGGTCTACGACAGCTATGACAGGGAGCGTCGCGGACTGGCACTGAAGCGCATGTACCGCGTGATTGCTCCATGGGTGACGGAGAACCCGATCATGCACCACATGAAGGTTGCGCGTCCTGATGCGGTGCGCCGTGCTGTTGATCAAGCCGCCGAGGTTGGGTTCGAGATGATAATTCTCTCTTTCGGTAGCGGGTTCAATATGGATAACGAGAAGACTAGTTATCTTGACACCTGGAAATCTGTTGCGGACTATGCGCATTCGAAGAATATTGAAATCGGCTCCTACTCGCTACTCTCAAGTCGGCGTGCGCCTGAAGGCAATATGATTGTGCCGCCCAAGGGGGAACGTTGCACACATGGACGCTGTCCAGCGTTGACCAGTTCCTGGGGGCAGGCATACTTCAAGCGGATGTACTCATTTTTCCCGCGTACCGGTTTTTCGGTTCTTGAACACGACGGCTCTTATCCGGGAGATGTCGATACGACCGCGAGACCGCCGTTTCAGAAAGGTGCGCAGGATTCTCAATGGGTGCAGTGGCGCATTATCAGCGATTTCTACAAATGGTGTCGCTCGCAGGGGGTATATCTTAATATTCCTGACTTTTACTATCTCTCCGGCGGCACGAAGTGCGGCATGGGATACCGCGAAACTAACTGGGCGTTGCCTCGTGAGCAACAGGTCGTTCACACCCGACAGAACATCTTTGACGGAACCTGGACGAAGACTCCGTCGATGGGTTGGATGTTTGTGCCACTCACATCCTATCACGGCGGTGGGGCGGCAGCGACAATTGAACCGCTTGACGAACATATTGACCACTACAGGACAATGCTTGACAGCAATTTAGGACTGGGGGTTCA
>CAYTQP010000031.1:0-24037 GCA_964440175.1 uncultured Verrucomicrobiota bacterium
ACGGTCACTATTGCTTTGAACTTGAGAAGCAGTCTGGATGCCTCGGAGTCAGGGATATTGGCGGCGTCGGCGAACAATGGGTTGTACAACGACTCCAATGTACCCAATGAAAGACCCCGTTTTTGGGACAGCAAGGGAGATAAGGATGAAAACGCGCTTTTCACCGCAACCTACGTCAGTAGCTCCGCTGGTGTTGATGCTTCCAGTATTGCATTCCGAATTGATGGAGTTGTTGTGTTTGGAGGACAATTTATTAACACCAGCAATGAGGTTCTCTGGAAATCCGATGCGCTTTCCGTGACATCCACAAACTTCACGTATCAAAAGTGGAGGGCTAAATATCAGTTGCTTGATGACCAGTTCTTTACGATTGGAGAGAGCGGAACTTACAACGGCACCGTTGAGTTTAACACCACCAAAGATCGTAGCTACTATTTCAGAGACATTGATGTCGCCGGCCATAGTGGTTTCGATTTATCGGTACAGTTCGATCTTGGTTCCTCCCCCTCCTCGGAATATTCTATCGCATCAATTGTTTATTCCAACGGAGTGATTGAAGTTGTCAGCACTAACTTGGTGACGGGGACCACCTACGAGCTGGTTCGTACCAAAAGTTTATTTGGTGCTTTTACGAATGTAATCGAGTCTCTTCTGGCGACCAACGCGGTGGGGGTGCTTAAGGATCAGTCCCCGCCTGATGGAGCGGTTTTTTACAAGTTGCAGTAGTGGCGCGAGTGATGCGGATGCATCTCTCCGTCGGCGAATTGAACTTGGATTAGGCTGTTGGAAATGGAGGTTATGAGAGAAAGATGGGTGGGTGGATTCAGTTATCCGACCTGTCGCAGAGCCTCATAGAGGACTATAGACGTGGACATGGCCAGATTCAGGGAGCGGACATTGTCGGTGCGCATCGGTATTCCGTAGACGCGTTCGCGTTCGCGTTCTATCAAGTTGGATGGCAGGCCGGTGGTTTCGCTACCGAAGACAAGCATATCTCCGGGCTGGTATGAAATTTCTGTGTAAGTTTTTCTGCCGCCTGTGCTGAAGAAGAATTTACGTGTTGATGCGTGTGTTTCGAGAAATTCACGCAGGCTTTTGTGCCGTCGTAATTTGACAGAGTGCCAGTAATCCAGACCTGCACGCTTGAGGTTTCTGTCGGTGATTTTGAATCCCAGCGGTTCGATCAGATGCAGGGTTGAGTTGGTGGCCGCGCACAGGCGGGCGATTGCGCCGGTGTTGGGCGGTATTTTCGGCTCCACAAGAGCAATGCCGAAAGGGGGGTTCGGCCAGTTGCGCGGCAGTTCAAAACAGCGGTGATGTGACATAGTGCTACCCGTCAGCTTTCTCGAAATTAAACATGATTTAAGCTTGCCGCATCTTTTTCAGCGCTTTTCATTGGGAACTGGCTGGTTTTGAAATGAGATTGCAATCTCTTCGCTCAGTTTCATCACCAGTTCGCTCACAGCGGTGACGTAGGTGTTGTAGGATGAATCTTTAAGCGGGGCACTGTAGCGGCTAACAGCTGTTTTCATGAGATTACTGTCTTTATCGGCGAATATGCTCCAGCGTGCAATAAGTTCGACCTCTTCTCCGAGTTTGCCGATCAGTCTCACGACTTGCACCTGCACCCGGTAGTCCGCTTTCATTCTGCTGGCGGCGTTATCTCTCCAGATAATGCTGTTTGGCAGGAGCAGAGTTAGATCGAGAGAGAGAATATCTGAAAAGTTGTCGTCCAGAGGTTCACCCCAGCGCTGGAATTCAGAATAGACCAGTTCGACTTCGTTTGCCCTGGTGACGATGCCTGGACGATCCATGCGCCGGGGAATACGAACACGCTCGACAATAATTAGGGCATTTTTCATGTGTTCTGCATGAATATCCATGGATGGGATGTTGGATGGCACGCGCAGTGTGTACAACTGCGGCTGCTGTGTGCTGGCGCAACCGGAAAAAAACAGGATGAGCGGAAGCGTTTGGATGATATGTCTGATTTTCATGGTTATTCCTTTCCTTTTCCGTGTATCAGTGCTTCGGGGTGACGTTCGATATAATCAAAGAAATGCTGAACCGCTTGTGTTGCCTCACTAAACGATTCGATAGCAATTAGAATCTCGCGGCTGGCGGGTTTGGTGTTTTCATTAAGCGCCTGCAGCAACATCTGAGTTTCTGTTAGGGTGTTGTTGATAGCAATGAAAGTGGATTGCAAGTTGGTAGAACTTGCTGTTTTGGATACATCCTCAATAGCCTTGCTCAATGTATCGAAAATCTCTTCTATTTTCCCTGAATTGACAAACTTTGAGACACCCTGAAGACTTTCGTTAGCATGGGCGATAGCCTCTTGCAGGTCTTTTGAATTGACAAATTTGGATATTCCGTTGAGGCTTTTATTCGCGTTGACGATGATGTCCTGCAGTGGCAGTTTGTTGATGCGATCGATGAGGTTGTTCAGGGTGGTGGGGATTGTCGGAATTTCAGAAAGATCAGTGTCGGAATCCTTCAGCCTGTAGACAGCTTCAGTGTCAGGGAAGTAGTCCATGCGTATTTTGAGCATTCCCGTGACCATGCTTTGAGATGCGATAACTGCACGCAGTCCGCGGTCGATATGCATGTTTATCTGTGAATCTCTCTGTTTGCGCATCTTCATATTTTTCTGAACAAAACTGTCCCGCATGATTTCAATTGTGACGGGTGTTGTGATAGAGTCCGTCGCGTGATCGTAAACAATGGACACGTCTGTCACCAGACCGATCTTAACGCCACTGAATGTTACGGGTGCTCCGACATTCAGTCCGCTTATGTCTCCCGGAAACTGAAGAATATACGAGGTTGAATTTTTAAATAATTGACCGGATCCTAGTATGATGAAACCCGTAAAGGCTATCAATACAGCCACAATCACGAATACCCCGATTGCCGTTGGATTAGCTTTTTTGCTCATAGTTATTCCTTTCCGCAAGGCTCGTCCGCTTTGTTGAATCGATTTCGCCGCGCGACAGAAAACGGCGCACACGCATGTCTGGCGAGTGGTCTCGCAGATTTACGGGGTTACCTGTCGCAAGCATAGTTTTTGTGTCTGGATCAAGGAAAACAGAGTTGTTGCCGACGGCAAAGATGCTTGCCAGTTCGTGAGTTACAATAACTACAGTAGTTTTCAGCGTATCGCTCAGTTCCAGGATTAGGTCGTCGAGGAGCTTGGCACTGATTGGATCCAGTCCCGCCGATGGTTCGTCAAAAAAGAGGATGTCGGGATCCAGTGCAATTGCGCGGGCAAGGGCGGCACGTTTGGCCATGCCTCCACTGATTTCGGACGGATAGAAATTCTCGAATCCTGCCAGTCCTACGAGAGCCAGCTTGAAAGATGCAAGTTCCAGTTGTTCGGCGGGTGTCAGGTTCGTGTATTCCTGAAGGGGCACGGCGATGTTTTCCGCGAGTGTGAGCGAACTCCAGAGTGCGCCCTGTTGATAGAGAATGCCTGCGTTTCTCAATATCTCTTGACGTTCCTCATTGGTCACCTCCCACAAATTTTGGTCGCCGTAGCAGATTGAGCCGGCGGAGGGGTGATAGAGACCGATCAGATGCTTCAGCAGGGTGCTTTTGCCACATCCGCTACCGCCCATAATGATGAAGATGTCGCCACGGTTGATGTCGAATGTCAGGTTGCGCTGGATCAGGAAGTTCCCGTATCGCATTTCGAGATTGCGGATTCGTATATGCGGCTCTCTCGGGTTATTATCAGTCGTTTTGTTCTGTTCTGTTTTCATCCAGTCACCATAAAAATCAAAGTCCAGATGGCATCGGCCAGCACGATTGCGATGAGGCTGGTTACGACGGCGGAGGTGGCGGCTTCACCCACGGCTGACGCACTGCGTCCAGATGACATTCCGCGCTGGCATCCGCAGAGTGCCACCAACACTCCAAAGGTTGAGCCCTTTATCAACCCTTGCATGCAATGTCCCAGAGTCATCAGGTCAAAAGTTTGACGGAAGTATAATTCTGGCGATAGACCGAGTCCGAATATCCCGACCACCGCACCGCCTAGAATACCCATCATATCCGCGTATATGACCAGCAACGGTGTCATTATGGCCAGAGCGACTATGCGCGGCATCACGAGATAATCTATTGGCGGAATTCCCATAGTTTTGAGGGCATCGATCTCTTCGTTGACCTGCATGCTGCCGAGCTGGGCGGCGAAGGCGGCACCGGTGCGACCGGACAGGATGATGCCAGTCATCAGTGCGCCCATCTCCATCACCATGCCGAGGCCGACGAGATTTGCCACATAAATTTCAGCTCCGAACATCTTTAGCTGGATCGCTCCCACAAACGCGAGAATAGCCCCGACCAGAACGGTTATTATTGTGACAATTCCAAGTGCCTGTGGACCGCATTGCTGAATAATCAGCCAGAACTCTCCCTTTCTGTAGTGGGCGCGTCCGATCACAAAGCGGGCGGTGCTTATTGCGGCCTCACCAAGGAAAGTAATGGCATCGACTGCCGCCCTGAAGTTTGCGCATGTCTTTTCGCCTGTACGTGCAAAAAAGGGAGTTGATGAAGATTTGCGCTGGGTTCCCTCGCGTTCAGGAATTGCCGTTGCCAGCTCTATCAGACGCTGTGTTCCGCTTGGGAGATTTGAGATATCAAACTTTATTTTCGCCTTATCGCACCGCTTTTTAATACGCAAAAGGAACACCAGTAACTCGCTATCCCATTTGGTTATTCCTGCATCAATCATGCGCAGGGTTGTCAGGTTTTCAGGAATATCGAGTTCTATGCGTTCCGATTCAAGAGTGAACTCCCCCTTGAGACACAGTTCGGTGATACCATCGTCAAGCTTCTCAAGTATCGCCTGCTTCGCCGATCCAGTCATATTTGTGTTATTGCTCATTTATATAAGCCAATCTAACATAAAACATTGTAAAGTAAAACAGTTTTCAAAATATTTTAAGTTTATGTGGAACAGGTCTCTATATGGGCAAGGGTGAAAGAGAGTTACAATGTGTCTATGACGACTTGCTTTCTGACGGATAAGCACTTTTATATGTCATTGAGACAAGGGAACGCGGGGAGTTGGCGCACGATGATAAACTGTTTCGCAGAACGGGATTTCGGAGTGAAAACTTACAAAATAATGGAGCGTTTGCTTCTATGCCTCGTTGTTTTTGAAAAAATGGTGGGCGATACAGGATTCGAACCTGTGACTTCTACCGTGTGAAGGTAGCGCTCTAACCAGCTGAGCTAATCGCCCGTTTAAATGAAGAGCAACCGATATATCCTTATTGGGCAGTGTTGTCAATAGATGATTCCCGGTTTAATCCGAACTGTTTACTAAAAGTTGGTGATGGCGTGTGTTTTGTTACAGCAGAAAGTCAATCTCTTCAGGGAGGACGCTGACGTTGAGTCGGGAGAATCGATAGTTCTCGCCATCGATATTGAGTTGTGCCTCCTCTTTAGACGCGACACTGAATTCGCTGACCTGCATGCAGACAACCCGGGGATTGGCGAGATGCGTTCCGCGTAAAAGCTCGCTGAATATACGCGCTGTCGAGGCGCGTCCTCCCGGCTTTAGAATGAAGAGATCAAGAAGACCGTCATCAGTAAGCGCGGCGGGAGCCGCTTTCAAACCTGTGCCGACGTGAACAGTGTTAGAGCCCAGCACGAAATCGGAGACAATTATATCGTCAAGCCCGGGGACATCCACTTCCATGCACATCGATTTATGGCGGACAATTGCCCAGATCGCGCCGGCATTGTAGCGTTGCGACTTTAAAATCCTCAGTTTGCCGGCGTAGTGATTCACCACTGCTGGTAGTCCACATCCCACCATATTGACACTGTACAGGCAATGTTCATCGTATCGAATCTTCAAGACATCCACTTTCCGCGTTGCGCCATCGAAAATTCGCCGAATACTTTCGTCCGCGTCTGTACAGTCGAAATCATGCAGAAGAGAGTTTCCTGTGCCGGCGGGAATTGCGCCGATGGGAATCTTTGTCTGGTCCTTTCTTTTCAGCATGCCGTTTATCACTTCGTGTATTGTTCCGTCACCGCCCAGCACAATCAGTGCTACGTACTTGTTTAGATCGCACGTATTGACGATCTCCACGGCATGGTCCTTGTATTTGGTTATAATCACATCCGAACCGGATTCGTCAAAATCCGCCATTTGAACAAGGCGTTCAGCAATAGCTGGTCCTTTGCCATGTCCGCTTCCGGGATTTATTACAACTAGATATTTGTTTTTCATTTCGCGGGCAGTTTACAGTAGAAAAACTTAAAATACAGCTCAAAATGGTGACCGGTTTGTGCATCTTCATCAGATTTATTGCAAATATAATTTCGTTATTCGGTGTGCTGTTGTATATTGGGTGATATGCAGGAATCAACGGTTAAATTGAATGTTTTTGAGTGCTTCAGTACGGCTTGGCGGTCATTTCAGAAGTGGTGGATTCCACTTTGCCTGATCTCTGGAAGCATTATGATATTTAATATACTGCCGAAAGTGTTGCTCAGCAAAGATGTCCTTGCCTTAAAAGCGGAAGGCTTAACAATGACCGAGGCTGTCATGGGGGGGGATGCTCGTGCAATGGAGGAGGCATCACTAAGCATGAGTGATAAAACGATTGAGATCATGCTGAAAATACTCCCGCTCATGTTGTATTTGTTGCCAATTCTCGCGATTCTTACGGTTCTGTTGCTACTCTATTCCAATTGGGCCGTCAAGGGCGACAAGGCCAACCGCTGGCCGCTGATTCGAATTATCTACACTGCCGTTTTTCATCTCATGCTGGGGGTAGTGAAATTGGTGGCATTCTGTATGTGCTTCATCCCCGGAGTATTCGTCTACGTGAAATTATATTTTGTTCCGCTCATTATGCTGGATGAGAATGCCTCTCCAATTTTCGCGTTGCGTCGAAGCTGGGAGCTGACACGTGGCAACTTCTGGGAGCTGTTGTTGCTGATTTTTATAAATTCGACATATCAGTTACTTGCTGCTCCGACCATAATCGGGCTTATTCCTGCTACCGGTTACGCCAATACCGTGCGTGCCGCCGCCTATCAGAGGATTCTTGTTGTTCCTCACCCGCCGCCGGAAATGCCGCGTGTCGAATGAATGCGCTTTCCTGTTTATGAATAGGTCATGTTGGCTTGTAAATGGAGATCTCTTCTGAAAGGGCGGAAGATTTTTTTGTTCTCATCTCCCCCTGTACGGTTTCCGATGATATTTGTTTTGCCATTTTGTCGTTTCTGTGGTTTATTATCACTCTCGTTGCGCGTTGCGGTTTTTACAGAAGAAAGGGTTGGTTGTGAAGTTGTATTTTAGGTTTATATTGTTATTTTGCATGCTTTTTTCTTTGAGCGCATCCGTTAGCAACGGTGATGACTGGAGCAAGTGGCGCGGTCCTAATGAAAATGGGATAAGTACGGAGACGGGATGGAATGCCCGTGCGCTGAGTGGAGGTGCTAAAAAACTTTGGCAGAGGGAACTTGGTCACGGTTATTCAGCGGTAAGCGTTAAAAACGGGCGGGTTTACGCAATGGGCAACACCGGTAAAACCGATATTGTCTACTGTCTTGATGCCCGTGACGGGTCTGTTATATGGAAGCATTCCTATCCATGTGGTCCGGGCGGTTTTAAAGGACCACGTGCAACCCCTGTTAATAATGGTGATGGGGTCTACACTTTCAGCCGCAAGGGACTTGCTCTTTGTCTTGATGCCGACTCCGGTAAGGTGCGCTGGCAAACAGATGTAGCTAAAAAGACAGGTAACGCCAAGTTGCGCTGGGGCTACGCATCCTCTCCTGTCTTTGACGGTAATCTTCTTTTTCTCAACATCGGCGAAGCGTCTGTCGCGTTGAACAAGGATACTGGTAAAATTGTGTGGAAGAGCAAAAAAGGCAATGCCGGCTATGCCTCAATCGTGTTGTTTAACTGGCAGGGGAAACGTTGTCTGGCCATATTCTCCGGAAAAGAGTTTGTGGTTGCGGAAGCGCGTACAGGCAGACGGTTGTGGTCGCGTAAATGGGAGACCAAATACGCTGTCAACGCAGCTGATCCGCTGATTGCGGGCAAGAAAATCTTTGTCTCCTCGGGTTATGACTATGGTTGTGCGCTCTTCGATTTCTCCGGGCGAACGCCGAAACAGATATGGAGGAACAAGGGGCTTAAAAATCATTTCAGTAGCAGTGTCTACGTTGATGAACATATCTATGGTGTTGACGGAAACAGCAAAAAGCACGGATTCCTGCGTTGTATTGACATCAAAGATGGAACGGAAAAATGGAGTATGCCCATCGGGTTCGGCTCATTGATCGCTGTCGACAACAAACTGGTTGTCCTTGACGAGAAGGGTACGCTTCATATTGCTGAAGTCACCCCGGAAAAATATAAAGAACTGTCGAAGGCAGCGACCGGACTCTCTAAGCTCTGCTGGACATCACCGGTATTCAGCAACGGGATTGTGTATTGTCGTAACGACAAGGGAACTCTGACCGCGATCGATGTCAGGTGACGGGTTGTGGAAAACTTTCCGCCAATTTTGGTTTGTGCCTGTGCTGAACGCCGCCTGCTAGATCAGGAACTGCTCGACCGCGCATTGCGTGGAGACGGTGTGACCGTTGTGCAGGATCTTTGCGCCTGCGCAGCACATCGTGATCCGCTCCTGCGTGAATTTGCGCGACAGCCATCACCGAAAGTGTTCGCATGCCATCCGCGTGCCGTTCGCGCCCTGTTCGTCCAGTCCGGCGCACCTCTCTCCGACGATGTCGAGATTGTTAATATTGGAAAAGTCTCCGGCGACACGCCCGACAATCCGCGCCCGGTTCGAGGCTGGCCACCATGGTTTCCGGTGATCGACAAGCAACGATGTATCAATTGCGGACAGTGTCTCGATTTCTGCTTATTCGGGGTGTACGAAAAAGACGAATCGGGGCAGGTGCGCGTGGTTAATCCATCAAACTGCAAAAACAACTGTCCAGCCTGTGCGCGGATATGTCCTGAAGCGGCAATCATCTTCCCTAAATGCGGAGAGCCCCCTATCAATGGCGCGGAGATAGATGATGCGGTGGCTGTGCGTGCCAACATAAAACTGAACATTGATGAAATGCTTGGCGATGATGTTTACGGCGCGTTGAATGCCCGTAAACAGAAGCGTCGACATCTGCTGGATGAAAAAAAGATTGAGAAGGCACTTGCGGAGCGCGATCGATGGGAGACAAACAGAGAATGAATGCTGCTCTGACGCGCCGATTTATGAAAGAGACCGACAAGCGGCTACTTTGGAAGTTTGTCTATAATTTTGGATGGAAAGGGATGCGTTCCGTTCAGAAGTTCAAGAAGCGTTTGAAGCGAAACGAGCACTTTCCGGCATTCCTGTTCATCTCCGTGACCAATGACTGCAACCTTGCCTGTCAGGGTTGCTGGGCATCCCCCTCAAAACCGCCAAAGGAGATAGATCGCCGGACATTTCATAATCTCATTGAGGAAAGCAATCGGCATGGAGTGTATTTTTTTGGCATACTGGGTGGCGAACCGCTCCTCTATGATGGGCTTTTCGACATCATTGAAAGTCATCCCGACTGTTATTTTCTGCTCTTCACAAATGGAACTATGATCACCGATAAAGTCGCGGAAAAGATGAGGCGTGCGGGAAACGTCAGTCCGCTTATCAGCATTGAAGGACTGGAGGTTGTCAGTGATGAACGTCGGGGTGGCAGCAATGTCTATGAGCGTTCTTTGCGGGGACTGGAAAGTTGCCGTCGCCACCGGCTGGTCACCGGGGTTGCCACCAGTATCTGTCAGTCCAATATAACTGAACTCGCGAACATGGAGTTCGTGAACGCCATTGCTGAACACGGTGTCCACTACCTTTGGTATTACATTTATCGTCCAGTTGGACCTCGTCCCAATCCCGAACTGGCACTTAGCGCGGAGCAGATAATAGAACTGCGGCGATTTATTGTGGATATACGGGCTCAAGCCCCGTTGATGGTGATAGATTCTTACTGGGATCATAACGGCAAGGCACTTTGCCCCGCCGCCACTGGTATTGCCCACCACATTTCACCGACTGGTGAAATTGAGCCATGCCCGCCAATTCAGTTTGCGCGTGACAATATAGGCGACGGTGGCGGACTCTTCGACACCTTTAATAACTCGAAGTTTCTGGATGAGTTCCGTTCATTGTGCGCAGGGACAACCCGTGGATGCATTTTGATGGAGGAACCTGCCGGATTGTGCGAGTTTATGACAGATTCAAATGCCCGCGACACTAGCGGTCGTGATACCGTCTTTGACGAAATCGCGGTCATGGAGCGTTGCTCCAGTCATAATCAGCCCGCACACGAAATACCCGAAAAGAGCTGGTTATATCGGTTCGCCAAGAAAAACTGGTTCTTCGGCTTTGGAGCTTATGGATGATGAACACTGTTGTCAATGATCAGAATCACCCCTGTGCGGTTCCTGTGAAACCGGATGAACGCGCCGCCGTGCGGGCAGTAATCAAACGTTATGCCGAGGATGAAGCCCTCACGCCGCCGCTGACAATTGAGGAGCTGGATACCCATATTGAAAAACTTGTCTCCATTCGGGCACTGTCCTCCGGGTTTGCCGATTATGCCATGGTGTTGCTCAACAATGAAGTCTGGCGTCAAACTGTCGCCAGCACTCCCTGTGACCGTCGCCTGCTCCTCTTGCCTCAATGTCTGCGCTCATCCACCTCTTGCCCGGCTGGCATGGATGAGTTTGGTTTGCTTTGCGAAGAGTGCGGGAGATGTCCGATTGGCGAGTTGCAGGTCATGGCTGAGGAACTTGGGTATGTTGTACTTGTCGCTGAAGGCTCAACTGTTGTGAGCAAGCTGCTGGAGAGCGGTAAGGTCGACACCGTGATAGGGGTCAGCTGTTTGTCCGCTCTGGAGCAGTCGTTCTCAAAAATGATTTCCAACGCCATCCCCGGTCTGGCGATACCCCTCCATTTCGATGGCTGTATTGACACAAAAGTCGATCTCGAACAGGTTCGCGAAGCCATTGCGATGAAATCCGATGCGAAAACCGCAGCCAGACTCGACACAGAAAAGTTGCGCAAGGAGGTCCTTTCCTGGTTTCAGCCCTCCGCTATCAGCGAGATTTTTGAAGCCGATAGCACAATAACCTCAACCATATCTTGCGACTGGCTCACATGTGGAGGCAACCGCTGGCGACCATATCTGCTGACCTGCGTCTACAGCGCACTAAAGGAGTGTGGAAGCCAGCCCCCGCCACCAGTGCGACAACTCTCTGTCGCTGTCGAGTGCTTCCACAAAGCATCGTTAATTCATGACGACATCGAAGATGATGATGACTTGCGCTATGGCAAAAACACGTTGCACTGTCAATACGGTATGCCTGTCGCCCTGAACGTTGGCGATTTCCTGATCGGTGTCGGATATCGTTTTATTGCCGATTGCGATATCTCCGACGAGAAAAAAGCACGCATGCTCTCGGTCGCCGCTACGCACCACTGCGAATTAACTCTGGGGCAGGGGGAAGAACTGTACGGAATGAACCGTTTGCAACCATTCTCATCTAAAGAGACACTGAATATCTTTCGTCAAAAAACATCTCCGGCGTTTGGCTTGGCACTCCTGCTTGGAGCCATTGCGGCTGATGGTGGCGAGGAATTATGCGACATTCTCAGTGAGTTCAGTTTGTCGCTGGGTGTGGCGTATCAGATTCACGACGATCTGCGCGAATTTCTCGACAAAGAAAATCCCATAGATGCCGCCCGTATCCGTTCGTCATTGCTACTCTCACTGGCGTTTGAAAGCGCACACGGCAGAATGCGTTCAGAGCTTCTGTCGTTCTGGCAGAATAAGAACCCTGACGAGAAACAGATGCTGAGGCTTTTCCATATCTTCGATGAACTTATGATTGTTGAAAAAACCCGACAACTGAAAGAGCACAACAAAAACACATCACTCCGTAAACTGGCCGCCATTGAAAATCAGCCCATCAAAAGCTTTCTTCTCCGGCTGGTTATGAATATGCTCGATCAGGTGTGAAATATGTGTTTAACCGCCTCTGAACAGATGCTGACAATCGCCTCAATGGCAAGCGTGTATTTGGATGAAAATGCACGCAAAGAGATAACAGACTTCATAAATGCCGCCTGGAACGCTGATGGCGGAGTTTGCGGGCGCGACACGCATAGCGACCTCTATTACACTCTCTTTGCCGTCAAATCTCTGCAGGCTTTGAAGGTGGCAATTCCGACTGCACGCATCCAGAGTTATCTCTCATCTTTCGGGGATGGCGGTGGTTTGGACTTTGTCCACCTCGCCTGCCTTGCGAGATTGTGTGGCAGTTTTGCGGTGTCGGGAGATATGCGTCGCTCCATCATGCATAGACTGGAGAAATTCCGCGCCGCAGACGGAGGGTTCAATCACACAAACATGAATGTAGCGCACGGAACAGCCTATGGAACCCTCCTCGCCATGCTGGCATTGGAAGACATGAATTTACCTTTCAACAACGCGCAGAATCTGATGGAAATCTTCTCGAGAGAGTTCATGTCGCACTCGAACACAGCGGCAATCTCTGCCGCATTGCTATCACTGAAACAGTCAGGCTTTAAAATTAGAGAAAAGGAATCCGAATGGTTGCTGGCTCAACACCTCGACGCTGGCGGATTCCGCGCCGCTCCGCATGTCTCGCGTCCTGATCTCCTGTCCACCGCTGTCGCTCTCTTTGCGTTGCGAAGATTGAACGCGCCAATCGCGTCAATCCGCAAGCCATGTCTGGAATTTGTCGAATCGCTCTGGCGCGACAGTGGTGGATTCGCGGGAGATGCGACGGATGAATTTGAAGATTGCGAATACACCTTTTACGCTCTCTTAAGCATTGGCTGTTTGATATGATAACATTATTTTGAAATAATTGATTTTCGATTTTATGTCAGGAATTAATGGGTACAGATGAACACCGAAGAACACGACATGAGCATATTAAACACGCAGATGCGCCTGCTCTCGGAGTTGACGAATAAAGGTTGCTGGGAGGGTCGGCTTTCAAGTTCCGCGCTGGCTACAGCCACCGCCGCGTTTGCCCTCATGTCAGCTGGACACAAAGAAACCGCGCAACGCGGATTTCGTTGGCTGGCGAAGAACGGCAACATTGACGGAGGGTGGGGGGACAGTCCCGAAAGCCCGTCCAACTTCGCCGCAACGCTACTTTGTTGGTGTGCGCTCTCATATGGCGGTTCCGAATTCAGGATTCCATTCGAACGTGCGGGAAAGTGGCTCTCTGACAAAACCGGCAGGCTCGACGGCGGAACTCTCTTCAAACGGGTGTTAAGAATTTATGGAAACGATCGCACGTTCGCCGCGCCCATTCTCACAATGTGCCAACTTGCCGGCAGGCTTGATGGTAACTGGAAGCTTGTTCCGCAACTGCCGTTTGAGCTGGCGGTCGTGCCACACCGATTCTACAAATGGTTGCGCTTGCCAGTGGTCAGCTATGCCTTGCCGGCACTGATCGCCATCGGCATTGTTAAACACCGGAGCGAACCATCGAAATTCCTGCCGTTGCGGATACTTAGAAACCGACTAATCCCTCCGACATTGAAAATTCTGCGAAAAATTCAACCGGAAAGCGGTGGATTTCTCGAAGCCGCACCGTTGAACGCTTTTGTCGCAATGAGCCTCAGTGCAGCGGGATTTGAATGGCATCCCGTAACGAAATCATGCATCAGTTTCCTTGAAAACACAATTCGCAGTGATGGAAGCTGGCCCATTGATATCAACCTTGCCACATGGCTGACATCACTTTCAGTTCACGCATTAACAGAGACAGATAATGCGATTACATCCGAGCGGAAAAAAGCGATACATACATACCTGCTGGACACACAGTTGCGCAAAGAGCATCCATTCACGCATTCTGCGCCTGGTGGCTGGGGCTGGACCCACGCCTCCGGTGGTGTGCCCGACACCGACGACACCGCCGCCGCATTGCTGGCGTTGTGGAGGTTGGACCCGGAGACACCGCCCGTTGACGGTATTTACTGGCTGTTGAACATGCAGAACCGCGATGGTGGCATCCCCGCCTTTTGTAAGGGGTGGGGCAGTCTGCCTTTTGACCGCAGTTGTCCGGATATCACTGCTCACGCGATTCACGCCCTTTCAGAATGGCGCGACAGCATGGATGTTCGTCTCACTAAAAAGATCGATCGGCAAATCCGGCGGGCGTTGAACTATCTTGCCGATCGGCAGTGCGCAGATGGATCATGGCTTCCGCTTTGGTTTGGAAACCAGTACACGCTTCGTCAGGAAAGTCCGCTCTTTGGCACAGCCCGTGTTTTGGAGGGGCTCGCTTCGCTCGATAGAGACAGGTTTCCAATGGTTGGACAATTGATTGAGAAAGCAGTCCAATGGTTGGACAAATCGCAGAACGCGGATGGAGGCTGGGGTGGAGCAACCGGGATACAATCAACTATCGAAGAGACAGCTCTTGCCGTAAGTGCTGTCGCTACGCTTAGCCCGAAAGTGGCAGAAAGGGGTAAAGTCTGGCTCATCGAGCAGACTCGCAACGGCACTCAATTTCCGCCCGCGCCAATCGGACTCTATTTTGCCAGCCTATGGTATTCAGAGCGTCTTTATCCCGTTATTTTCACCCTTAAGGCTTTACTAGCCTGAATCTTATCGGAAACAGAGCGCGATCGGATTTATGGCTCAAATAATAAGGCCCGGTTTTTACGCCGGACCTTGTCATTCATACGTTTTGGGGGATTAAGAACCCAGTTTTTTATCGAGAGCCTTGAAGATAGTGGCGGGCCAGGGCGGAGCCGAGTTGTTTGGCGACATTGTTGCCTTGCTGACAACCTTTACGCGCGTGGAACCCGGAGTTGTGTCCTCTTCCACATACACTTTCATCTTTTGATCCGCACCGTACGAGGCCAGTTCGCCTTCCGCGATAATCGTGCCGCTACTCTTGTCTTTAGCAATCACGGATATAGGCAGTCCGTCGAGAACTTCAAGAGTTGCCGCCCAGACAACATCTGTGGATTTGTTGTATGTCCGGTAGTCACCCGTTCCGCCGCTTCCTGTTGTTGAACAGCCCGTCAGCGCTACCAGCGCGACTATCCCCGCTATCAATACACATCTCTTAAACATAACCTGCTCCTTACTTTTAATTTTATCCGTTCCACCTGGCAAACAGAGGCTTGCGACAGAACGGACATACCACAAGATCAGAGTACAGTGTATGTTAAATATTTCCACCTGTCAAAAAATTTATTTATGAATTGTGACGTTTCGTTTTACGTCCTGACACAAGGATTTTACTCAAGCATCTTGAAATATATCTCGGAAACAGATGCGCTGGTGCAGTAGGTGAACAGGCCGAAAGGTTCGAAGAGTTCGAGACCGGGGTAGGGGGTTATCCGGTGATCCTTGCGGGGCTGGCGAATAATCTCTTTTCCGTCCAGCCACACCCGAATACTCTCCTCTGTGACGCGAAGCCGTGCCTTATACCACTTATTGTTATCGAACTCTATATAGTTCGCAGTGTTGTTGTCGACGGCAAACATCTCATCGACGCTTGAAAGACCGGTTACCGAGTTCTGCCAGCCACCGAGGATCAGGCTGCACGAGCTGTCGTCGACAGGGAAGAGTAGGCCGCAAAATATGTCGTCACCGGCAACACGTTTTGCGCGGAGTCTGACCTCATAATTGACAGTTGGGAAAGTGCCGCCCCAGATCAGAGCCGAATAGGGTTTCCCTTCGGCAAGCAGGAGGTTCCCGTCTTTCACGTCCACCTTGCTACCCATGTCAAACTTGGTCTTTTCGAGCGGAACCCAGCCTTTCAGCGTTTCGCCGTCAAAGATCTTTACCCATGTGTTGGTCTGAATAGCTGACAGGTTTATCGCCGGCTTATTGCCTGCCGTAATTGTCGGCTGTTTTTCGTTGTCGGTGCGGAGTCCAGCGCATGCGGACAGGAAAATGAATAACACGGGATATATTGATGCTGAGTTTATTTTTATAATACACCGTTTATTTAGCGAGGCAGAGTCTCTTTTAAATATTTATTATCTATCCGGGGAGTGATATCTTCTCGATAGACAGCACTGTTATCGGGTTTTGACAGTGCTGTCTCTTTTTTTGCGGGTGCATCACCGTCTTCATTTTTTTTGATGATACTGTCGCCCTCAAATCCGGGTTTGGGTTTCGTTTTCAGTGGTGGCTTCTCGACGACGGTGTTATCGGCAGGCGGCAGATTCGACGGGGTCTCCACCGGGGTGCTTAAATTATCGGTTTTACCTGTCTTGATGATTTTGTCACCTTCAAATCCGGGTTTACTTGGTTTTGGCTGACGTATCTCCTTATCCTTTTTCCCGAATATTCTTGCGAACAGTCCTTTTCTCTTCTTTTTATGTGATAGAGGGCTACCCGACCAGTCCTGATGCCACTCGGTCTCTGAGGAGTAGGATGCGTTATGCAACCGTTCGGTCTGCTCCATGGTCTCTTCTGGTGAGAGCATCACATAGGGTGTTATCAGCACCAGTAGTTCGCGGCGATCATCGCTCTTGCTGTCTGAACGGAAGAGTGCGCCCAAAACTGGGATATTTGAGAGAATAGGAACCCTTGTGCGTGATTTGCGCTTGTCGGTGTTCACTAGACCGCCGAGGACTATTGTCTGTCCGCTTTTGACAGCAATTTGCGCTTCCAGCTCTCTTTTTGTGATGATCGGAACGCGATTGCCGTCTATCATCTCGAATCCACCCACGTTATCCACGCTCTGTGCCACTTCCATAACGACGTAACGTGCGGGATTGACACGCGGCTTCACGGTTAGATGGATGCCGATATCTTTGTACTCATAGGCGGAGCGCTGTTCTCCGCCGACGGTGGTGCTGCTCGATGTGACAACCGGACGTTGCTCACCAACAATAATCTTTGCCTCGGTGTTGTCGGTGGTTAAAATGACAGGGGTGGAGAGTATTCTGGCATCGTCTGAGCTGGCCGTCATTTTTATCACTGCATCGATATTGAGATCAAAGAAAGTGAGATAGTATGAGAGTCCTCCTGAAGCCAGCGGTATAGCCCGGTCAACAAGAGAACTGGCATCCTGGAAGTTCGCAGATTCTCCCATTTTTTGTCCGCCAGCGAATGAGAAGACTGGTTGATTTACGGCGATACCGCCGTTTGGTCCGGTATTCTCCTGATTGTAGACAGTCAAAGAACGTTGTAGCCAGTCAACACCGTAATCAATTCCCTTGTTAAGGCTCACTTCCACGATCACCGCCTCAATGAGTACCTGCGCGAGAATAATGTCGAGATGCTTAATGACGTTAGTCAATGCGGCAACATCGCCTTGCCGCCCCATAATCAGCAGTGAATTTGTGCGTTTGTCGGCTAGTATTTTGGTGTCTGGCGAGAGCCGCCCAAGCGCGGTCTCCTGCGTGCTGCTTGTGCGTGGTCGGGTTGATGCTTTCTTTTTGACGTAGTCCCGTAGCGCCTGACTGCGTTTTCCCGAATTAGTATTCGCCGTTGCCGCGCCGCTACGTGTTTCATTTTTATCGGAACTGGCAGCACCGACAAACTCGTTCAATATGGTGGATATCTCTTCGGCATCGGCGTATTCCAGTGCCACAACCTTAGTGATAATTTCAGGGGACACCTGACGATCCAGCACCTTGATCAGCCGATCAAAGAACGCGAAATTCTCCGCACGAGAGAAGATGAAAATTATGTTGGTGCGGTCGTCGGCGACAATTTTCACGTCCCCCCTTATCATGCTTCGGTCTGCCATCTCTCCAGCAGCCGCAACCATGGCGTTCATCTGCGAATTCGGGCGTGCAGATGAGCGGGCGCGAATTACGCCGGGCGGGGTTCTCACACTTGGAACGCCAGATATTTTTGCGGTGCGTGTTGAAGATTTACTTTTCTTATCGGCCTGAACCTGCTCAATAAGTTCCTGCAGTTTTGATGCGACCTCTTCCGCGCTTGCGTAATTCAGCTCATATACCCTGGTCTCTATGTTTAGCTCGATGGGCTGATCTAAAATTCTGAGCAGGTCGAAAATGCGCTTGATGTTAATGGATGTCGCCGTTATAAGCATGCAGTTGCTACGTTCCAGCGGTTGAATTTTGCCAAAACCGTGTAGCAGCCCCTGGAGAATACCCTGCACCTCGCTGACTTCAACGTGCTCAAGCTGAATGACCTGTGTGACGAGCTGGTCGGCTTCCTGTAGTGCAGATTCCGGTTGTCCGGTGTTGATAATCATGCCAGCCTGTGACGCTTGCTGAGACTGAACAACTTTTATAAATTTGGTTCCCATCGGAACCAGGCTTATATTGTGCATCAGCAACTTGCTTTCTATCGCTTGCAGACTTTCGCGTATAGTCAGCTTCTCATTGCTGACCAGCGTCACCTTTGCCTTCAAGTTTGGCATCTGTAGTAATGTGCGGCCAGTTAGTTTGCTGTAGGTGGTGAGCACCTGATCGACGGGAGCGTCCCGAAAATTAAGCGACATCAACTGCTCTGAATTGTTGATGGGGTCCACCACCTGTCCCTGCGCGTTTGGTATGCCTGCCACCAGCGCAACCACTGTCAGCAGACAGGCGGTTAGCGCGGCACTTAGTTTCCGGCTTGGTTTATCGCTTGAAAAAATCATTTTGCCTCTTTCTTCGTCTGTTCTTTGTTTGTTACTGCGGGTTCAGGTTCTAACGTGGGTTTGTCATTCGGATCTTCAGAAGTGGCGGATGCGCGTGTGTATGCCACATCTACGGTAAAGTTCCCTTTCAGTCGCGCCGCCTGTCTCCTGGAAGAAGATGGTGCTGCGCTAAGCCGTCGGACATCCAGATTAACACCCTTCGACTGGAGGTCATACAGGAAGTGTACCAGGGCGGAGAGGTCGCCCTCCCATCTGTAATTTATGGACATCTCATAAAGGTCACCGATCTTTTTCTCCTTTTCGGGAGTCGCTTTTGGCAGAGATAGACCGGCTTTCGCTGCCTGTTGTTCAAGCATTTTCATAATTTCAGAGGTGACTTGTTCATCCTCGTCGTATTGAGGAAGCTTGGCACGCAACTTTCCCAGTCGTGCTTTCCAATCATCCTCATGAGCAAGAAGTTTTTTTGCCCGGATTATCATCTGTTTGCAACCGCGTTTTTGTTCGCGGCAACTCGCGACATCCGAGAGGCGTGATTCCGCCCACATCCACGTGCCGGCGGTGATAAGCACGGCCATGGTCGCGCAGCCCAGTGTCATCTCTCTTGCGCTGAGTTTCATTGTGTCTCTCCGCCTGCCTTTGGTAGAACAAGTGTCACTTGAAACTGCGAGCAACGACCGACACCGCGGCGATTGGCGACAGAGACTTTCTGTCCTTTAAGGGATTCAAACTTGCCGGAGTTTTCGAGGAGCTTAAAATAGTTGTATATCTCCGTTGCGCTGGTGGTGTCGGCGACACCTCGCAGGGAGACATCACTCTCTTTCTTGAAGCTGAAAGAGAGCAGTTCGAGAGCACCCGGCAAAAGTACGCTTGTTTCGCGCAGACACCCCAGCGCAGAGTATGTCCGGTCGGAGTAGCGTTCCAGAGCGAGGATACGCATCTGCATCTCTTGACTTTTTTTAGCTGGTTCTTGAAGGGCTTTAGAGCATTTCGCGTACTTCTCCGCCGAAGATTTTTCCCATTGAGTGTATCCGAAAATGCTGACAAACACGGTAAGCCAGACAATCGCGAAAACCCCGCACGCACGAAGCAAGCGATGTTTAATTAATGCGTCACGCTCACTTTGTCGCCAATCTTCCGGCACAAGATCAATGCAATGGCCATTCTTTTCGGTTCGGCGTCGAACCAGAAGCTCGCTCAAAGGCATAAGTTTGTCGATTGCTATTGTCTTAACCGTTATCTCTTCACCTTCGCGGAATCTGCTTTCAATGCCACTTTCAATGCCGTCCTTATTGAGAATTACCAGCTCTGTTCCGTGCGCCGGTCCCCAATCCGCTTCGAGTGCGGTCAGTGTGTAGTGAAACTCTTCGACAAGTATATCGTGATAATCCTGCGTGGACATATCGTCGCGAACGAGCATTGATCGCAATAACAGGGGTGCGCCGTCTTCCGCGACAATCATATCGGCGCACTCCTCGCGCATGAACAGATATATCACCCGCCCGTCTTTGTCCGTCAGTCCCTCAGCGCACAGCCCATGCCACCAGGCGATCAGGTCAATATCGACATGGCGTGCCGGTATGCCATCTTCGTGAAGTTTATCCAGATATTTGCGTTGCACTGCCGCGATGAGAACGAGGGAGGAGTTTTCTTCGCTTGTAAGCACCTCAAACGAGACAACCATATCTTCAACGGGGAATGGGGATATCTTGCCAACTTGCAAATCGACCATGCCTGCCAGCTCTTCCATGTCGGTGGATGGCAACGTCAGTATGCGCAGAAGCGCATCGTGTGCCGATATGGATGCGCACACCGAACCCCGCATCTCCGGCATAGGCAATGCCGCTACGGGTTCGTCTTCTGCCGGTTTTACGAACGACTCAACGCCATGACCAGCAACCTCAAGGCCACCCTTAAGCTCGCGTAAGGTCGTCCATTCAACCTTGTTAGACTCTATAACTATTCCAGTATAATGTTTTGTCTGCATTCCAATTCCGGCACTCATCCCTGTTATTCATCCGCCCCTTTGAGCTGTTTGAGTGGCAGTGTAGCGTAATCGTTCAATTTTTCAATCTCATGTTTTGCAAAAATGCAATAAATCTTATAGATTGATGGTAGAATTTTTCAATAAAGAGAGGGTTTCATTTTGAAACGAATGCGGAGAACATGGATATTAAATGGCGAAGAGGTGGTTGTTGAGTTCCCGCCTCTGCGGAGGTTGCTGGATATCCTGCGCGAAGATCTGGGCTTGAAGGGCACAAAAGAGGGTTGCGGGGAAGGGGAATGTGGTGCCTGCACTGTAGTGATAGACGGTCGACCGCTGGCATCCTGCCTCGTTCCGGCGGGTCAGCTCGCGGACGGGACGGAGATTCTGACGGTGGAAGGTTTGGAGAAGACGGAGACGGGTCGCGTTCTGCAAGACTGCTTCGCGAAAACGGGAGCCGTGCAATGTGGTTTCTGTACGCCTGGAATGTTGCTTTCGTCGTATGCGCTCTTAACCCGGCATCCACAGTGTTCAAAATTGACCGATTCCGAAATACGCACAGCACTGGCCGGCAATATTTGCCGTTGCACAGGTTATGTGAAGATTGTTGAAGCTGTAAAAATCGCGGGAGAGATTAGATGACCACATATCAGACAAAACCCATTCCACAATCCCTCAAAGGTCGCGACTGGCTTATGACGCAGGATTGGAGCAATGAAGAGATAGATGTAGCCCTGACAACTGCCGCGCAGTTGAAGTCCGAGTTCAAGGCGGGCGTTCCTACCCTGCATTTGCCACACAAAACCATATTCCTCATTTTCTTCGACAAATCCACCCGGACGCGCAACTCATTTGAGGCGGGCATAACTCAGCTCGGAGGTCATGGTCACTTTATCGACTCAGGCACATCCCAGCTCGCGCACGGCGAAAGTGCCAAGGATATGGGAATCATCCTCTCAAGCTATGGTCACGGAATAGCCCTGCGTCACGATCTTGTTCCCGGTGAGGGGCAGGCCTATATGCGCGAACTTGCAAAATGGGCCGAGGTGCCAGTGATCAATATGCAGTGCGATGTCGATCATCCATGCCAGACGCTCGCCGACCTCATGACCATCCGCGAAGAGTTCGGTTCCAACCTGCGCGGACGGAAGCTCGCCGTCTCCTGGGCGTATGCGCCGAGTTACACGAAGCCGATGTCCGTTCCGCAGGGACTCCTCATGCTGATGAGCCGCTGGGGCATGGACATCACGCTTGCCCGTCCGCCCGAATATAAGCTTATGGATGAACCAATGCGTATCGCCAAAGAGAACGCCGAAAAGTACGGCTCCCGAATTGAGATAGTGGATAATATGGCGGACGCAGTGCGAGATGCGGACATTGTATACCCCAAAAGCTGGGGGGTGGAGGAACTCTTTTCCAGTCCGGATGATGCGCGGCTCGTCGCGGATAAATACAAAGACTGGATATGTGACGAGAAAACCATGGCCCTCGCTAAAGATGATTCAATCTATATGCACTGCCTTCCGGCTGACCGTGGTAACGAAGTCACTGAAGCGGTCATAGATGGACCGCGTTCGCGCATCTATCCCGAAGCGGAAAACCGAATCCATACCGCAAAATCATTGATGGCGCTCACTATGTGAATCGATAAAAATGACAGCACCTCTAATTGTAATAGGAATTGGTGGCAATTCACTCATAAAGGATGCCCGGCACATGGGTGTGCTTGATCAATACCGCGCGGCAGGCGAAACCAGTCACCACATCGCCGCGTTAATTCAGCGTGGCAGTCGAGTTCTCATAACCCACGGAAATGGGCCACAGGTGGGATTCATCCTTTTGCGCTCGGAAAAAAGCAGGGATATCCTCCATCAGGTACCGATGGATAGTTGCGTTGCCGACACTCAGGGTGCGATTGGCTACCAGATTGAGCAGACACTGCTAAACGAACTTCACAGCCTGAAAATAGAGCGTCAAATCGCTACGGTTGTCACTCAGGTTGTTGTCGATCGCGATGATCCCGCATTCGCCCGCCCGACAAAGCCCATCGGTCCCTTTTTCACGAGGGAGCAGGCACTTCTGCATCAGCGTGAAGATGGCTGGGTGGTGAGTGAGGTGGGTGAGCGTGGTTGGCGACGAGTGGTTCCATCACCCAAACCGCTGGAGATTGTTGAAGAATCCGTCATTAGCACCCTGCTGGATCGTAATATTATCGTTATTGCCGGAGGAGGAGGGGGCATTCCCGTAACCCGCACTGCCGCGGGGGAACTTCGGGGATGCGTGGCGGTGATAGACAAAGACGCGGTCTCCGCCATGCTCGCCAGCCATTTAAACGCTGCCACACTGATAATTTCAACAAATGTCGATAAGGTCTGCCTCAATTTTAATAAGCCAGAAGAGCGTGAAATCGACAAAATGACAATCGCCGAGGCACGCATCTATCTATCTGAAGGTCATTTTGCGCCCGGCAGTATGCGCCCGAAAATCGAGGCCGCACTGTATTTCCTTGAGCATGGAGGGGGAAACGTTATAATTACGCAACCTCATCACCTGGAAGCTGCGCTCGCCGGCGCAGAGGGCACACATATTGTCACTGAATAGATGAGATATGAATGGTGGCGTGCCTCTCAACAGGTTGCGTCAAATTATATATGCCGGACGATTAGGGAGAGAGAGATGAAAAAAATGATCATATTTTGCTTCGCAATCATTTTGACCGACTGTGCCACTATCAGTTCTGTCAATGCGTCCGGCAAAACGCCTCCAGAGGCAAAAGGCACTCCGATCAAACTGTTTAACGGAGTGGATCTTTCCGGTTGGACTGTCGATGTGCCCAAGGCGGATAAAAATGTGGATATCGCACCAAGTTTCGTTGTGCGCGGCAATAAACTTGTGAGTCGGAGAAAACCGAAAGGACACCTCATCACAAAGAAATCATTCAAAAATTACCGTTTGGATGTGGAGTATCGCTTCTCACGTGAGGCTGGTAACTGCGGAGTGCTGATTCACGCCTCCAAACTTCGCGCTCTTTACCGGATGTTCCCGAAATCGATTGAGGTGCAGATGCAGTCCGGGAATGCCGGGGATTTCTGGGCAATCAAGGAGGATATTGAGACCCCCGACATGGTTGCCCGACGCGGGCCGAAAAAGAGATGGGGTTGCTCCGAGGGCAAGGCTCGTCGCATCAGAAATCTGACCACCAACTCCGAGAAGCCCGTCGGGCAATGGAATCACATGGTTATTGTCTGCGAAGACCGCGAAGTCACAGTGTGGGTCAACGGCGATTTTGTCAACCATGGCTTCAACTGCACTGCCGGCAAAGGCAAAATCGCCCTGCAGGCGGAGGGAAGCGAAGTCGAATTCCGGCGCATTGAACTGACTTCGTTAATGGCTGACAAATCCTGAAT
>CAYTQP010000032.1:0-23276 GCA_964440175.1 uncultured Verrucomicrobiota bacterium
CAATTTATTCAACGGGGCAATAAATCCATATCTCTCAGAAAAGAAACGAAAGTCGGGGCATTGACATTACGAGAATAGAACAGATTAGATGACGCGATCTTAGGGACACCCAGCAACCACAAGCCCACCGAATTATTATGAGTTTTTGGCAAAACCCGGAGTCTCGACATTTAGGAACGACCTGTTACTATAGAAGACATTGAAAAGCAAACCATGCAAATCAACTACGGAATCGACAACATGGTAAAAACGATACAAAAAATTGACGGCGGCACCATCTCCAACAAATACGACACCGCCAACCGACTGATCGCAGAACACCAAAATCAATTCGCAAAATTTGCGGTTAATTACACCCTTGACCCAGTCGGCAATCCCACCAACACCCTAATAACCGTGGACGGTACGCCCATAATCACCAACGACTACACCTTTGATGCCGCCGAACGCATCAGCACCATAAACAACGGGCAAAGCGGTACATTTGCATACCAATACAACCAATACAACGGGCTTCTCGCAAGCGCAAGCAACACCACCGCAGGCATCACCGCCGCCTACCAATACGACAACATGGATCGCCTAATAAACATCACCTGGCGTAAACCATCAGGAGCAATCCTGCGCAGCTTCGGCTACCAATACAACACCGCCGGATGCATCACCAACATCACCAACGGCAGCGACACGCTCTCATTGGAATGGAACAGCCAATACCAAATCACCGCAATAGCAACCAACGGCACCACAGCCGAAACATACACATACGATCCATACGGCAGGCGAGCCACCATCTCACAAAAAAATAGAAAAAATAGAAAAAAATAGGGACAAAAAAATAGGGACAAAAAAATAGGGACAAAAAAAATAGAAAAAAAATAGGGACAGGCCCGTTATGAGGTTGCAATGACAGGGGGTGGGGGGGTGGTGGGGGGTCATTTTTGACACGCAGATGCACATGGCGCAATCAATGAATAGTGATGTTTATGTGGACTCAATTTTAGGGGTGTCCCATTTTTTGTTAAAACTCAATATGATCTCTCTCTTTTTCGTACCTTTTACTGGATCATGGTCAACTGGTCGAGCCAATGATGATGCGAGGATTTTCAAATGCTCGTAGTTTTTTGTCCGTTTCCCATTGGCGTATATTTACTGCCGCATTTGCTTTGCCAAGGACTGCTATTTGTTCTATCTTATCCATTTGTGGGGTTCATTGTTTCTTTGTGGGGGAATACCTATTCTACAGGAATGGGCATTGGAGACCACTTTTGGGTTTTAACAATTTTTTGGACGTTTCCTTTTTTTATGAATAATTTGGGTTACAATATGAGATGGTGCAAACATTTAACGGGAGCAGAATTTGCAGTTGTTTGATGCGCATTGTCATCTACAGGATGCGCGAATAGCGGGAGATATTCCGCAGATACTGGAGCGTGCTAGAGTTGCGGGTGTGCGTGGGTTTCTAACTTGTGGCACGAGTGAGGCGGACTGGAGTACTGTGGCGGAGCTTTGTAAAAAGCATCCGAATGTCTCTCCAGCGTTCGGGCTTCATCCCTGGTGGGTGGCGGAGCGTTCCTCCGAATGGAGGATCAATCTCTCGGAGTTTCTAAACGATGGCGGGAGTGTTGGTGAAATTGGACTGGACTATGCGGGGGCGGATGCAAACCGCAGGGAACAAATGTCGATCTTTCTCTATCAGTATCGTCTCAGTATTGATCTTGGCAGAACCGTCTCCGTTCACTGCCGCCGGGCGTGGGGAGATATGCTGGAGTTACTTCGTTCGCACGGGGCGCATCCCGCTGGAATTATTCTGCACTCCTACTCAGGTTCTGCTGAAATTATACCACAGTTGACGAAGTTGAATTCGTTTTTCTCTTTCTCCTGCGCGCTCACTTATCCTGAAAACCAGCGAGCTGCCGGGGCGGTGAGGGCGACACCGATAGAGCGTCTGCTTATAGAGACTGACACTCCTGACATCAGTCCGCGCGGTGAAGATGGGAAGCGTGAACGTCTCAATGAGCCGGCAAATCTCTCTTTGGTTCTTCGTCGTGTGGCAGAGCTGAAGTTTATTGAGACTGCTGAACTCGCGGCGGATATATGGGAGAATGGATTGGGTCTTATCCATGAATGACAGATTCCAAAGGACAGAGATGCTACTTGGCGCGAAGAATCTTGAGTGTCTTCGGAACGCTCACATTGTTGTCGCCGGAGTGGGGGCGGTTGGCTCATATGCGATTGAGGCGTTGGCTAGAAGCGGGGTGGGGGCGTTGACAATTGTGGATTTTGATGTCATTAAGACGAGCAATATAAACCGACAACTCTGCGCCCTCGACTCAACGGTTGGAGAGAGAAAAACCGATGCGTCGGCAAGGCGGGTATACGACATAAATCCAGAATGCAGAGTTGAGGTGCGCAATCTTTTTCTGGATGTTTCCAGTATCTCGGAAATTCTGAAATCTAAACCTGACTTACTTTTGGACGCGATTGACAGTTTAGGTCCGAAAACCGAACTCTTGAGGCAGGCAATAGGGGCGGGCGTTGCCACCGTGTCCAGCATGGGGGCGGCGCTACGTCGTGATCCCGGTCGGATACGTGTGGATTCGCTCGACAAATCACATGGTTGTCCGCTTGCCAGGCAGTTGCGTAAACGGCTTCGCCGCAGTGTCGGGATTGAAGGGGTGCGTTGCGTCTATTCATCTGAAAAGGTTGAAAAGCGGGAGGGGCGACCAACAGAGGATTTTCAGCGTGGTCGTCCCCGCGAGATACTTGGTAGCACCGCCTACATTCCCGGAATGTTTGGACTGGCGGCTGCTGGTGAATCCATCCGAATCATACTGGAGGCAAATAGCTGAGTTTATTCATGCTCGACATTTCGTGATGCTCCCTCTACCATTATGCTTGTCATTTATCATTAAATTTGGTCTATGTACTTCAGCAGGGTTGTTAATATGAGTCAAAAAAGTGAAATAAAGGAATTTTTCGCATCTTCCGTTTCGGGTAGCGAGTCGGTGTTATGCGATGAGCTTCGTGAGCTGGGATTCCAGAGTGTGCGTCTCAATCTCGGTGGTGGCATCCCTTTTCGCGGCGAGTGGGAAGATGGCTGGCGGGCCTGTTTGCAGAGCAGAATAGCGCAACGTATTCAGGTGTTGTTAAACCGTTTTCCAGCGGCGACACCGGAGGCGCTGTACGATGGAGTGCAGGCGGTTGACTGGCATCCGTATATTACGTCGAAGCAAACGCTGGCGGTGCGTAGCGTATGTCTTTCCAGTCAGATTCATCACAGCGGTTTTGCTGCGCTAAAGGTGAAGGACGCGATTGTCGATCAAGTGCGTGCTGCGACCGGAATGCGTCCATCTGTCTCCACAGACGACCCTGATGTCCGTGTGTTTCTGTATTTGGTTAACGACAAGGCATCTCTCTATCTGGATCTTTCCGGCGTACCGCTACATCGGCGCGGTTACCGGCAACAGGCCGGCGATGCTCCGCTTCGGGAGACGGTGGCGGCGGCGATGTTGCGAATGTCGGAGTGGGATCGCAAGACTCCTCTGCTTGATCCTATGTGTGGATCGGGGACAATTGCCATTGAGGCGGCGATGTTGGCTTCAAACATTCCGCCGGGACTT
Organism: uncultured Verrucomicrobiota bacterium; assembly: GCA_964440175.1. Taxonomy (GTDB): domain Bacteria; phylum Verrucomicrobiota; class Kiritimatiellia; order CAYTQP01; family CAYTQP01; genus CAYTQP01. The sequence continues at coordinate 3,624 of CAYTQP010000032.1, forward strand.
GCACGCGGTCGTTTTGGTTTTGAGCGCTGGGCGAACTTTAACGAGGAAAAGATGGCATCATTGAAGGCTCTTTGTGGTGAGTTGCGGAGTGGTATCACCGACCAGGGTGTTCGTATTCAGGGTCTTGACAATGATGCTGGTGTGCTTGCCATGGCGCGTGCTAACGCCCGTTCCGCCGGTGTGAGGATTTCATTCAAAGAGCGTTCGGTTTTCAATCTTCATGACGACGGAACTCCGCGTCTATTGATAAGCAATCCGCCTTACGGGATAAGGCTCGAAAAGGAGCCGGAATTTGTGAGAAAATCAGCCGCCCGTTTTCGCAAACTCCACGGCTGGCGGGTTTGTCTGCTGGCGGAGTCGGATGAGTACGAGCGAGCAATGCCCATGCCACCGGTAAAAAAGGTTCCGCTTCGGAACGGACCTCTCGATTGTGACCTCCTTATATACGATATTCCGTAATATGAATTTCATGCTTGTGTTACATCAATTTACTGTGCTAGAAAACTTCTCTCAAGCAGGCGTAATAATAATTTAACAAGGGTATTAATATGAGTGAAAAAGTCGAAAAAGATCGCCAGATCCTCATTGATGCGCAAAAAAAGGGAAAGTTTGCGATTCTGGGAGCATGGACGCGGCTGTCGGGTCCCGGCTGGTTGCAAAGTGCCATCACCATAGGCGGGGGTTCTCTTTCGAACTCGCTTTATCTAGGGGTTCTTGTAGGATTTTCGTGCATGTGGGTTCAGCCATTGGCCATGATTCTGGGCGTGATTATGATGGGTGCAATCTCGTATGTTACACTCTCGTCGGGAGAGCCACCTCTTCACGCTATTAACAAGCATGTAAGCCCTATTTTGGGATGGGGCTGGTTGATCGCATCCATGATTGCGAACGTTGTCTGGTCTTTGCCGCAATACGCTGTCTCTGCAGGGGCACTCCAGCAGAATCTCTTTCCAAAATTTTTCGGATGGGGTGTGCACACCGGGGTTTTTGGCTCGATTAAGGGTGGAACAGCGGCGGCGGCCATCATCATTCTGGCTGTTGCGCTCTTCAATGTCATGCTCTATAACCGGGGTGGGCGGGGAGCGAAGATATTCGAGGTTATTATCAAGTGTATCATTGGTGCGATTGTGGTCTGTTTTTTCGGTGTTATAGTTAAATTGAGTCTATCCAAAGGCAGTGGTCTTGACTGGGGCGCGGTTGCCGCCGGACTTATTCCTGATTTCAAGCTTTTCACGCAACCTGCGGTTGGGCTTGCCAATGAAATTGCCAAAGTGGACGCAGTTTTCCAGGGTTTCTGGAACAATCTTGTTGTTGATCAGCAACGCGCCACCATGATCGGCGCGGCGGCTACTGCGGTGGGGATTAATATGACGTTTTTGCTGCCATACTCCATGATTCGCAAGGGATGGGATCGAAATTTTCGGGGTCTTGCTATTTTTGATCTCGCCACCGGACTGGTCATTCCTTTCACAATCGCTACCGGTTGCGTGGTTATGGCCACAGCCAGTCAGTTCCATGGGAAGGTTGCCGAAGGCTTCCTTGGCGAGACGGATGCCAATGGACAACTTGTACAACCAGCAAGCAATCTGGTCGGGCCATATCAGTCGTTGTTGGATCAGCGGATCTTCGCGGGAATGACAGCGGTTGAAAAAACAGCTTATCAGGATGGCTCGGTTGAGATGAAAAACAAAATACGCGTAGCCATGCCTTTGGCCGATCGGCGCATGGCTGCCATGCTGGTCAAACGCGACTCATTCAATCTCGCCGATTCACTGGCTCCGCTTCTGGGAACCGGTCCCTCCAAATATATATTCGGGCTGGGGGTGGTCGCAATGACACTGAATGCTGCGACCATGCTGATGATCATCAATGGTTTGTGTTTGTGTGCAATGTTTGGGAAACCAGCAGAGGGGAGGTTGCAGGTCATCGGGAGCCTGATTCCCGCAATTGGCGTTCTGGGTGCATTTTTCTGGAATGATGCCAAGATGTGGCTGGCTGTACCGACATCGGTGTTCTGTGCGGCACTTCTGCCGATCGCTTATATCGCGTTTTTCCTGCTGATGAACCAGAAGACGTTCCTCGGCAAAGATATGCCGCGTGGTATAGCGCGAATTATATGGAATGTGCTTATGACCGCCTCCGTTGTCGTAACATCGGCACTAAGTTTCTGGGTGTTATGGTCGAAGGGTGCAGTATTGGGTCAGCACATCGGGATTGGTGAAATCGCCGGTCATTATATGGGTCTTGGGGTTTTCGTTGGCTTTGGACTTGTGGTTATAATTGTCAACCTTGTTCGTAAGAGAAGGAGTGTGGCGTGAAATTTGCGCTCTGCAATGAGATGTTCGAAAACCGCTCGATTGTGGAGGTGTGTTCCATTGCGAAACGGCTGGGCTATCAAGGGATAGAGATAGCCCCGTTCACGCTGAACTCAAACGCTCGCGATATATCCAGCGACCTGATAGCAACAACGCGGAAAAGTGTTGAAGATGCGGGGCTGGAGGTGGTGGGGTTGCACTGGCTGCTCGCCGGTCCGACCGGAGTTCACATGACCACCTGCGATGACGTGGTTTATGCCCGGACAAAAGAGTATATGTGGCTGTTGGTGGATCTTTGTGGTGACCTGGGTGGTTCAGTGATGGTGATTGGTTCTCCGAAGCAACGCAACATTGAAGATGGGCAGAGTGTGGATGGAGCCTGGCGGCGGGTCGCAGAGCTGTTCGCCTCGGTGCTGGACAAAGCGGCAGAACGCGGGGTTACACTCTGCATAGAGCCTCTTTCGCCGATTGAGACCAACTTCATCAATACGGTGGAGGAAGGTATGCGAATGGTGAGGGAGCTTAATCATCCAAATTTCAAGATTCATCTGGATGTCAAAGCCATGTTCTCGGAAGGTTGTCCGATTCCGGAGATCATACGGTCGGTCAAGGCGGAAGATATCGGTCATTTTCACGTCAATGACCCCAATCTCTACGGGCCGGGCATGGGTGAACTGGACTATGCGCCGTTGGCAGAAGCCATTGAACAGATCGGCTACGACAAATGGCTCTCCGTCGAAGTTTTTAAGTATGATCCTGATCCGGAAATCGTGGCGAAGAAGAGCATAGAATGCCTGCGTCGGTTTTGGGCGTGAAATGATACGATGGAAAATATGATATGAATATTGAATTTACAAAGATGCACGGAGCGGGTAACGACTTTATTATGGTTGATGACCGTGAAGAGACCTTTCCTGTGGAGAACAGGGAGTGGATGGCGGCGGTTGGAACGCGCCACACGGGAGTTGGTTGTGACGGGTTTATTCTGGTGAGAAACAGCGAGAATGCAGATTTCAGAATGCGTTTTTTCAATCCCGACGGTGGAGAGGTGGAGATGTGCGGCAACGGTGCGCGTTGTGTCGCACGTTTCGCGAGGGATATCGGGGTGGCGAACGATGTGATGTCCTTTGAAACGGTTGCCGGTATTTTGCGAGCCGAGGTTCTTGGCGATGATGTCTGTCTACATCTTACCAAACCGGTAGATTGGAGTCTGAATCAAACGCTGGAGATTGATGGCGAACAGATAGTGTACAGCATGGTTAATACGGGGGTTCCGCATGTTGTGGTTGAGGTTGATGATCTGGCGAAGATTGACCTGTGCCGAATGGGTGCAGCGATCCGCTATCACGATGAGTTCAAGCCTGCGGGAACAAACGCTAATTTCATAACCGTCACGGGGACGAATTCTCTGGCGGTTCGCACCTATGAACGAGGAGTGGAGGATGAAACACTGGCGTGTGGCACTGGCATGACCGCCTGTGCTCTGATCGCCGGGCGAATGGGGAAAGTTGTCTCACCCGTCAAGGTCACCTGTGCGTTTGGTGATATTTTGACAGTTGGCTACACCCTTGATGCCGATGGCGCGTCGAATGTCACTCTCGCAGGCGGTGCGGAATATGTCTTTTGCGGAGTGATTGAGGTGTGAATGTTTTGAGGTTTTTTAGGCGCAAGTTTTTCGCTATATCGAAAGCTCTACTCGTAGACCTTTCTCGGTTGGCAGTTCGATTTGTACCTGTTTCGATTTTAGCTGCGCGGTCTTTCCGTCGGAGTTGATGGATATCGGGATGTCGGGATTGCGATCTTTCAGGATGCATGCGAAACAGATAGCTTTTTCCAGACCATCGCCTGTCTTGAAGTTCCAGACCTCGTCCGGCTGAGCGAGACGACCGCCGTCGTAGATAGATTCGGAAGGCATATTTTTGAAATGGGCAGTTAGCTCGGCGTTGTTCATTTTTGCGCTCGCATCTCTGCAGACAGGGTTGCGCTCCAGTGCGGCTTTCATGAACGGCTTCCAGCTACAAGATGCCATGTCGCGGTAGGCATAAAACGCGAGATCGGCGATTGGTGTCTCTTTACGCATTGTCCTCAAATACTCAATAATTCCTGTCCGTCCCATCTGTGGAGCTATCTCGATTGGCGGTGATTTCACAAATCTCTTTTTCGTCTCCGGCAGGCGAGGTTCAAGATGACAGAAAGAGAGTAGTTTGGCGGCGATCTCTTTGGCTTTCTCATTCCGGCAGTTCAGCGCGGTTGCAAACTCCTGAAGTGTCTCCGGTTTATGCGGATCAACATGACGTTCTTTGAGAAAGGATTCGAATTGGTTCAAGATGATGCGACTATCAATGGGGTCTGAGAAAAACTCGTATTGATCCATCTCTTCAAGCAGATGAAAAGAGGTTTCGCTGTTGGCGCGGTAGGAGCTGGCGTGCTCACAGGCGAACACCTTCTCCGCCGCGACGTAGCGGGGTTTGCCGTGGCATGAGTGTTCGATCTGAAAACACGACTGCAGTTCACTGTGAAAGCGCAGGAAGTTAATGAGTATGTCATAATCGATTTTATCAACGACAAGATAGTCCGAAATCTCCTGCTGGAAACGGTCATAGGAGGCGGGGGCGATTGTGGCTTCCTGATAGGCGACATGTATGTGTCCTGTGTGGTGGGAGACGATGGTGACCTGTTCGTTGCGGAGAGCGCGTTGAGATTTTGCAGTGAGTTCAGTGCCGTTGAAGAGCATATTCTTGGTCACGATTCGGCGGTTGTTTGTGAGAATTCCGTCCGCGACGCAGATATAGTTCTGGGAGTGTAGTGGTGTCGCCATAAGAAATATATCATCAAGGGGAATTTCGCAGACCACGAAGAGAGCTGCGGCGTAGAGGGTGGAGAGTGAGACGCATTCTCCGGCACCACGCTGATAGCCTTCTTTCAAGTGAAATGCGCTCATTGCCTCTACGGTCTCTGTTTTCCAGTAAGGGATGGCACTGGTTGTATATTTGTCCAGCCCGAAATGGCGGCGGATATCCAGGTCAAAGTAGTATTTGTCGCCACCGTAACCGAAAAGGGCGTTACTGCTTTTGACAATATCCAGATCGATAAATGGTTCGAAGCGGCGCAGTTCCTCGTCGCTGTTGGTCAACCCCCAGGTGTCGAGATCTAGATTGAATTCAAAGTTATTCATGATGAACTGTTTCAGGCGCATCACCTTGCGGTAGGCGTTTTTGTTGGACACCTTGCTGAACCATGGATCATCACGCCACGCCCAGACAATCGGCGACATGATATTTGCCAGCACCAGGCTGTAAAGAAGTTCGGGGAAGACAAATATCTCCATGTCCGACAATGTTACCGCCGATGAATATTTCTCAAGTTCCCGTTCATTTAATTCCATGTTCTACCCCGATAATTTAAGTGCCTTATTTTTAGTATCCGTTTTAAATAAATCTGTTAGCACAGATGTTTCGGGAAATCCAGAATGATCTCACTCTTTCACTCTTTATTGACGGCGCAGAACCATCAATTCTTCGACTTGTGTCCTCCGTTATACCATGTTAGAACAGTGCCGCGAACGTGAGTTGGCAGTTCTGAGGTTCTACTGAAGCGTTCAGGGTATCGTTGCGACCATTCCTTCCACTCGCGTTTATGGAACACTATCCATCCATCTTGCCTGAGGTCAAACGGTTTCGCGAAGACGTATCGATTGTGGGCATTCACCGTCACGTTTGCATAGTGGAATATTTCGGGATGAGTCCAGAGCATCAGCCCTGTTGTGACGGTCGTGTTTGTTCCGACGGTTTCGGCGAGAATTAAGCCTGCCGCCTGTCCCGATCGCTTGCTGCGGTCGCGGTTTTTTATGTAGTCGAACGAGAAGGCGAGCAGGACAATCGCCGCAGTCAGGCTGATGTAAAGAAGGCGCAGGCTCGCCTTCCGCCAAGCCAGAATTGATGCGAATGCCACCCCGATTGAGAGCAGAGCGAGGAAAATGGTGGGGAAATTGACTTCTTGACTGTTCAGCATTATTGCGATGACGATAGAGACAATAGAGAGCAGGCAGGAGGAACTAAGAATCACTTTGTTCGCGAGGCGAACCGCTTTGTTGGAGAGTTTGCCTGAGAGAATGGCGTGTGCTGAGAGTCCGGTTAAAAGCGCGAAAACAGGCAAGAGTATATATCCGTAACGAGGGTTTTGCATCCCCGTAACAATCCCGATAACGACGGCGAGCAGAAGTGTCCCCATAATTGAGCGCAACATGGCGAGACTCTCGGAATCCATAGATTTCAGCGTGGATGGCAACAGCAAAAAAGGAAGGCTGAGCGAGCAGGGGAGCGAGTACGCAAGAAGGATTAGCGGTAACAGAAATGCCTCCGTGAGGTTTGACCAGCTGGAGAGTAACATGTTGTCGCCTGCTTCACGCAGTCCGCTGGCGGCGGACGGATTGTCGAGGGTGCCGATTGCGTTGTAAGCAAGCAGCAGATAGAGCCCGAACAGTGAGCATCCGATTGCCAGAAGTCCCCAGCTGTGGGCACTGCGCAACTTCCTGAAATTGCCGTTCAGAACAGGAGGGGCGAAAAAGGCTCCGATGACCAGTGGTAGCGATGCGGGTCCTTTGAGTAGCAGGGATACCCCGAAAGCCAGCCCTCCCCCTAACATCCATACCACCTTTCTGCCTCCATCAACCCTGTAAATGTCGAGTAGCGCAACAACTGTGATGATGGTCGCAACCGTGTTCAAGGCATCTATGTCGGCACTGCGAAATTGTGACCAGAGTGCAGCAATTGAGAGATACGCGAGCCCTGTTGCCAGTCCCTCCCTGCGTCCCCACCAGCGTTGAGCAGTGTGGCATAGAAATGCGCCCAGAAGTGCTGCGCCCAGTGCGGAGGGCAGACGCCAGACCCACTCGTTTGCCTCTCCGGTCACCTGTTCTGCCGTAGCAAGTATCCAGTACTGCATGGGAGGTTTACGAAGATAAAGCTGACCGTAAAGTCGGGGCAGTACCCAGTCTCCGGAGTCCAGCATCTGGTGCGCGGTCAAGGCTCGAAACGCCTCGGTGCCTGCCAGGGGGGCATTGCCGAGAACCCAGCAAAAACAGATTGCGCAAAGCGCAAATATCCATACCGGGTCCATGCGTTTAGAAGTGAAACTCTTCGTGTTGATCATAAGCGCAATTCTAGCAACTCTGCCATTTGCATGAAAGCTCAAAATGACGGGAGATAACGGTGTTGGAATTGAATATACCATGCTTCCGCTGAATTTATTGATGGTTGCGGGAGCGATCTGTTTTTCCAACACCGGCACTTTAGGATTGACCGTGGAGGGGAGTTGCTTTAAGTTGTCCGCCGTGAGTTGAGGAAGAAGTGAGAATACTTATTCAGATAAGGAAACAGCATGGGCGCAAAGATTTTGATAGGGTCACAGTGGGGTGACGAGGGCAAGGGTAAGATAATAGATGTTTTAACGCAGGATATTGACTGGGTTGTCCGCTATCAGGGCGGCAACAATGCGGGGCACACAGTGGAGATCGGAGATGAGCAGTATATTCTGCACCTTATTCCGTCAGGAATCCTGCGTACCGGCACAAAATGCGTGATTGGGCATGGAATGGTTGTCGATCCGCTGGCGTTGAAGGATGAGATGCGCGATCTGGAGTCACGGGGGATAGAACTGGGTGGACGTTTATTGATTAGTGACCGTGCGCATCTTGTTATGCCTTATCATCGCATGCTGGATGCAGGCAATGAGAGCCAGCTTGCTGATGGCGAGAAGATTGGCACAACCAAACGCGGTATAGGTCCGACCTACGCGGACAAGGTCTCGCGCACGGGTTTGCGGGTATGCGATATGCTTGACCCCGAGTTTGAGAAGATGCTTCGCCGTCGAATAGTGAGCAGCAATAAGCGGCTCCGGGTGATGGGAGCGGAAAGTATGGATGCAGAACGGATCGTGTCCGACATTTTGGAGGTCTCCGAATATCTCAAACCATTTATCGCCGACACAATAGCTCTTCTGAATCGCGCTATGCGGGCGGGCGACAAGATATTATTCGAGGGTGCGCAGGGGACGATGCTGGATATCGATTATGGCAGTTATCCGTTTGTAACTTCCTCTTCGTCGACCGCCGGCGGTGCCGCCACGGGGACGGGGGTTCCTCCTCACAGAATCGAAGCTGTGCTGGGTGTGCTGAAGGCCTATACCACGCGTGTTGGTGAGGGACCAATGCCGACCGAGCTGGACGATGAGATGGGCGAAATGTTGCGAAGCGAGGGTGGCGAATACGGTGCCACCACTGGACGACCGCGCCGATGCGGCTGGTTTGACGCAGTTGTGGCTCGTTATTCAGCGGAGGTTAACGGTATCGACAGTTGGGCACTCACAAAGCTTGATGTGCTCGACAATGTTGAGACAATAAAAATATGCACCGCCTATGAGGTCGACGGAGAGCGCCTTGAGACCGTTCCTGCAAACGCCCGGATTCTTGAGAAGTGTGTTCCGGTGTATGAGGAGATGGATGGATGGCAGACCTCGATTAGTGAGGTCTCTACATTTGAGGAGTTGCCGGCAAAGACAAAGGCGTATATCGCGAGGCTTGAAGAGCTGACTGGTGTGGAGGCGGGGCTACTCTCTGTTGGACCGCGTCGAAGCAGTACCATAATCATGAAGGATTGTCCCTTTACATCATGAGTGAAGGCAGTTCCAGCGAAGTGAAGAGCATGATACCCCGGCATGTCGCCGTCATTATGGACGGGAATGGACGCTGGGCGAAGAGCCGTGGGTTGCCCCGGATCAAGGGGCATCACGAGGGAGCCAACTCTGTGACCGCTATTGTGAAGGCCTGTCGCAAGCTGGGGATTGAGTATTTAACGCTCTATGCGTTCAGTGTGGAGAATTGGGTACGTCCGAAGGATGAGATAAGAGGGCTGATGGGGATTTTAAGATCTTTTCTCAAGAATCAGGAGAAGCTTTTGCACGAGAATGAGGTTCGGTTGCGAGCAATCGGGCGGATCACTGATCTTCCGGCGAATCTGCACGATGAACTGTTGCGAGTTATTGCGGCGACAAAGGATTATGACAAGGGGAACCTGACTGTGGCGTTGAGTTATGGCGGGCGTACCGAGATTGCGGATGCTGTCAGCAGGATTGCGTTGCGTGTTCGTGCGGGAGAGATTGAGCCCCAAGAGATTGACGAGAGTACCGTTGCAGCGCATCTTTACGCGCCGGAGTTGCCGGATCCGGACTTAATGATTCGAACGAGCGGGGAGCAGCGGATCAGTAATTTCCTGCTCTGGGAGCTTTCGTACGCCGAACTCTACTTTACGGATGTGCTCTGGCCGGACTTCCGGGAGGAAGAGTTCAGGAAGGCGATTGAAATATTCGGGAAACGCCAACGCCGTTTTGGTGATATTGGATAGGAATGACACGTGAAAAGTATGTTAAAGGCAAGACTTAAAAATGGGATACTGGCGGCGGCAGTACTAGTTTCGCTGTTGTTTCTGGCTCCGGCGTGGATGTATCTTCTGATTGTTTTGACGGTGTGTACGCTTGCCATGCTGGAGTTCTACCAGATGCTGGAAAAGGCCAATATTCCCAGCTTCCGCTTTGTCGGAATAGCCGCTGCGTTGCTTTTGAATTTGTCGGTCTGGGGTGTAGCAAAATACGCCTGGAACTCCGAGGTTGAACTGGCTGTTCTTTTTGCCGTGATTGCAGCCATTTTCCTGCGGCAATTATCGCAAAAGCATAATCGCAAGCCGTTTGAAACCGTGTCGGGGACACTGCTGGGCGTTTTATATATAGGATTCCTCCTCTCTTTTCTCACCCGCATAATGATGTTTGACGGACTGTTTAATGGGCAGTGGTTGCTCTTCTATCTGCTCGTTATAATAAAGGTTTCGGACAGTGGCGCATATTTTGCCGGCACAAATCTTGGTCGCCACAAGATGGCGCCGAGGCTGTCGCCGAAAAAGACATGGGAGGGTTTTGCCGGCGGCATGGCAGCAGGATTGCTGGCCAGTCTCGCTCTTTACTACTATCGGGGCGGAGATTTTGATGTTGTGCGCATGGAGTTGAGCGATGCCATTATGTTGGGACTTCTGTTGCCGGGAGCCGGTGTTCTAGGCGATCTGTTCGAGTCGCTTTGTAAGCGGGCAGCGGGTATAAAGGATAGTAGTGCGGGCATGAAGGGGCTTGGCGGATTGATGGACCTGGCGGACAGCGTGTTGCCGGCGACACCGATCCTCTATCTATGGGCGCGATTTTTCCTTGTCGCGCCTGGCTCTATCTAGGATGTTTGCTAACACTGCGGATAACAGCAACAAATTCAAAACAAATGAACGCCGCTCTGTAAAGAAAACGCGGTTCGATACAGAAAAGAGAGAAAGAGAATATTTATGTCGATAATACATGCAGTTTTCACAACAATATATGCGGTTTTCATGATAATATTCCTATTTGGAATCACCATATTTATTCATGAACTCGGGCATTTTCTCGCGGCACGCTGGATGGGGTTGGTTGTTGATGCGTTCTCCATAGGAATGGGGCCGGCGATTTGGAAGAAAAAACACAAGGGCGTTGTTTATAGAATAGGCTGTCTCCCGATTGGCGGCTATGTGGCGTTGCCACAACTGGATCCTTCGTTGGGGAAAAAGGACTCAAAGAATGATGATGAGAAACCGAAACGTGAGCTTCCCGCTCTTTCTCCCTGGCGTAAAATCCCGGTGCAGCTTGCGGGTGTGACAGGTAATGTGGTTCTGGCATTCATCATCGCGGTTATCATCTATTTCGCCGCCAGTGGTCCGGCATATGATCATAACGAGGCACTTGTGGGCTTTGTGGACACCAACTCCGTTGCATACGCTGCCGGTATCCGTATTGGCGACAACATAAAAAGTGTAAATGGCGACAGTGTCGGCAACTGGGAAGAGTTTATTATCGATTGCGTGCTGGTGAATGAGGTTGAATTGGCTATAGTCGGGATTGGCGGTGAGGAAAAGAGCGTAACCATTGCTACAAAAGAGACCTCTCATGGCGGACGAACCATCTTTGGTCTTGAACCAAGCAGTCCCTGTTTTGTGTTGGATGTTACAAAAGAAGGTAGCGCAATGCGGGCGGGAATGCGTGCCGGTGATATTATTATCAAATTGAATAACACGCCCGTTATGAGCATGGAGCATCTCAGCTCCATTGTGGATGCTCATCTAAATCAGGAACTGCCGATTGAGGTGTTGAGAGGTGGAGAGAAACTTGATTTCACGGTGTTGCCGGAATACAATGTAGAGCTGGAACGCGCTCTGATTGGCATAACATTTAATCCGATCGATATTAAACGCAAGCCGTTGGAACAGATTGAGAGATGGGGTCGTCCGGTTTTCCGGATTTTGAAGGCGTTTGTCACGCCGGCAGAGGCTAAAAACGCGGCATCTTCTATCAGCGGACCAGTCAGCATATTCAGAATATTCTGGATGTCTGTGCGGACAAGTTTCCTGCTGGCTCTTTGGCTTACAGGAATGATCAATATAAACCTTGCCATCTTGAATATATTGCCAATTCCCATTCTTGACGGAGGGCATCTCTTTTTCACGGTAGTGGAGATAGTGACCCGCAAGCCGATAAACGCCCGTTTCCTGATGGTGGTTTATCAGATATTCATTGTTCTTCTTATCACAATGATGGTGCTGGTGACATTCAACGATATAAGAACAATTTTCACCAAGGATCCCGGCTTGGAAAAAGATCGGTCTCCGGCGGCAGAGAATGCCGTTCCTGTCGAGGGGGATGACGGAGAGTCGGAGTGACAAAATGTTAAATCATAGAGGTGATATAACGACAGCGTTTTCAAGCGTTTACTGTTGATATTCTCCGGGGTCGAAAGTGCTTGCTCCGCTTTATGGCGGGGTGAGGGGAGAGACGAGAAGAGAGGAGCTGCGAAAAAAGAGTTCCGCTCCATTCAGGCAGAGTTCCAAAAGGGATCGTTTCTACAGTGTCACGGAAGGTTCTGCCCTTATTCCCGATGCCTTACGATCACAAACCGGAAACTTGGGTTAAGACTATTGGACACTGCTATTGACAGAATTCGGTGTTTGCTGTAAAAATGAAGGGCGGTTGTGCGGGGTGACTGAATGACGTTGAAGCAGGGGAGATTGTAGATATGAGAAAAACGGCGATAATTTTTGCGGTGGTAACGATGCTTGCGGGTTTGCGAATTCCGTCGGTTATGGGGCAGGGCGAACTCACGCCGCCGGGGGCACCGGGTAAGACGATGAAGACACTGGGGCAGGTTGAACCCAGAATCCCAATAGATGTCGGACGGCGAATTGATGAACCCGGATCATATTATCTTACGGGGAACCTGACCAGCACCGTGACCATCGCTGTAAACGATGTGAGTTTGGATTTGATGGGTTTCGCCATAAACGTTTCTTCGGGGAGCGCGATTGATCAGGTCTCGCCGCTTAAGGGTGTGCGGATTCACAACGGTGTGCTTTCAGCACCATTCGGTAATGGAATTGATTTCAGTATATCGGAAGATGATGCGAACGGAAAAATCGAAAACCTGCGCGTAAGCGATTGCAAGAACTTCGGGGTTGTTGTGGGTAGCGGTTTTGATGTCCTCAATGTCCAGGTTCAGAAGTGTCGGTACAGTGGAATTGGCGTGTACGGCAACTCCCGTGTTCGTGACTGCACGGTGACAGGATGCAATAACGGGATTCATCTACTGGATACGGGAGCACTGATTGAGAATAACCGGGTGTTTGACAATGAGAACAACTACAACCTCACCCCCGGCAATAAGATCAATATTTTATTGTGTGAGGTTCCTGAAAGTCTCGACTGGCCATGTTCTGTAAAGTTCGCTGGTACGCTCAGCTGTTCACGTAGCAATGGTATTACTGTTAATGCTGGTAGTGTGACAATAGATCTCGACGGGCACGCCTTGATCGGGGCGGGTTCTTCCGGCGGATCGGGAATTTACCAGGCTGGAGGTGTTCCTGGTGTTACGGTGCGCAATGGCAGCATTGTCGGGTGGGGCGGGGTGTATGGTCGTGGTATTCACGCCGGCACCGGTTCCCGTATTTCCGGGATTAACGTGATCAGCAATACTGTGGGCATTCTTGTGAGCAGTGCTTGCGCACTAAATGATTGCACTGCGTATGAAAATGCGGAGAGCGGGATTTATGCAAGTGGCGGTGATTGCTCAATCAGGAACTGCAGGGTGTATCATAACGGCGGGCATGGTATCTTTGCATACACTGGCGCAGTGGTCAGCGATTGCGCGGCTTACAACAACGGAACCAACGGCATAGATGTGCTCTATGGAAGCGTTATCACCGGATGTTCAGCGTATTACAACGATGTTGACGGTATTCACACAATCAGCGGGAGCACGATCAGTGATTGTGCGGCGTATGAGAACGACTCCGACGGCATCCGTGCGGATTACGGCAGCGTGATCAGAGGCTGTGCAACGCAGTTTAATCAGGGCGATGGAATTGAGGTTGACAGCGAATGCCTGGTTGTCGGCAACATCTGTTTTGCCAACGGTGAAGACGGAGACGGCGCAGGAATTCATGTGTTGAACAGTGGCAACCGGATTGAGGACAATAATGTGAAGAACAGTGACAGGGGGATTGATGTGGACGCCGCTGGTAACATCATTGTGCGTAATACTGTTGGCGGCAACACGAACAACTGGGATGTCGTTGCCGGTAATGCATGCCTGGTCATTAAGGCATCTACTGGCGGAGCGATATCGGGCGATTCGGGCGGTGCCGGTTTGGGTAGCACCAATCCGAATACAAATTTCACATTTTAGTCGCCGCAAGTTTTGATGAGAAATTATGAATACTGGTAATTGACTTGATCTACTCATAGACTTTGCGTATGAAGCATAGTTCTTATCAGTAGTTTGGATTAAAATGAGGAGAGCAAATATGAAGAAAAACATTATGATTTTGTTGGTGGTGGTTTTGCTGGTGTTATCCGCAGGATCGGCTTTGGCTTGGCTTCCGAAAGGATGGGTGTGCCACACGGGTGCGTATGCCTATTCAATTCGGGACAATGGCTGGTATTATTTCAACCCTGCTGACGAGCAGCAAATCGTTGATATGACATCAGGGGTCTGGACCAAACTGGCCAGTGCCACCGGCTGGTTTTACTATGAGTGGGCCTATGCGTACTCAATCGATAAGGGAAGCTGGTGCTGGTTTAATACCGCCAATAAACAGTGGTGTTGCAAGATGGGGAACGGTCAGTGGTCGAAGATGGGTTCGTTTGTGAAGATGATGCGTGTTCCGGGCGGGACATACAATATGGGTGATAGTTTTTCAGAGGGAGACAATAATGAGCGTCCAGTGCATTCGGTCTCTGTGAACACTTTCTATATGGACAGGTTTGAAGTGACGAACGACAAGATGGTGGAGATACTCAATTGGGCGTATGGGCAGGGCAAGATTAGCATATCCTCCGTCGGTTCCGTTCGCAATACCGATGGCGACAGCCGGGAGCTGGTTGATCTTGATGTCCCCTACTGTGGAATTACGTGGAATGGGAGTCAGTTTGACATGAAGGCGATTAGAGGGTCGGCGTATCCCTGTGTTGAAGTGACTTGGTACGGTGCAGCGGCGTTTTGCAACTATCGCAGTCAGCAGGAGGGGCTGACAGCATGTTACAATCTGAGCGATTGGAGTTGCAACTTCAACGCTAACGGTTATCGTCTGCCGACCGAGGCGGAATGGGAGCGGGCGGCCCGTGGCGGACTCAGTGGGCAGCGGTTTCCATTCGGAAACTTTATAAATCATGACTACGCAAATTATTATGCCAATGGCGCGTCGTACACCTATGACACAAGTCCGTACACTACAAACACCTATCACACATCCTGGAATTGGGGAGATAAGCCATACACAAGTATTGTTGACACATTCCCAGAGTGGCAGAATGCGTATGGGCTGTACGATATGGCAGGGAATGTGTGGGAGTGGTGTAACGATTGGTACAGTAGCAATTACTACGCTTCTTCTTCGGTGAATAACCCTTCCGGTCCCGCATCCGGGACGAAAAAAGTGTTGCGTGGCGGATGCTGGGGTCATACCGCTTTCACATGCCGCGTGACGGCCCGGGATTTTCAAACTCCGAATATGTCTGACAGCGGGCGCGGTTTCAGGTGTGTGCGCAGGTGAATAAGAGGCAGTTGGTGTCTGCGAATTTATATGTTTAAGTACTTGCGTTTGACGGGGTTTTGTGAGTAGATGCGTTCTCATTTGAGAGAAAAAGGGTTCTTGTGCAACCCTCGATATGCAGTGGAAATCGAATCAGGAGTATATGAAGTCACAATCTAGTTTGGATTTAGGCGTGTTGCGCCATAGTACGGCGCATGTCATGGCGGCGGCGGTTTATGGGTTGTTCGATGATGTCGGGCTGGATATCGGTCCGGCAACCGATGATGGGTTCTATTACGATTTCGATCTCTCTCACCGGTTGACCCCGGAAGATTTTGAGCGTATTGAGGATGAGATGCGCCGGATTGTCGATGCTGATGTTCCCTTTGAGCGTATTGAGATGGATCGCGAGGCTGCGGAGAAGCTACTGGAAGACCTCCATCAGCCATACAAACGCAAACGGCTGGCGGATATCCCGGAAGGGGAGGTGATAACTTTTTACCGTTGCGGAGATTTTATAGACCTCTGCCGGGGACCACATCTGGAGAGTACCGGCAAGGTTCGTGCTTTCAAGATTATGTCCGTTGCCGGCTCATATTTCCGGGGTAGCGAGACCAACCCGATGCTACAGAGACTCTACGGGATAGCCGAGACCAATCCGAAGCAGATCAAGGTGCGTCTAAAGCGGATTGAGGAGGCGCGGAAGCGCGATCACCGCAGGATTGGTCAGGAGCTTGACCTTTTCAGTATCCACGAGGATGTGGGTCCCGGACTCGTTCACTGGCATCCGAAAGGTGCGCGTATCCGCTCGCTGATTGAGGATTTCTGGAGAGCTGAGCACTTTAAAAACGGTTATGAGTTGCTCTACACCCCGCATGTGGGGCGTGCGACACTGTGGGAGACTTCGGGGCATTTGGGTTTCTATAGTGAGTCCATGTTTGCGCCGATGGACATTGATGGAAACGAGTATTTCATCAAACCGATGAACTGTCCGTTCCACATAAAAGTCTATCAGAATCAACGTCGCTCCTATCGTGAGTTACCTTTACGCTGGGCGGAACTTGGCACAGTCTACCGCTATGAAAAGGCTGGCGTTCTGCATGGGCTGATGCGTGTGCGTGGTTTCACGCAGGACGATGCCCATATAATCTGCACCCCTGAACAGATCGAGGCAGAGGTGACGGAGGTTATTTCCTTTGCCCGCAGAATGTGGCATCAGTTCGGATTCCCCGAAATCAAGGCGTTTCTCTCAACAAGACCGGAGAAGTCGGTCGGCGATGACGCGATCTGGGAGCAGGCGACAGAGTCTTTGAGAAAGGCCTTGGAGACCGCTGGCATTCCATACGAAACCGATGTTGGTGGTGGCGCGTTTTACGGACCGAAAATAGATTTGAAGATTAACGATGCCATCGGTCGTGAGTGGCAGATGAGCACGATTCAATTCGATTTTAATCTACCGGAACGTTTCGACATGACATATATCGGGGAAGACGGCGAAAAGCATCGGCCCTATATGGTGCATCGTGCGCTTCTCGGCAGCATTGAGCGTTTCTTCGGTGTTTTGATTGAGCATTACGCCGGCGCGTTTCCCGTTTGGCTTGCACCCGAGCAGGTACGGGTTCTTCCGCTGACCGATGATCAGCATGAGTATGCGAGCGAGGTTGCCACTCAACTGAAGGCTGTCGAATTGCGTGTGACGGTGGATGCACGCAACGAAAAGATCGGAGCGAAAATCAGGCAGGCTCAGCTGAATAAGATACCTTATATGCTCATCCTTGGACCGAAAGAGGCTGAGTCTGGAAAAATTTCTGTGCGAAGTCGCACGGAGGGCGACCAAGGGGTCGTTGATTTAGAATCGTTTGTGGTCGCGTTAAAAAAGGAAGAGGCCGCAAAGGGAGAACTGGAATGAACGTGCTAACCACAGGGGGCATCAATTAGGAACAAAACGAGCAGTAGAAGAGATTTAACGCGTGTGAACCTCAATATCCGTGTGCCAGAGGTGCGCTGTATTGATGCGGATGGCACTCAGATTGGCGTTATAACGACGCGGGAAGCCCAGAGCATTGCCAATAAACGCGGTTTGGACTTGGTCGAGGTTTCGCCGACCGCCAAACCTCCGGTTTGTCGCATTATGGATCATGGCAAATACAAATATGAGCAGAAACGACAGCAACGTAAATCTTCGGGTAAACAGACAAGAGTAAAGCTCAAAGAAGTTAAGTTCCATATCAATGTGGAGCAACACGACTACGATACCAAGCTGCGGCATGCGATAAAGTTTTTTGAAAAGGGGCATCGTGTCAAGTTCTCACTCTTCTTCCGTGGACGTGAGCGGGCGCATAAAGACTTGGGCTTCGAACTGATGAATCGCGTTGTGGCTGATCTGGAGAAGTATGGTCAAGTTGACCAGGCTCCGAGAATTATGGGACGTAGCGTTATCATGCAAATGTCGCCCATCAAGAAAACGGCGGAATAATGCCACTTTTCGGTGTCTCCGCTGCTAAAGAGACCAAGTTGCTCGCACGGATGGCGCGTTGCGGAATAGTGGAGTCCGACCTCACGGAAAAGTTTATCCTCGGAAGTGGCGGTGGCGGACAGAAACAGAATAAAACGGCATCTTGCGTCTACCTGAAACACGAACCCTCCAGTGTTGAAATCAAATGTCAGCGGGTACGCTCTCAGGCTGTCAACCGCTACTATGCCCGTTGCGAGCTGTGCGAACGGATTGAGGAGAAGACTCTTGGCGAAAAGAGCGCACGGCGGCAGAAAGCCGAAAAGATACGGAGACAGAAACGCCGTCGCACACGCAGGCAGAAAGCTCGGATGCTGGAGGAGAAACGCAAAAATTCAGAGAAGAAGCAGTTGCGGCGAAAACCGGGGATTCCCGACATGCATTGAAAAATTGGCCAGGAGCGGAAATGATGCTGGAATTTGAAATTATTGGTGAAAAAATTGAGCTTTTCAAGTTGTTGAAGGCGGCAGGTCTCTGCGAGAGCGGGGGGCAAGCCAAAGAGTTTATCGCGTCCGGGTTGGTGACTGTCGATGGGGCCCCTGAGCGGCGTAAACGCTTCAAGGTGCGTAAAGGGCGGGTTGTTGAGCTTAGCGGTGTGGCGGAAGTGAAATGCGTGTAGACAGGAATTCCTGAAAAAACTTAAAATCTACAATGCCACGTCTTGATGTTCAAATGCGTGAAGCGCACACATCCGCCAGGCAGATGCATGCGCTGGTTGTTTTATGTTTAACGGTTGAAACGGTGTCTGATAACAAGTGCGCCCATTCCAATCACCATGATTGCGATTGTGCCCGGTTCGGGAACGGCAATTATGCTCCCTGTTGATGGCGGCCATCCCCCGCTGTTGCCTGCAATGCCAAGGCTGTCAAACGGTGCCGCTGGTCCGCCCAGAGAATTTGAGAATTCTTGAATCACAAACTCCCACACCTCGCCGGCTTGAAAGATGTTGTCGGCGACAATACTCTCAAACACCAGCGGTGTGTTTACTCCCGTGTTATCAATTCTGAATGCCAACTGCTGATCATTCATTCCTAGATTCCCAATCAGCCCGTCGTCGTTGGTCAGTGTGGTTTCAGGGTCAGCAACATAATGGACATTATGGAAGTCGATCGATGTCATATTCTGCATCTGCACCTGCACCGCTCCTCCACCCGTGTAGTCCGCTGGACACGGAACATGTCCGCCCCACGACACCACCCGTGAGACGATAAGCTCCTCAGCAGGAAAGTTGTCTCCCAGCTCGTCCATATTTGTCTGCGGTAACAAAGGGTCCTGTTTTGTGTTTGTCCAGTCAATCTGCACTGGATTTGCCATAACCACACTGGCAAACAGGAGCAACGCGAATGCGCTGATTACAATGTTAGTCTTTGCTCTCATGATCTATTCCTCCATCTATCACGAAACTTATGTCTGGCTGTCCGGTCACAACGCAACCGTCTCAGCAACCAAACTCTGCAATAAGACTTATGCGATGTACAATTTTCTCATGGGTGTCTGTGTTTAACAAGCATTTTTTTGTGTTTTTTCAGAATAAAAAAAGAGAAGGAAACAACTGTCCAAGGATTGGAATTTTGTGATAAAAAGAGTTCCAAGGTTCGGATAAAGTGACTTTGTGGAATATCCAATGTTTGGAAGCGGTTAACGGTTGCCGGTTTGCATTTAGCGACGGGTGCATGGGGAT
>CAYTQP010000033.1:0-23110 GCA_964440175.1 uncultured Verrucomicrobiota bacterium
TAGAGAGCTGTCAACAACCCCCGAGTCACCGCTGGATTTATTGGATTGGGATTAGAAGGTTCAGGGTTTTCGGGCTTATTGGTGGGGTGTCCTGCTTTTCGCTGGGCGTAGCCTGCTACCGGGCTTGCTTGCTTTGGGCTGATTCGTGGTGGGCGGTCGCGAATCTTGCGTTCCAACGGGGCAAGCCCGTTGGAGCCAGAACTACTACGTTCTGCGTATCACCCAGTTGCGGGTGTGTAGGGTGCGTCCCTCGGAATGCGCTTCGGCACATTGAAAGCTATTTTTTGTTGGCGATTTTTTCTTAGTATCCATGCTCCGATAGCCCCAATGCTAAACAAGATCAGTGACGATGGTTCGGGAACAGCTCCAGCGATAATGCTGGTACTAGGGGTGTCTTCATATGCATATTCATAAAACCATCCTCCTACACCTGCAAATTCCTCAATATGTATCCACCCATAATGAGTTCCAGTGTCTCCTTGAAACTCTATTGCGAAATAAGCATCTTCTCCTCCCCATGAACCAAGAATAGTTGGCTCCGGCGGAAATTGATTTGGGTTTTCTTGGTAGTAGCTTAGATTTACCGTTGTTCCAAAATTCATCCATTTCGGATCGTCTGGATAGAGGGATGCTTCGGGGTGTAATGTCGATCCGAGTTCTGGGCCTATGATCTCACCCATTGGCATGGGAAGGGTTCCGAACCCGTTCACCCATGATATTCGTGTCGTTGTTGGCATTTGAACATAGAAGCCGAATGCGGAATTGCTCAAAAATTCCACATCGACGGATCCGTTCTTATCAAGGTCGAAACTTTTAACAGCGGTCGATCCGTCCAATGAGCCGAAAAGACCTTCTTCTTGTACTGGGATATCTACATACACAAGATCGCTACTCGCCGGGATGGCGAGTAGCAAATAAAACGCCAAACAAATATGGCGCAACAAGATCACGGCATGAAAACTATAGGTAGATGTCTCTTTTTTCATTTTTTTGCTGACCCGACAAATGCCCAAAACGTAAAACGCACGGCATGTTACATTTAACTTTCCCTACTGATATTTTCACGCTTTAAAAACGACGGGAAGGAGACAAAGGTTAGCGTGAAATATATAGCGGCAGCGATGGCGATGCTGACGGGCAGGGCGGTTATCTGGACAATCTTTACCGGCAGTTCTTTAGCGGTGAGCAGTGTCGAAAGCGTGGTATGAATCAAGGGCGCGGTGATTCCCATGATAACGGCGGCGGGGATGCAACGCCAGCTGGTTTTGAATATGATAATCCATGAAGGAGCGAGTTTTCTTTTGTTCAGTGAGAAGGTGAGGGTGGACACATAGAAAGTTCCTGCCAGAACGGTGCCGAATGCCAGCCCCGCATGTTTGATATGGGTGGGCCAAGTTAGAACGAAGATTATATTTAACACCAGGTTAATGCCCACGGTTACAACGCTGAGCCGAACGGGGGTACGCATATCCTGATGCGCATAGAAGACGGGCACAAGCATTTTGGACATTCCGAAAACTATCAGACCAGGCGCATAGAACTTGAGTGCAATTGCTGTCTGAGCGGTTGAGGCGGCATCAAAGTTTTTCCATTCAAAGAGTAACTGTATGATCGGAGCTGCCAGGACGAAAAGCCCGACTGCAGCGGGGATCAGGAGGGAGAGGACCTTTTTTGTGGCGAGAGTCAATGTTGCGCGCAGGCCGTCGGAGTCCTTTTCGATTGCGTGTTCAGATAAGGTTGGGAGCAACACTGTTCCCATTGCTGTTGCAAAGATGCCGAGTGGCAGATAGACGAGGCGTTCGCTGAAGAATAGCGCGGCGGGGGCCCAGTCGCTGATCCACGCAGCCAGGAGCCGGTCGATGAGGACGTTGATTTGGGTGACGGCCATGGCGATTGCGGCGGGGGCCATGAGCGTGAATACTTGTCTTACTTTTGGATCATGAACATCAAACGCGAATCCCGGCTTGTAGCCGCATCGCAAGAGTGACGGAAGCTGTCCGAGTAACTGGATGCTGCCGGCGATGAGAATTGCCCAGGCGACTGCGTGAATGCGGCTTTCCGGCGCGCCCGTGCTGCGGGGTGCGATGAAGAGTATGGTGGAAATCCAGATAATGTTCAGCAGGCACGGCATAGCCGCTGGCACAGCGAAACGTCGGAATGAATTAAGGATGGCCATGGCCAGTGCCGCCAGACAGATAAAGAATGTGTAGGGCAACATAATGCGCAGGAGCGGTAGAACAGTGCTTGTCATTTCGCTAAGGTGTGATGAGCGCATTGCGATTGTGATGCCTAGAATGCCGACAGCAACCACGCCTGCCAGAAATGTCGCCAACAGTGTTATTGTGTGTCTGGCCAGCAACCATGCCTGGTTTTCGCCCTCACGTTTTTTTGTCTCCACAAAAACAGGAATGAATGCGGAGGAGAGGGAGCCTTCACCGAAGAGACGTCGGAAGAGATTGGGGATAGTGAATGCAAGCACAAAAGCGGACATGTGAACGCCGGTGCCAAAGAATCCCGCCATCAATATATCTCGAACCATTCCAAGGCTACGGCTCAGCATAGTGAAGAGGCTTATAATCCGGCTGGATTTGATAATACTGTGTTTCATGAGAGGTGGCGGTTGTGATCTTCCTCGATTTTTTTATCACTCTGAATGTGTGTTCATATCGATACGATCTGTCGGTGGACAGCGACCCCGCACACGGAAATTTTATGATTGTCGTCTTATGGTGCGTTATGCGGAGATCCTCAGGTTCCTGACTATGGCTTCTCTCCGATAATCTTGAGGTTCCCCTGCACTACAATACCCCTAGACCAGACGTATATAATAAATTCGCTTTCGCCATGTTGATCCCCTCTGGCATATTTATACTGCTGACCCCATGGATCGTAGACTCCCCCGGTTTTGAGGTAGAAGTCAATGTCCATTTTGGCGATAATGTTTGTGGGCGCATTGTTTTGGGGTAAACTTGCGGGGTAATATCCGTGGTCATTTCTGTAGTCACCCAACAGGGTTTTGATGGTTTCGATGTCATGTAAGGCCTGTGCTTCGTCTGACTTAGCGATCGCGTATCTGGATATTCCCAGTATCATGCCTGCAAGTATAGCGATAATGGCCATGACCGCCATCAGCTCAATCAGCGTGAACCCCTGTTCGGCTCTTTTGCTCATCATAATGTTTGTCATATTACACTCCATTTCCGTTTTCTTGTTGAGTAATCTACGATATATTGCGGCGGTAATCAAGCGTGAAATATCTATCTTTTTTGATCGTCGCAAGGAGGCATAGAACTGTGAAAAAGGCGATATTTTCACCAATCTTCATCCAGCCAATGCGCATTCCTTCCTCGTCTGCTGAGAAGCAGCCGCAGGCGATGTTTAAACCCCGGCACACGTTGATGCCGATTGCCACAGTGAAGACAGCGAGTAGAGCGGCAGCAGTGATGAGTGCCGCTTTCCGATAGCGGATGGAAAGCAATATTGCTGTTCCGCAGATCAGCTCAAGCCATGGCAGGTAGATGGCTATGATGTTGATTGCCGCCACGGGAGAAAGCTGATATTGATAGACATTTTTTGCGAAGGTGTGCGGGTTCGCGATCTTGGGCAGGGATGCGGCTATGAAGATGAGTCCTGCGACGACGGTTAAAAGAGCTGTCAGACGGGTACTTCTCATTGCTCATCCCCCGTCTTCACCAGCGACTTTTCCCAGCCGTCAAATCCGTCCACAAAGACAGTGATGTTTGTGTGCCCCATCTCTTTGAGGTATTTCGCCAGCAGGATGCCCTCATCGCAGGTGTCGCCAGCACAGTAAAGAAGTATATGAATGTCGGGGAATAGCCATTCCCTGAATTCGCTGTAGCGGCACTGGCGATCCTCAAAAGGCAGGCTGAAAGCGTTCGGAATGTGACCCGCATCGAAATTCCGGCGTGAACGTGCGTCGATGAGAACGATGCCCCCGCCGATTAGTTCCTTTGCTTTTGCAAGTGACGCAGTCGCGATTCCCGCAGCTTTTGCCTGAGTCGCCACATACTGGGTCCAGTCCTCTATCCATGCGATGCGACGTGGTGAAATTAGATTGCTTGCCGTGCCGCAGACGAGGCACAGTGCGCACAGTACCGCGATTTGCCTTAAAAGAATGACCTTATCCTTTTTCATAGGTCGCTTTCTAGCATAAAAACCAGATGCTCGGACAGATGTTTTAACAAATTTATTGCCGCAATTTTCTGCGTTTTATCACTTGCGGGAATGTCGTGTTTTCTGATATGAGCGTAAGTTACTTGCGATCTGCGGGTGTCTAACTGCGATAAAAATAGAACTGTTGATATGCAATGTCAGTAGTGCGTTATTATGCTTTGCCGAGGGAGAGACGCAGTTAAGAAACGGATGCGTCTGTTTACAATTGAGCGGAGTTGCCATGAAAAGTGAGAGACCAAATATTTTGCTGATCTGTGTGGACCAGTGGCGTGGAGATTGTCTGGGTTCTGCCGGGCATCATACGGTGCAAACTCCATATCTGGATCAGATGGCGGTCAACGGTGTGCGTTTTGCATCGGCATTCAGTGAATGCCCAAGCTGTATTGCCGCCCGTGCGACGATGATGACGGGGCTGAAGCCGGAACATACCGGGCGTATCGGTTACATGGGGGGTGTGAAGTGGGACTATCCGACAACAATCGCCGGTGAGTTTTCGCGTAACGGATATCATTCTCAGGCTATAGGTAAGATGCACGTTTATCCTGAACGCAATAAGATTGGGTTTGACGACGTGATTTTGCATGACGGTTATCTGCATTTTGCCCGCAAAAATGCCGGAGATCTGACGGAGATTGATGATTACATTCCCTGGTTGAGGGAGCAGACGGGACGGGTGGATGCGGACTATTTTGAGAATGGACTTAATTGCAATTCCTATATCGCCCGACCCTGGGACAAAGACGAGTATCTGCATCCAACAAATTTTGTAACGGCACGGGCGGTGGATTATCTGTATGGTCGCAGAGATGTTGAGGATCCGTTTTTCCTGTTTGTCTCATATCATCGTCCGCATCCGCCATACGACCCGCCCGTCTGGGCGTTTGAGCAGTATTTGCGCGAGAGCATGGAGCCGCCGCCAGTCGGTGACTGGTCTGATTTTGTGACGCAATGGGAGAGCGGAACGCCCGATGCGGCCGCCGCGTGCGTCTCGCCTGCGGTTCTCCAGCGGGCAAGGGCGGGTTATTACGGACATATGACACATATAGACCACCAGCTCAACCGCATATTTGAGACGCTGATGGAGTGTGACAAAGGCAACACATATATCATGTTCGTTTCCGATCATGGTGAGATGATGGGTGACCACAACTTGTTTCGCAAGTGTTTGCCGTATCAAGGTTCCGCCAATATTCCATTTATCCTCAAGAGTCCGCAACGCGATGAGTTTCGGCGCGGTGCACGGATAGATGGTGGCGCGGTTGGTCTTCAGGATGTCATGCCGACACTGCTGGATTGTGCGGGTCTTCCTATCCCGGATACGGTTGACGGTGAAAGTTTGCGGCAGACCGCCTGTAGCGGGAAGTTGAGTGTGCGCGAATTTATTCATGGTGAACACAACTTCTTCGAACACTCTCTTCACTATATGACCGATGGTCGCGAAAAGTATATCTGGTGGAGCGGCGATGGACGTGAACAGCTTTTCGATCTTGAGTCTGATCCCCGTGAGTTGCATGATCTGGCGGGGAAAGAGTTGGTTCGGCTTGCCATCTGGCGGCGGCGTCTTGTAGAACAGCTAAAGACTCGTCCCGAAGGTTATTCGGATGGCGAGAGTCTGATTTCTGGACGGTCAGTCCGTTTGATGCTTTGAATCCTGCGTTTTGGATGAATTTCGTATTCACAAAGGTGTGTGGATTTGTTACACTTGATGATAATCAAGAACTGTGAAACACAGGAAGCGTAAGAGGGAATATGAGATTTATTTTGCTGGTTGTGAATGTGTTACTGTGTTGCCTGGTTCCGGTCTGCACTGCGCTGGAACCGTTTGAATGTGCGCTACTGGTCAATACTGGGTCACAGGATTCGCTGGAGATTGGGAATTTTTACGCAGATGCCAGGGGGATTCCCGATGAGAATATTGTGAGACTGGAACTGCCGATGCATGTGTTGAGTCCGCCGTACAGTGTCACCGCGAAGGAGTTCAATAAGTATATAGCGAAGCCTGTCCGCAAAGCGATTGAGGAGCGGGGGCTGAAGAAGCGCATCAGGGTGTGGATATATTCAGCGGATTTCCCTGTTCGCGTTGAGACGGGGCGAACTCCGACATTATCGCTACAGGGAATGACCTTCACCGCCTCTGCATTGCCGTCGAAGGATGAGATTGAGACGGGGCGTTATCTATCGCCACTCTACCGTGGTCCTGGTCCAGCGAAACAATCCCTCGATTCGAGTATGACGTTTGATCGTTCGATTGTCGGCGTTGATGTCGGGTGTTTGGTTCCCAGTATGATGCTGGCGTTCACCCGTTCGCGTGGGTTGACTGTTGAACAAGCGAAAAATGTTATTAAAAACGGCGTTCGCTCAGATGCGTCAAATCCGCGTGGAACTGTTTATTTTGTGAAGACCGAGGATATACACAGGTCGGATCTGCGTCACTGGCAGTTTGATCCGATGCGCAGGATGTTGATGCAAACTGGTGTGGATGCTGTGGTTACAAACAAGTTTCCCGGGAGGGAAAGTGGAATTATTGGTTTTCAGACCGGAATACCAACGGTGGACATAAAGTCGCTGGGTTCATTCATTCCCGGCGCAATGGCGGAGCATCTCACAAGCTGGGCGGCTTGTTTTGATAAGCCGTGGCACACCAAGGCGACCGCCTGGCTGGCGGCGGGAGCCACTACCACCTCCGGTGCGGTTACTGAGCCTTACGCGATATGGATGAAATTCCCGACATCATTCTTTTTTTATCATTATCGCCGGGGGTGCACGGCGATTGAAAGCTATTTCCAGTCGGTGCGTTGCCCTATGCAGATTCTGCTACTCGGCGAGCCGTTGGCACGCCCGTGGTTCCGCAAGCCGGCGGTTACAATCGTGAGCCTCGAAGACGGGGCGCAAAAGGGCATCGCGCACTTTTTTGCACGCGCGTTTCCCACATTGGCAGCCTCGTTGGCTCCGAAATATAGTTTCTATATTGACGGCGAATCGCTGGGTTCCCCGCTTACCACGGACCAGATTAAGGTGGACACATCGAAAATCCCGGATGGATATCATCGAATGATGGTGGCTGTGGATACGTCCGCGCAGGTGAACGTTAAACCGTTCGGGTTTTATGATTTCACAGTGGATAATCGAGGGCGGGCACCAAAACTGACAGATATTAATGATGGCGAAAAAATTGATCTAAACCACCGATACGCTGTGAAAATTAGTGCGGCGGCTGATGCCGAGTCGGTCGGAATTGTGTCGAGATATTTGGTGTTGGCGGAGAAAGAGGCAACTAATGCGGCGTTGGAGTTTGATCCGGCTGTTATCGGGTGTGGCAAGGTGCCGATTCAGGCGTTTGCACGATATCCCGATGGGCTTGAGGCACGCAGTTCGCCGGTGTTTATTGAGATTGCACGTCTCAATTCGCCCCCGGAAGATTGTGTTGTGAAAAAGTCTGACGGAGAGAATGGGCAGACGTTATTGAGCGTATCCGCCAGAGACAGTGAGGGCGACACATTGAGTTACAATTGGTTTAGGTCGATTGTGTCTGGTGGTGGCGAGTGGAAGAAGGGCGGTCTGGCGTGTTCGGGCGGTGAGGCAACCCGCAGGAACGGTGCATTGAGGTTTGAAGCGGTCAGGACAAACTCATACGGTCTGTGTCTTTTGAGAGGAAAGGAAGACGTACGCGAACTCGTTGTCGATATGGCGCTTTCGCCGGGCAAAAAAGGCTGGTCGAAATCGCGCAAAGCCGGGCTGGTGTTCGGGTTGAAAGATCGGCGCAACTTTTCCTACCTGGGTTTTATGGGTGATACGAGTGCGTGGGTGCTTGGCGTTTGCAGGAACGGGAAGATGAAGACACTGAAAAGCCGCGGTGCGCTTATTGATGCTGGCGATTGGCATCGACTTGCCGTGCGTATCTCCGAAGCGGGGGTGTCGGCGTATGTTGACGATCGAAAGATAATGACGGCGGACAGGCGCGAGATGAGTGTTGACGGGGAGTCAGGATTGTTTGCAGTCAGGAAAGACGCATCGTTCAGGAACCTGATGATTTCTCTCCTGGAGGAGGAGGGTGCTGTAGAGTTGAAGGTTGAGAATAGTGCCGGTGTTGTTGTGCGCATCAGTGATGGGATCACCGCTGTTTACATGGACGCGATCGGCGGAAGACTATGAAACACGACTGGCATATTCACACATTTTTCTCACCGTGCGCCAGCCCCGACATGCGCTTTTCGGCGATTGTAGCGGCGGCACTTGATGCCGGGCTTGAGAGTGTCGGATTTTCGGATCACCCTTTTCGGGAGGGTTTGGCAGCGCATCACGAGAAGATTGACGAGTTTCGCCGAAAAATGTATGTTGGGGTGAAGGTTTTTATCAGTGCCGAGCTGGAGGTGATTGGACCAGGAGAGCTGGTTCTTGATCCTGCGGACTTGCCGCTTGCCGATTATATTATTGCCGCCCCATCACATTACAATGTGTTAAAAGACCCGCCCGTGGAAGATATGACCGATGCCGACCAGTGGGCGGTTCGGATGGTGAATGATTTTGCCAATGTCGCAGGAAGCGGAGCCGATATTGTCGCCCATCCGTTCTACGCCTATTCGGTGATTTTCAATGAGCCGAAAGGTATGGGGTTGCCGTCGATAGAGAGTGTTCTGCATGCGATTGATCGCACTAAACTGCGGGATGCGCTGGAGGCCATCTCTGCTGACGGTGTGGCTTTGGAGGTGAGTTACCGTGCGCATTCGCATCCGGCACTGAAAGGGTTTTTGCAGGGAATGTTTCTTGAGGCCAGAGAGTTCGGTATAAAGTTTTCATTTGGTAGCGATGCCCACCGTCTTCAGAGTGTGGGGTTGTTTGAGGCGCGAACCATGGAGTTTATGGAAGGGATCGGTTTGAGGGAGGAGGAGCTGTGGCGACTTACTTGAACCGTGCGTCAGACCTCTTGTCGGAGACATCGCGCCCGCTCTTTTCAAGCCATCCGCTCCGTATATCTGTTTGACTGTCGAATTCGGGCACGTAGGGTTTGATATCGATAAGGGGTGTGTCGTTGAGGATGTCCACGTTTTGGATATGCAGTGTGCCGTTTTCGATTTTTTCCAGCCGGACAATGGAAAGTCCTATCGGGTTTGGACGTCTGGGTGCGCGAGTGGCGAAAACTCCGTGCGACCGGGTATCCATAAACGGCGTAACCCGCAGTTTGAACCCATCGCTGCGGTGGAAGTGATACAGCAGGATGATATGTGAGAATCCTTCGAGGTCTTCAATGCCCTCATGAAACTCACTGAACACATGGACAGTCCCTTTAACGCCAGCGGCACCTGCTGGTTGAATAGGCATACCCTCTCTGTGTTCGAAGGGGGTATGAATGATTCCTATTGGTTTAAATGCAGGCATTGTATTCTCGCTTGTTAAGTGACGGTAAAAACAGTGAAAAATTCAGCCGTTAGAGTACAATATTCTGTATTTGGTGTCAAGCCGTGTGTGCGGGTGCGTTTTTACGGGTATTTGGCGTATTTGGTGGCTGGAAACAGCATTGCGCTTGACACAGGATAGTTTTAAAGGTAATATATTACGCTTAGTTTATAACTCAATGGGTGACGCAGGCATTGTGTGTGTGGTTCTGCGTGATTGCTGTTGGGATGCGTATGTTTAAGAGGGAAGATAATGGTACATAAGACATGGAGTATAATAATTGCATCGGGGAAGAGCGAGCAGATTGCGGTCACTGGTTCCGACGTGGCGTTTCTCGGACTTGGCGATAGACCGGTGATAGCCCATTCGTTGCAGGCCATGGAGGATTGCGAGGATGTCGATGGTGTTGTCGTGGTGGTTCCCAAACAGCGGATGGAGACCCTTGTTTCTCTGGCGCAGATGTTTGGGTTCACCAAATTGCGTAAGATTGTGGCGGGAACCAGTGCCCGGCTGAGTTCTTTACAGGCCGGCATGAAAGAACTTGATGACGATGTGACAATGATTATGGTTCACGAGGTTTCCCGACCGTTTGTGCAACCTAGCGTTATGAGCGAGTCGGTTCGTGTGGCCAAACGTTACGGATGCGCGGTTGTTGCCCATCAGTTGACGGATGTGATTAAGCTGGTCGATAAAGGTGCGAAAGTTTGTAAGACGCAGGAGGGGCGTATCTCCTGGGCTGTTCAATCGCCACAGACGTTCAGGCGGGAGATTTTTGAGAGAGCATTGGAAAAGAATAAAGGTTCCATTCAGGAAGAGTCGGAGATGTTGGAAGCACTGAAAGAAGAAGTGCGTGTCGTGCCAAGTTCAAAGTTAAACATAAAGATCGACTCTATTGATGCACTTTCATTCGCGGGTGTGCTTCAGCGAATAGAGTTGGAGCAACAGCAGAATGCATAGAGTGTATCATTATCTGAGCGCGTCATTAGCTGGTTACAGAGGTTCAGGAATATTTGTGGGTTGGCGGAGCGGCGCGTGAAGTATGCGATAATAGGAGATATTCACAGTAATCTGGAGGCCCTCAACGCCGTGCTGGAGGATGCCGAGTCTCAGAATGTGGATAAATATGTCTGTGTCGGAGATGTGGTCGGGTACAATGCCAATCCGCGTGAATGTCTGCAGAAACTTAACGACTTGGATTGCGCAATTGTTAAGGGGAATCACGACTACTACTGTTCTGTCGATACTATGCTGAATGGATTCAACCCGCTGGCCGCCAAGGTTATTGACTGGACGCGCAAGCAACTGACCCCGGAGGAGAGGGCTTTTCTTGCAGAGTTGCCGTATAAGAAGCGAGTCGGCAAGTTTACGATTGTACACAGCACTCTGGATATGCCTGAGAAATGGGGTTATGTGTTTGATAAGTACGAGGCAGATGCTAATTTCACCTATCAGCGCACAACGGTCTGTTTCTTTGGACACACGCATGTTCCTCTCGCATTTGAAAGACATGATGTTCATGAGGTTATACAGGGAAGGTATGAGCGGATAAAAGTTGTTTTGGGATGCCGTTATTTTATAAATATTGGTAGTGTTGGACAGCCGAGAGATGGGAATCCCAAGGCCGCGTATGGGATTTATGATATGAATGAAGGAATAATTGAGTTACGGCGGATTGCGTACAATGTGGTTGTTACGCAAAGGAAAATTCTGGATGCGGGTTTACCGAGAGAGCTTGCCATCCGCCTGCAGTTGGGACAGTAGTTGTGACATTGGAGAGATAAGTTGTTTATATCATCAAAAAAACTGATTAAATTCGCCGTATACGGTGTCTTTGTGGCGTTGTTTATGTGCAGTGCGGCGTTTGCGCAGATTGAAGTAAGTTTGGAACTGAAAAATAAAAAAGTTTTGTTGCACGAATCTGTAGATGCCCGCGTAAAGATAGTCAATAATTCATCTGAAGCTATCCGCATTGGAGGTGATGGAGTCGCTGGATCTTTGGACTTATATATTGTTGACGCGCTGGGTGGATTGGTTAGACGACGCGAAGGCGGTCAGCTTTTTGCGGGGACAATTATGATTGAACCATGGATGGAGAAAGTGGTCTCGATCGATATGCTGTCTGCCTATGACTTCTCGAAAGCACTTCCATATGCATTGGTGGCTATTGTTACCTGGCAAGGGGAAAAGTATAATTCCGCCAAGGTGTATATGGATGTGGTGTCGGGGATGCTCATTAAATCTATCTATAACAGGATTGTTGGCAGAGATGACGTGATGAAGAAATATTCACTATTATATCTGCATCGCGAAGGTCACACATACATCTTCCTTCGAGTTGAGAATAAAGAGAATGACGTTTGCTATGGAGTGTACAAGCTGGGCACTTATATCAGAATACAGGACGCGGATATGGCTTTTGATAATGCCGGTCGCCTGCATATATTGTACCAGTCAGCACCTGGGCGATTTACATATCATCGACTTTCCAAGTACGGGATGCCGGAAGAGAAGAAGTTCTATTCCGGTTCAACGGGATCCATCCGTTTACAAAGAGTGAGTGGACAGGATTTACGCTTGATCGGCGGGAAAGAGTATAAAGGGGATACTTACACTCCTGCTTATGAACACGACAACAGCCACGTAATTGAATAGTTCACTCACTGATTTTCCGGCGGGATGCCGGCAATGTTGCAGAGGGATGGGTAACGGGCATCGGATTTGATGACATCCATGCCCGGGATGTCGCTGTCGAGAAATCCTGCGAATTCTTGCGGTTTGGTTTTTGCCATTTCCTTAAGTATCGCCCATGCCTCTTTGTCCTCATTTTGCAAGATAAGCGTAATGGCGATTGCGAACCGCGTTTTGTCTTGATCCATGAGTGCGAGGCTTTTTCTCAGAATCATCTCTGCCTTGCTGTACATCTTGGTCTGTATGAGCATATATCCGTAATTAAAATCGAGCAACGCTTCCGAAGGATACGTGGATATAAGATTCTCCATTATTTTCAGAGGTTCTTCTTTCTCGCCTAAGTTGAACATGATGATTGCCTTTTCCATAGGAATGGCAAGACCGTCAATATTTAAATTTGACAAATTGTTGAGCATCTTCATCAAGTCGGCGTTTTTTTCTGCTTTGGCTGCCTGATACTCTTCGAGGGCTTTGGATATTTCATCTATCTTATTGACCGAGCCGGGACCGATCATCAGATCGCACATGTGTGCGAAACCCTTGGGTCCAAGAAATCCTTCGTACACATCGCGATCGGCGGATATCCATTTTAAAACATTCTGTTTCTCTAAGAGAAAGAGACTCAAGAACGCTTGATTATCCGGAGTGGTATCACTCTCCATAATTTGAAGAATAAGGCGATAGAATTTGGTTGGCAGATAGTTGGGAACAATATTCTCAGCGCGATCCAGAAGGCGTTTTGCCTCTGCGAAACGGAAGGTGCGCATCAGGATTCCAGCCCAGCTTACCATATATTTAACGTTGTCTGGATCAAGTTCCATGTAGCGTCCGTAGTAATAATTGGCCATATAGAAATCTTTGGTCATTGTGCTGACAATGGCGGCAAGACGCAACAACTCCTTGAGATTCGGGTTTATAGCCAAGCCGTCATTGATTTTGAACATGGCTTTTCCCCACTCTTTATCCTTGATGTATTTAATAGCCAGATCATAGTCCGTGAATTTCGCGTAAGGGATCTGCTTCAAAGTGCCGAAGTTGTCGAGTGATATTAATGTCAAACCGCGAGATGTTTTCTCCGGGTTTGCGAGTTTGAAGATTGCCAGATTTTGCTCATATGGATTCTCTTTTTCCGATTCATCTTCAAGCAGGTCTATAATGCCGTCGTTCAGACGAAGTAGCTTTTGAGCGTGTGACTGAACGTTGAAGCAGATCAAAATGAGTGTTAAAAAGAAGGCTGATAATTTCATAATGCGTCAAACGATGAGTTTAGAGATGTCGGGGGCTATTTTCTGAATTACCTCGCGGCAGAGCTCGTTGATGCCAGCGGCTGTTTTACATTGCAGCGCAGCAGCGGCTAGTTCCCTGGCAACATCCATATCTAGACTGCAGATGACATCCTTGATTTCAGGAATGGCTGTGGGGTTGACACTGAGTTCGTTGATTCCGAGTCCGATCAGCAATGGTGTCCAGAGCGGATTGCCTGCCATTTCGCCGCAGATGCCAATCCATATATTCTCTTTTGCCGCAGTATCGGCGGAACTTTTAATCAGCTTTATAATTGCCGGATGCGTGGGTTCATAGAGATGAGACACCTTTTCGTTAACTCTGTCAACGGCCATGGTGTATTGCACCAGATCATTTGTTCCTATACTAAAAAATTTCACATGCGGTGCTATCAGATCAGAGGTGATTGCTGCGGACGGCACTTCGATCATGACTCCCACCTCGATTTCGTTATTGAACTCAACACCATTCTCCCGCAATTCGGATTTGGCGCGTTCCAGAAGGGCGTTGGCCTGTATAACCTCTTGCGTATTGCTGACCATGGGGTACATAATTTTAACGTTGTCATAGCGGCTGGCACGCAAAATTGCGCGTAGCTGCTTCAGGAAAACATCCTCTTGCGCAAGACAGAAGCGAATGCCACGCCAGCCGAGAAAGGGGTTTATTTCAGGCGTTGTTTCATATTTCGAGACAAATTTATCGCCACCAATATCTATTGTGCGGATTATCAAAGGGGAGGGGTGCAGGCTTTTCGCTGTTTTTGTATAGACAGCAGCCTGTTCCTCCTCATCCGGCAATCCGTGACCGGTGAGGTATAAGAACTCGGTTCTGAACAGACCAACACCGTTTGCCCCGTACTTCTTTGCGTTTTTCACGTCCTTTGGAAATTCAATGTTGGCAGACAAAACGATGGGATACCCGTCTTTCGTTTCTGCCGGCTGGTCTCTGAATTTTCTCAGTCCGGAGCGAATAAGCTTCTGCTTCTCCGCCACCGATCCGTAGCGTTCCAATTGTTCTGCTGTGGGATGAATAATAAGAATCCCCTGCTGTCCGTCGATCAGGATGCGGTCTCCGTGGGAGACGCGCTTGCTGACCTCGGTTAGACCGACAACAGCGGGAATCTCAAGCGCACGTGCCATTATGGCGGTATGCGAAGACGGACTACCCACATCGGTTGCGAATCCAATTACGACATCCTTCTGCATCAGTGCTGTTTCCGATGGTGCTATGTCGTGGGCGACCACTATGCTTGGCTCCGTGAGTTCGGTGACAGAGTTCAGCCGTTCACCGGACAGGTTTCGCAGGATGCGTCGCGTCACGTCTTTAATGTCAGATGCACGCTCCCGCAAATAGTCGTCTTTGATTCTGGAAAGGACCTTGGCGTAGTCCTGACATGCGTTGTGAAGTACCCATTCAACGTTTTTGCGCTCTTTCTCCACACCCTTGATGATCTCTTCAATAAAAGATCTGTCATCTACCACCAGCATGTGTGCATCGAAAATACTTGCACTTTTATTGTCGAGCACCTCTCCTATCTCAGCCTGAATGATGCGGAGTTGTTCGCGCGTTGTCAACAACGCCTCCTCAAGGCGTGATATCTCCATAGGTATGTCATTTTCGCTGATCGAACGCTTGACGACCGCCCCGATTTCCGATTGCAATAGATACGCAACACCAGTCACGACACCGGGAGACACCCCTATACCGCGCAGAATTTCATTCTTTCCGTTGTTGCTTTTTCTGGACATCAAAAACTCAATCTTCTAAAAAATTATTTTTAAAAAGTTCTTCAATGGAACTCAGTGCTTCGGCGGCATCCGCTCCACTGGCGGTAACTTTCACTTTGCTACCGGGACTGCCTTCCAATGTTAAAAGCCCGATGATACTATTTCCAGAGGCAGTGTTTCCATCTTTTTCAAGCATTATTTTAGCAGTGAATTTGTTCGATGTTTTGACGATCAGTGCCGCAGGCCGGGCGTGTATACCGAACTTGTTCCGTATTTTCAGCGTTTTTGTGAATGTGCCGCTGTTAGTCACTGGTGCCCCGCTTGTGAATCAGTTCAGATATTACGCGGGCATCCAATTCCTTTGTCGCATCGTGTCCCAGCTGTTTAAGCCTCTGATTGAGGGCGGCTATTTCGACAATCTGCGCCATATTGCGTCCGGCGCGAACGGATATGTTCACCACTGGAATTATTATTTCAAACAATTTTATAGAATTGACTCGCTCGGTCTTGACCTCGCCGCAACAGTTGTCTTCGTGATAAAGATTCACGATAAGGTCTAGCTGTTTTTCGCCCCGAACAGATGTGATTCCGTAGAGACTGGGTATGTGAACGATGCCGAGCCCCCTTATCTCCATGTGAAAACGAGTTAGCCCCGCCGCCGCGCCGATCAAGCCACCCCAGCTGGCCTGACGGACAACAGTGATCTCATCAGCGACAAGGCTGTGACCAAGGTTCAGCAGACCAAGGGCGGTCTCGCTTTTCCCAATCATCGGCTCACCCTGAATCAGGACGCCAATGCCACGAATATCCACCATCGTACCTTGCAACTTCTTCTGTGGCGCGGTGATGCGATCAATCAGCATGGTTGAGGAATGGATGAAGTCTGAGGTGATCATCGGTGTTCTCAGAATCGGGATTTTAAATTTTTCAGAGAGCTTAATCATTTCGGGGAGTGCCTTCCTGTTGCGTGCCAGAATGAGGCAGGGGAAGTTGTGTTTGAAAAAGCGAGAGAGACACTTTTTGCGTTCTTCCGGGGAGAGGTCCCGAAGATATGCGTATTCCGCCAGTCCAAAGACCTGTATACGGGCGTTGGCGAAATATTTCTGGAACCCCGACAATGCCAGTCCCGGGCGGTTTAGTACTGCCTCATGGATGTCGCGATTGAGATTGTTTGCGCCGGAAATACATTCCATCCTCAGCAAGTCTTTCCCGAATTCGTAGAATTTTTTCAAGTTCACCGATATATTTGTTTTCATCGTATTTGCCTTTTGTAACTTACTTTTTTTAATTACGGATCGCGGATCAAGTTTTGGATGTGCCCCCGCCAGATTGATAAACTGTCGAACCGATCGACCACCGGGGAAACCGCCGCCAACCGACAATCACCCGATTCAAAAAATACGGATTTCCTTTCCGCGTATCCGCCTGATTCAGAAGACGCATATGCGCGGCTCAGGTCATTTCGTCCTGAATGTTTCGTTCAATATGCCCCAAACTCTCTATGGATTTGTGGCTTTGAATCTTATCGCGTAATTTGTGCAACTGTTTTTCCGCCCGCGCAATGGCGGTGTCAATGGATGCGTACATGTCATCCGAGTCTTCTTCAGCCTCAATTCTGATGTGGTTTTTGGCCTGAATCACAACTTCCGCGATTTGACGATATTTCTGTATGTCAAGAATAATATGGACGTTCTCAATGCGGTCATATTTTGTGAAAGCGTGTTCCAGCTTATCGCCAGCGTAACTCCTGATGGCGTCAGTAATCTTAACATGTCTGCCAGTAACCGTTGTTTGCATTGTGCTCCTCCGTTTCTGTTCGTGTTCACATACTGAATTCCGAACCGAGATACAGCTCGCGGCTCAGCTTGTCGTTGATTAGAAAATCCTGCGTTCCTTCGCGTAACACCTTGCCTTCGAAAATCAGGTAGGCCCTATCGACCACCGAAAGGGTTTCGCGAACGTTGTGGTCTGTAATCAAAATGCCCAAATTGCGATCGCGCAACCCCATCACAATCTGTTGCACATCGTTAACCGCCAGAGGATCCACACCGCTGAAAGGTTCATCCAG
The DNA here is from genome assembly GCA_964440175.1 of uncultured Verrucomicrobiota bacterium. Lineage (GTDB taxonomy): Bacteria > Verrucomicrobiota > Kiritimatiellia > CAYTQP01 > CAYTQP01 > CAYTQP01. Next base: position 17,356 of record CAYTQP010000033.1, read on the forward strand.
CAGGATGAGCGATGGCTCGGTTACCAGTGCACGTGTGATTTCGAGCCTTCTCCGCTCGCCTCCGCTGAGAGTGTAGGCGGGCTGCTTGGCTAGAGATTCAATCTTCAGTTCATGGAGAAGCTTGCCCAGCCGTGCCTTGCGCTCTTTGGCTGAGATGGGGAGGGTCTCCAGTATGGCCATAACATTCTGCTCCACCGTCAGCCGCCGGAAGATGGATGGATCCTGAGCGAGATATCCGAGTCCCATCCTCGCGCGTTTGTACATCGGCAGTTTTGTGACCTTTTGACCCTGAAAGAAAATCTCGCCGGATGTAGGCGTAATCAGCCCCATGAGCATATAAAACGTGGTCGTTTTTCCCGCACCGTTGGGCCCCAGCAATCCGACAATCTCGCCTCTGTCCACGTTGATATTGACCTCTTTGACCACACGCTTGCGACGATAGGCCTTGACCAGATTCTGCGATTGTATCAATATTTTTTTTTCAGTCAAAAAATCACTTCTTTCCTGTAAGTTCTTTTCCAGCATCCTTGCCATCTGTAAATATTGTTAAACGCGCATTGGGTTCACAAATCATCTTGTTGTCGTCTCTCCAGAATGTGATGACATCGCCCTGAAGCATGTCCTTGCCCTGTTTGATCAGCGGGTCTCCCTCAAGAACCATTTTGCCAGAGACGGCATCATAGGTCGCGGATTTCGACCATGCGGTTTTGTCGTCTTGCTCTATATAGACGTTCCCCTCCGCATGGATGTATTGCACCTTGCTGTTTTTATCGAATTTGGCGGTGAGATTGTCGGCTTTGAGCAAAAGTTCCTGGTCGGATACAATCACATTTCCCTCGAATACGGCGGATTGCTTCTCACTGTCGTAAATCATCTTTCCAGCGGTTATGATGACTACGTTCTGTTTTTCAACCTTAGCTTTTTTCTTCGGTTGGATTTCCTCCGTCATACCTGTTTGCGCGGATGCTACCGTCAGGCAAATCAAAATATAGAACCAGATTCTGCCGCTCATTTATTTTCTCCATATATGGGTGAAATTTTCTCGTTGTCGGGCCTTGTCAGCACAACTTTAACATCTTTATTAATTTTAAAAATCTTACTTTTTGAATCGTACTCAAAATCTTCGCCAGTGATAACCATATCTTTCCGGTCTATTTTTATCCGTGATTTCGATTTCGCAATTCGCGTCTTCTTATTGTAGATGCAGTGGGGGGCGGTCATGATCATATTAATCTCCCCCGCATCGTAAGAATTGATCTTCAGGTTGCTGATAGTTATCTCATCTTCACCTTTTGGCACGGCGGAATCGCCACTCAGTATGGATTTTAAATTATTCTCTTTGTCGTAGTCGGGAATCTCAAACCCTGTCAGCTCTTTTACCTGTGAAAAAGAGACCGCCACCACCATCAGCAGAACCCCCGTCAACACCACGCGCTTCCTCATAAATGCTCCAAATTTCTGTGTAAATCTAAACTAAACATGTTATCTGACAGCGACCTTATCAATTTTGTTGAGTGTTTTCCACAATTTTCCCAGAGATGAAAGTTTAATAGCGTTCGCCTTGTCGGAGAGGGCATCCGGCGGATTGACGTGGGTCTCAATAAAGACCCCGTCGCATCCCGTTGCTACAGCTGCGCGAGCCAGTCCCGGAGCGAATTCCGCATCCCCTCCGGAGTGGTCTCCAGCTCCGCCGGGGCGTTGCACGCTGTGGGTGGCATCAAAGATTATCGGATAGCCAAACTTCCTCATTATCATCAGCCCCCGCATATCGGCGATGAGTGTATTGTATCCAAACGAAACACCACGCTCAGTTATGAGAATACGTCGGGTGCCGGTACTCTCAACCTTGGCGATAACGTTCCCAATGTCTTCGGGCGCGAGGAATTGACCCTTCTTGATGTTCACAACACATCCGCTCTCACCAGCCGCTAACACAAGATCTGTCTGACGGCAGAGAAATGCCGGAATCTGGAGTATGTCGGCAACCTTGGCGGCGCGTGCAATCTCCGGCACAGTGTGTATGTCTGTCAGAATCGGAAGATGATAGCGATCCTTTACCTCCGCGAGAATGTCAAGACCCTCGTCGAGTCCTGGACCCCGGAAAGATTTATGCGAGGTTCGGTTGGCCTTGTCGTAGCTGGCTTTGAATATCAGGGGAACCCCTCCGCGTTTCGCCATCCGACCAAGACGACCAGCCAGATCCAGGCATTTTTCGCGACTCTCAATAACGCATGGTCCCGCAATCATGGTCAGCGCATACCGCCCCCCGATGGCGACCTTTCCACATTTAACAACCTTTGTTCTATTCATATTCTCTCTTTACGGTGTGGGCGTAAACCCGAAATTCCGAACCTCTCTATAGCATAACAGATTTTCTTAACAATTCTTCAACTTTTTTAATATCTTCCGGTCGATCCACTCCAACACTGGCATCTTGTGTCTCCAGCACCTTTATTCGACAGCCCATATCGAGTGCCCGGAGCTGTTCAAGCTTTTCGGTCTGCTCCAGCAGACAGGGACGGGTGGCGACAAAGCGTATCAGGCAGTCGTGCGTATATCCGTAAATGCCAATATGTCGCCAGTAGAGTCGTTCGTTGCGACTGTCAGTGTCGCGGTCAAATGGAATTACTGCTCGCGAAAAATAGAGCGCCTGCCCATACCGATTGAAAACCACTTTGACGATGTCCGGGTTCACGATGTCGCTACTGTCTGAAATTGGTTCGGCGGCGGTGACCATGTCCCATTTCCCGTCTTCGGCAGTCAGTGTCGCCGCCATTTCGTCGATCAGCGCGGGTGCGATGAGCGGTTCGTCGCCTTGGATGTTTATGACCGCGTCGGCATCAGTTTCTGCGACAGCTTCGGCGATACGGTCAGTCCCCGACGGATGATTGGAGCGTGTCATCACCACCGCCGCCCCCACCGCCAGTGCGCATTCGCGAATGCGTGTGTCATCCGTGGCCACCAGCAACCCGTCGAGCATCTCCGCCTGTCGCACGCGTTCGATAACCCAGTGAAGGAGTGGCTTGCCGAGAATCTCGACAACCGGCTTGCCGGGAAAACGGCTGGACTGCCAGCGTGCGGGTATGACCCCTGTTATCTTGATGTTTTTTCTTGTAGTCATGAATCACGCTATAAAATTGAGCAACTCCTCTGCGGAGGTTGTAGCGGTGCCAAGCTTGCCAACAACCACGCCTGCGGCGAAGTTGGCAAGTTCAGCCGCCTCGAAATAATCGGCTCCCGCCGCCAGTGCCAGCACACAGACCGCAATAACGGTGTCGCCTGCTCCGCTCACGTCGAAAACTTCGCGAGCACGCGTCGGCACATGTCGTACAGGGGAGTCTTTCGCCTGAAGCAACATACCGTTCGCGCCGAGAGTTGTCATTAGCAGTTTTGGTCCCCAGCGGTCGAGAAGGGTCGCTCCTGCGCGGATAAGAACGCCGTCCTCCAGCGGAGGAGGGGAGGGGTGCTTGTCGCGTACACCGCAGGCATCGAAGGTCTCCTTGCGGTTGGGCGTGGCGACTGTCACGCCCCTGATGTTAAGCTCGTGGTTGTCCTTGGGGTCGAAACCGACAGGAATACCGCGGTCTGTTGCAGCACTGATGGCAGTATCGACAACCGCCTGCCGAATGACACCCTTGCCGTAATCCTCAATCACTATTCCTGTCGCGTCGTCTGCCAGTTCCCGTACTTTAGCACAGAGGAGTTCAGTGACATCGTTTTTTCCTGGCTGGTCACCGTTTTCGCGGTCAATTCGCACAATTTGCTGTCGCTGAGCGAGAACCCGTGTTTTGACGGTTGTGGGACAACCGCTTGCCTCAATAACGCCACCGATATCAAGTTCGGCAGCCAGTAGCAGTTCGCGCAACTGCAGCCCGTGAAAATCTTTACCGGTTAAACCGCACAGAGAAGCCTCACCTCCCAGTGTTTTTATGTTCAGACCAACGTTGCTGGCACCGCCGGGAACTTCGCGCTCCTCGCTGACGCGAACCACAGGAACGGGTGCCTCCGGAGAAATCCGTTCCGCTTCTCCGAATATGTAACGATCCAGCATGAGGTCACCCACAACCAGTATCCGCTGGTTACTGAACTCCGCTACAATGTCTTCGGCTCTTTTAGACCCCAGCACCATCTTCTCTGTCTCCTGTTCGTCTCAACGGTGAATAAATACCGTCACCCCTATTTATAAAAAGCATTCTTTTTGGCATCGTATGAAGACTTCTTCTTTACCCAAAAGTCGTCACCCGGTCCCTCCACCTTAAACAGACGCAACTTAACCTTGGCAACGGGAACCTCCGCCGCCACTTGAACACACAGCCGCCGTTTGTCGCGTGATATCCACATCCACGAGCGACCACTGTGAACAGCAACGCCGTCGAAGTCGGCCTTAGGCTCAATCTTCAAACATTTTATTTTTCCGTATTCCTTCGTCTTCACCTTCTCTTCTTTAAGACTCTCAACCTCAACATCAAACACTTTCTCATCCGTAGCGACTCGATATGTGTTGGTGTCGCCGGTCTTTATCTCGTCTTTTCGCATGTGGTACATGAACGACAGTATATCGCGTGTGTCCTTATCAATTTTATACGTTTTTTTGTTGCCGTTCATGGCCGATTCCCAATGAGCCTCCATCTTTTGATGGTCAAACGTAGTTGTCTCGTCGCAGTGATAGGTGCCCTCGTTGAGCTGTTTGGTGAAGCGAATCGGCATGAATGTTTCAGGATCTACAACGCTCTCAATAACGTCATCAACCGGGTAGATCTTGGAGAGAAACTTGTTATCCATGGAACGCAACTTAATATAAATCAGCTTTCGCCCGTCCTCTTCAATCCATTCTGTTGACAACACAGATACACCAACTGATATGACTCCCCAGTATATCTTGTATGTTATCTTTTCGCCAACAGGGAACCATAGTTCCGGGAGACTTTCATCGGTATCCGCATTTACCTTCACCGATTCGGCGGAGACTGAAACACCCCAAACGCAACTCCAGATCAGAACAGCACTCAAAACCACAGACAATTTAATTCGCATAATATTTCCAGTCTTCAATCCATAAAATAATTACAACAATATAACATAAACAATCATGTTATTGCCAGAAAAGTAATTCATAAAATAAGGTTTGACCCCGCACTCCACAATCCGTTCGCTGAGACCCATGGGCATCTCCCCTGAAAATCTTAACGGATGATTATTGGAGCACGAATGACGAACGTCTGGGGACAAACGGATAAAACGGGTGCTGGAAGACGAGAAATATACCCGTTTATCTAACAGCACGCCGAATCCGCTTGTTTCGAGATACCAGAGAATAACGCAAAGAAGTGTACGTTTTGTAAGGTGGATCAGGGATGTTCTAACCTGTAAATTATCGTGGCACAAGGAAATGGAACTCCTGCGAGTGTGCATGGAGGATGGGTTATAGCATAAAGACCTCCATATGCCAGAATCACTGCGATAAAGAAGCGTAAAATATGTCAGGAGTAACGCCAACAGATCAAAGCCCAAAGCTTATCTGGAGAATCGAACCTTACCAGCGTGCCGATAAGCCGTTTACACCGTATTCCCTGCACTTTTTTGTGATCTTTTTTTCACACCGTTCGGAATCCTATTATTCACCTGTCCCTGAGCAGTATACTCTCTTTAAAAAATAATGATTTAAGCGGACCGCCCCCTTCGCCTTGCAATACGTCTGCTTCGTTCGATACGCATAATGATAATATCGCAACACCTCACGAATTTGATCCATTAA
>CAYTQP010000034.1:0-22575 GCA_964440175.1 uncultured Verrucomicrobiota bacterium
CACGCACAATTCGCTGGGATGAAGTGCGGAAGCGCGAGGGGAACGCTGCAAGACATCTTGGCAGCTGGAAGTCTAGAGAGAAATATCTTCATGCTCGCAACAATCTGGTGTTGCGCAACAATATCCACGACACAGTGCAGGTTTGCGGTGACGGCAACTGTATCTACATCTCTGGTGCTGGCGGTGGCAACCGGGTTATTGAGAACTATTGCCACGATTGTCCGAGCACACACATTCACAGCGCGATACGTTGTGATGACGACCAGAACGAGACCGTTATTGAACGCAATATTATTCACCGCATTGGCGCAACTGCCGAGGGACTCATGATAAAAGGCAAAAACACGGTGCGCGAAAACCTGATTGTTGATTTGCGCTCCACCCGCGAGGGGCATCGCGGCTATCTGCGCTTTTTTTCCGGTGATGTGCGGGGAGCGGTTATAGAGCGCAACGTTTTCTATTCGCGGGTTCGCGGACAGCATCCGACTGCCGACGGGAAGTCTCGCCATGGCAGGCCTGCTACACGTTTTCGCGACACTGCGGCGGACTTTAACCTTTATTATAACGAAAAGAATCCCAAATGGGGTGAGCGACATTTGCGGGAATCACACCGATACGGGATTGAGAAACACAGCGTCAGTGCCAATCCGATGTTTGTTGACATAGATCACGCCGACTTCCGGTTCCGACCCGGTTCTCCTGCGTTAAAGCTTGGCATTCGCCAGCCAATTGATGTAAAAGAGACGGGTTTACGGATTCGCGGGCGGGTTAAATGAACTGAGTGCTACAAGCGGGAAAGTGACTGGTATGAAAAAAGGCATATTCAAAATATTTTTTGCGAGTTTTATGGCGACATGTTGCCTCGCTCTTTCAGCGTACGGTGCGGAGAAGGATTTGACGGTTGATATTGACTGGGATGCCTTTCTGTCCCGGCATGATATGATATGGAACAAGCTCCCCTCCAAATGGTGGGAGGCTCCGTTTCTTGGCAATGGCATGCTGGGACTACAGGTTCGGAAGACGGCCCCCAACCTCATTCGGCTGGATGTTGGTCGTGGCGATGTGCAGCTTCACGGGGATGAAGTGGCGCGAATTCCCATCGGTCATTTTGAGATTCGAACAAAGACAGGAATTAAGAAAGGCGCGTTGCGGCTTCATCTTCGTGATGCTGTTCTTACGGGGTGGATACAGTGTGAAGCAGATGGAACGACCGCCTTGCCGCCCCCCATTATGATACGCATGTTTGTCCACGCGGAACGTGACCTGATTGCTGCCGAACTCAGCTCGGACGATATGTCATCGTTTGACTGGAAATGGGTGCCGGAAGAGGCGATTAATCCGCGCAGGAAAGCCAGAAAACTTTTCAAAAATTTCACGCCGCCCGAACCTCCTGATATTTCACAGAGTGATGGTGTTAATCTCTGTACTCAGAGTTTGCGTCCCAAAGGGCGTACCGCTACGGCATGGACAATAAGCACTACTGGTGGCAAATCAGAGTTGCGCGTCAGCGTTAAACACACAGTTGAGGATTGCGCGGCTGACGCTGAGGCGGTTGACGTGCTGAAATCGGTGGAAGAGATGCCGTTTGAAGAACTGTTGCGGAGTCATAGCGAATGGTGGCATCGTTACTATCCAGAAAGTTTTGTCTCAATTGACGATGCGTACTGGGAGGGATTCTACTGGATACAGATGTATAAATTAGCATCAGCCACGCGAGAAAACGGAATGGTGATTGACAATCAGGGACCATGGCTTCAGCCGACACCCTGGCCGGGCATTTGGTGGAACTTGAATATCCAGCTCTCGTACTGGCCGGTTTATACGGCGAATCGCCTCGAACTCGGCGAGTCGCTCTCCGGTGCGTTGGACAGGAATATTGATCAGTTAATTCTGAATGTGCCTGAAAAATACCGCTCTGACTCAGCCGGCATAGGACGCTCGTCCTGTCAGGATTTCCGTAAAAACGTTGCTGTCCCCGGTCGAGGGAAGGAGGTTGGAGACTTGTTGTGGGCGTGTCACAACTATTGGTTGCAGTGTAGATACTCCATGGATCATAAACGGACGGTGCAGAGCTTTTATCCGCTCCTGAAGCGTTCGGTCAATTTCTATCTCCATTTTCTGGAAAAAGATGATCGAGGTGTTCTACACATCCCGAAAACATTCTCTCCAGAGTACGGCTTTGAACAGGGGGCTGACACAAACTACGACCTTGCCCTTCTGAAATGGGGGTTGACCGCAGTTATCGACATTGCGGAGCGTTACCATATTCAGGATCCGCGTTTGGATGAGTATAAAGAGACACTGAAAAATCTGACCGCTTACCCGCAGGACGAAAACGGAATGATGATTGCTTCCAAAGTTCCCTTTGCTCATGGACACCGTCATTTCTCGCATCTGCTGATGTTCTATCCGTTGTATCTGGAGAATATCAACACCTCCGGTGCGAAAGAGCTGGCGGTGAAGTCTGTCAAACATTGGCACAGTCTCGGGTCACGCAAAGGATATTCATGGACGGGCGCGTCGCTGATTATGTCGTCGTTTGGAATGGGTGACGAGGCGTTACAATATCTCAACGGACTTAAATCATTTATTCGCCCCAACACCCTCTATAGGGAATCGGGCCCGGTTATTGAGACCCCGCTGTCGGCGGCTCAGTCCATTCAGAATATGCTGTTGCAGAGTTGGGGTGGCGTGATTCGCGTATTTCCCGCCATGCCTGAAAAGTGGGGGAACGTCTCTTTTCACAACCTGCGCACGGAGGGAGCGTTTTTGGTCAGTGCTGTCAGGCGTGACGGCGTGACGCAGTTTATCCACATAAAAAGTCTAACCGGTGAGCCGTGTCGTGTTGTTTGTGATATTCCCGGTTATGTCTGCAAGATCAACGGAGAGACACGCAGACTTCGTCGTGCCAAAGACGGGGTTGTTCAACTGAACTTAAAGGAGGGTGAAACGGCTATTTTTACAACGTTGGCGAATCTGGAAGATTTTGCCATAAAAACGGATGCACGGATATTGAAAGAAAAATCCACGTTTGGAATGCGGTAGAGATTTAAACAAGAGCCGGGAGAGAGATGAAGAGATTAATATTTTTTATATCGGTGCTGTGTGTGCTGAAGGTTGTTGCCGGGGATAACGTTAAGACGGAGAATGCTTCGGAGTGCTCGGCGGCGGTTGTTGGGCACGAGGCGAGGATTGCCTGGTGGCGGGACGCGAAATTCGGTTGCTTTATACACTGGGGTGTTTATTCAGAACTGGGCGGAGTCTGGAAGGGTGAGCCGGTTGACGGGTATGCGGAGCATATTCAGCGGATATGTCGCATCAACAAGGATGAGTACCGTCGCGAGGTTGTGGAGAAGTTTAATCCTGTCAAATTCGATGCGGACAAATGGGTGCGTGCAATCAAGCAGGCTGGTATGCGTTACCTGATTATCACCTCCAAGCATCACGATGGGTTTGCAATGTTCGATTCCAAGGTTAGTGATTACAATGTCGTCAAGGCGACGCCGTTTAACCGTGATCCGATGCGTGAGTTGAAGGAGGCCTGCGATCGCCACGGAATACGCTTCGGTTTTTACTACTCGCAGGCGTTTGACTGGGGGGAACCTCACGGTGTCGGCAACACCTGGGAGTTTAAAAGACCTGGTAGTGGCAAGGCTCTGTTGCGTAACCCCGAACTGGAAAAGGATGTCAGTGTAAACTATGTGGATAAAAAGAGTATCCCTCAGATTGGCGAGTTGCTGGTCAACTACAAGCCGGACATAATGTGGTTTGATACGGCGGGAAAGCTGACGCGCAGTCAAAACCGGCGAATTATGGAGTTTGTTCGCCGCACCGCTCCCGGCGTGGTGGTTAATGGACGGCTCTACAACAACGGAAAATATCTTGCGGGTGGCGGTGATTACAGAAATACCACAGATCGCCCGGCTGAGTTTTTCCCGGCTGACGGAGACTGGGAGGCCATTCCCACCACAAATGAGTCCTATGGATACCATAAAATGGACAAATCCCATAAGCCGATTGATCATTTTATCAAACTCATATCCAAGGCCTCCGCCAGGGGTGGAAATTTACTGATGAATATCGGCCCGAAAGGGGACGGAACAATTGATGAGGCCGATCTGAGGATTCTGAGGGGTATAGGAGACTGGATGAAGATCAACGGCGAGGCGATTTATTCATCGCAAAAAACAACTCTTCCGGTTCATGCGTGGGGTGAATCTACAATCAAAGGCAACACGCTCTATCTGCACATCCATAATTTCCCGAAAGATAACACCCTTGTCGTCGGAGGTCTGAAAACAAGCGTCAAAAAAGCCCGGATTCTGTCGGACAAGAGTAAAAACCCGCTCACGGTGACTTTATTGAAGTCAGGTGATCTCGAAATTCAGCTTCCAGCCCGGCTGGCGGCGGAGATGGTTCCTGTTGTCGCTCTGGATTGTGATGGGGCGGTTGAGTGCGATCCTGTCAGGCTTATCTCAAACAGTCAGAGTAGCCGTTTCCATGTCTTTGACGGGAAACGGATGGGTAAGAGTTTGCGCTTTGGAGCGGGGAAAACCCGTGACAGTTATATTAGGAACTGGACGCGGAAAAGTGATTTTATGAAGTGGGAAAACCGACTGGGGAATCCGGGCGTGTTCAGGGTTAGTGTAGAATATGACGCAGACAAAGAGTCGTCTGCCAACATATACAAAGTTCAAGTGGGCGGGAAAACTTTTGAAAGGAATGTCATTCCCGGAGTTGTCTCAAAAAAGGAGTTTTTGGGGGAGGTGGCACTGGAGAAAGGTGTCAACAATATCACTGTCTCAGCGGTAAAAATTGAATCTAAAGAGCTGTTCAATTTGCGTGCAGTTGTCCTGAGTCCGGTCGTCGATATAAAGTATGGCTCACCGCCTCGACCGCTTGAACCAGTTCCAAGTGCTGATCAGCTGGCGTGGCACGAGGAGGATTTGACGCTTTTTATCCATTTTGGAGTCAACACGTTCACCGGTCTTGGAACGGGGCTTGGCGATGAGAACCCCGATATATTCAATCCGCTTCGGCTAAACTGCCGCCAATGGGTGCGGGCGGCGAAAGATGCCGGTTTCAAGGGGATGATATTAACGGCAAAGCACCACGATGGTTTTTGCCTCTGGCCGACCTCCACTACAGAGCATAGTGTCAAATCCAGTTCATGGCATGGTGGAAAAGGGGATGTTGTGCGTGAGCTGGCGGATGCCTGTCGGCGTGAGGGCATCAAGTTGGGCATATACTGTTCTCCGTGGGATAGAAGCCAGAAAAACTACAACACCGACAAAAAGGAGTACACGGAGTTCTACCGCAGACAACTCACCGAACTGCTTTCCAATTATGGCGATATATATGAGATGTGGTTTGACGGCAACAGGGCGATGATTGAGGATTGGAGCAGTGTCATACGGGTGGTGCGCGAACTTCAACCTCACGTTATTATCAAGCAAGGACCGCGAGTTCAGCCGATTACTGAAGATGTGCGGTGGGTCGGCAACGAGCTGGCACTGGCTCCTCTTGAGAACTGGGCGGTGTATCCGCCACCCTCCGGCGAGGAGGACAGGGAGCGCGTTTGGTTCCCGGTTGAGTGCGATCCGAAAACAATGAGTAAGTGGTTTTGGGTTGATGAAGAGCCGACACCGCTGGCAGAAATGCTGGACAATTACTACACCTCTGTAGGGCGTGGCTCTATTTTGCTGTTTAATGTACCCCCGACACCTGATGGGCTTTTCTCTGATGCATGGGTGCTCAGGCTGAAGGAGTTTCGCGCCGCGCTGGACTCTATTTTCAGTGTAAATATTGCGGTCGGGGCGGATGTAGCGGCGAGTAATGTGCGTGCCAATTCCTCTGTTTACGGAGCGGACGCGGCACTGGACGATGATCCGCTGACATACTGGGCGACGGATGACGGTATCTGTTCCGCCGCTCTCACTGTGGAGTGGGATAAGGAGGTTGAGTTCAATGTTATCCGTATGGAGGAGATGATAGCACTTGGACAACGGGTCTCGAAATATAAGGTGGAGATATGGAACAGTTCACATGACCGCTGGGATGTTGTCAGTAGGCAGACCACAATCGGTCGACGTAAACTGGATCGTATTCCGAAGGTGAAAACATCTAAAGTGAGACTGACTATTTTGGAGGCGCGGGCGTGTCCCACCATTAGAATTTTTGGTGTTTATCTGGATTCCGTGTCGCCGAAGAATTATTTTAAGCCGGAGTTTGCCAACAGGGAGTGCGATCCGAAACACCGGCACAGGAGATAAAAAGCTAAGTATTAATGAAAGCGGGGATGTTATTATAATGAAAAGAGATAAAATTATATTATTGTTGGCGGTTTTTGGTGTTGCGTTTGCCGGTTTGATATGCTTGGCGCAACAGAATGATGACACGGGACGAAACTATGGCGGTGACGCGCCACTAAAGGTGGAGAACCTTCTCTACTCTCCGACGTATGAAAAGTGTATGAGCAAAAACAAGGCGGTGATTATCCGTAAGGATATTTACAGAAATGGCTGGATTGATCTCAACAAGAACGGGCATAAAGATGTTTACGAAGATCCGAACGCGAATATTAACGTTCGAGTGGAAGACCTCATTTCGCAGATGACCATGGAAGAGAAGACCGCGCAGATGGTCACTCTCTATGGTTACAGTCGTGTTTGCAAGGATTTCCTGCCCACCAAAAAGTGGAAGACAAAAGAAGTTTGGAAAAACGGGATCGGCGCCATAGACGAGCATCTGAACGGGTTCAACTATTTTAAAAAGAAACTTCCCGGATGCAAGTTTTTGTGGCCGGCATCGAAACACGCCTGGGCGTTGAACGAGGTGCAGAGATTTTTCATTGAGGAGACGCGTCTGGGTATTCCGGTTGATTTCACAAACGAGGGAATCCGCGGTATTGAGAACACTAAGGCGAGCAACTTTCCGACCCAGCTAGGGATAGGTTCAACCTGGGATCGTGAACTTGTTCGCAAAGTGGGTGAAGTCACCGGTGCGGAAGCGGCAGCACTTGGATATTCCAACTGCTACTCACCGATTATGGATGTCATGCGCGACCCGCGCTGGGGTCGTTGCGAAGAGAGCTACGGAGAGAGTCCTTTTCTGGCCAGTGAGCTGGGTATTCAGATGGTGCGTGGTATACAGTCGAAAAGAGTGGTCTCCACCATGAAGCACTACGGAATCTACGCCAACAATAAAGGCGCACGTGAAGGTAATTCGCGTTGCGATCCCCAGTGCGGAGAGCGAGAAACAGAGTATATTCATCTCTGGGCGTTTGAGCGCGTTATCAAGCAGGCCAATGCCCTGGGCGTGATGGCGTCCTACAACGACTATAACGGTATGCCGATTGTCAGCAGTCACTACTATCTGACAGAGGTTTTGCGTGACAGAATGGGTTTCAAAGGCTATGTGGTCAGCGATTCTGGCGCGGTCTCCTATCTCCACAATAAACATCACACAGTGCGTAATTTTGAAGAGGCCGTCTATCAGGCGGTCAAAGCGGGACTGGATGTCCGTTGCAATTTTGCTCACCCCTCCAAATATCTTGGACCGCTACGCAACCTCGTCAAGAAAGGACGGTTGACTGAAGCGGATATTAACAATCGTTTGCGTTGCATTTTGCGAGTTAAATTCTGGCAGGGTCGTTTTGACCGCCCGTATCGCAACATTAAAGCCGCTGATAAGATTGTTATGAGCAGAGAGAATCTTCGTGTTGCCCGTCGCGCCTCACGTGAATCGCTGGTGTTGCTGAAGAACGAGGGGGTATTGCCGCTTTCGGATAAAAAGGTTAAATCGATCTTTGTCTGTGGTCCGAACGCGGATGAGCATCGGCACGCCCTGGCTCATTATGGTCCGCTGGATGTTCATGTTGTCTCCGTTTTAGAAGGGCTGAAAAAGCGGTGTAAAGCCGCCGGAATAACAGTTAAATATGCCAAGGGATGTGAGCGTGTCAGTTCGCGCGGTGTCGAAAATGAGCTGATGTGGTTGCCGCCATCTAAAAAGGAGCGCAAGCAGATTGATGAGGCGGTGGCGGTGGCCAAAACATGCGATGTTGTTATCTGTGTCGTTGGTGATCTTCCCAACGCCTTTAAGGGCAACCAGTCTACCAGTGGCGAGAACCGTTCACGTACCAGTATCAACCTCACCGGTCGGCAGGACGATCTTATCCGGGCGGTGTGTGACACAGGCAAGCCCACTGTGGTTGTTCACATCTCCGGTCGCCCGAACAGCATTAACTGGGCGCAGAAAAAGGCAGATGCTATTTTACATGCCTTCTATCCCGGCATGTTTGGTGGTGATGCCATAGCCGAGGCGTTGTTTGGTGACCTCAACCCCGGCGGACATCTCACTGCCACCTTCTTGAAGTGCGCCGGGCAGGTTGAACTCAACTTCCCGGCAACGCCGAATTCTCAACAGGGCTTCAACAACATTTCCGCCAACAACCCGCTCTATCCGTTTGGATACGGATTGAGCTACACAAAGTTTAAATTCAGCAGCTTGAATATCGACTGGCCGGGGAAAAAGGAGAAGAGGAAGCCGACCATTCACACTAAATTCATTGTCAGCTGCAATGTGGAGAATATCGGTGAGCGGGCAGGGGACACCGTTGCTCAGCTCTATATCCGTGATGTTCTCTCCAGCACAATAACATATTCCCTTAGACTGCGTGGGTTTGAGCGCATCTCCCTTAAACCAGGCGAATCCAAGACTGTGCGGTTTGAAGTCGATCCGCAGGAGAGTTTGTGGTTGTTGGATTTGAGTAACAAACGCGTTGTGGAACCCGGTCAGTTCAATATCTATGTAGGCGACTGCAGTGTGCATCTCGGAAAAGATAAGTCAAAACCGGGAATTAAGCTGAATGGAAGCATAACTCTCGTGAAGAGCTAAAACGGCTGGTTCGTTCTATTCGTAAACGTCACGGCGAGATGCACGTTTGCAACGTATCTCTTGTGAAAAGTTCAGGCTGGCATGAAAAATGAAGTTAAACCAGCCAGAGGCAGGCTGTGTGTTCTCGCTCAATTTTGCAAGCGCATTTCATCGCATGCAACTTTCGGATCGCCCGAGAACTGGAAAATAAAAAGACGGTGTGATCCTTTTCGGCATGAAGTCACGTTGCGACATTGCTTAATATCCAGTTGTGCCACAGCATTTCGTGTGCTGATGTAGTCGTTTTCCATGTGTTCCAGACCCGCATTAAAACGTAGCGTGAGCAAAGACGACCTACAGCTATATCGGTCAATGGATAATTCCATGGGTCAAAAGCGATCCTGTTACTCATGGCTGAACGCAAACACAGATAGTTTTGTCACACACTACAGGATGAAATACAGACAAGTATCTTGAAGACCCTTCAACAGCATCGAAAGGTCTTGCGGATACCAGCACTTCCGCAGAATATTCAAATCAATAACTTGATTAATAACACTCCACGCAAAATCGTCAATTTTATACCGCCCGGCGAACTTTTCGCAAACGAACTCAAAACTATCTCATAAATTAAAACAGACCACTATATGTGACATTAAATTTATAATTCACCCTTTGACATTTTTCGTCAGTTTGCCGTCTGATCAAAGGTTGATGGGGTCGATGAAGAGGACTTCAATGTTGGTGACATCCACATTGGAGACTCTTTTTGTCGAGGTGAAACGGTAGTCTATGTTGCTTCCCTCGCGCTTGACTTTGTGTGACTGAGCAGGATTCAAAATAAACCTTTCGAATGATTCCCCGGGTCCCGGACTCACGGTCACGGTTGCGCTTGACTCGTTTTTGAATTCGGTTCGATCTCCGCCGGTGGCATCTGAACTATCGCATCCCGTGATGGCGATGCAGGCGGTTAGGCTGAGCAGGACTGCCAGTAATGTAAAACTTCTCATAACGAACTCCATTTTTTGGTTTTCCGCATATCCATCACTCTTTATATAAGCTGTTACTCCACAGCCATTCGCAATGGGTTTACAACACTCTATCACACAAACCGGGTGATTACAAAAAAAATCGAAATTATCACTTTTTAAAAACAGCAATTTCCCGATTTGAATTATTCATAAATAGAGAAGTATCTCATACAATCGCTCCTGTTAAGACAGGAATACGCACATTACAAAAAAGACTGAAGTCAGCTTGTGTTACAACCCTGAAGTCAAAAAATAAATTTTGTTTTCGATGGGTCGTATTTGAGACATGTCGGAGGTCTTATGCTTTTGAGAGAAGCCGTGTGCCATAACCTCATCATCGAAAGAACGGGACGCTTCTCAAAAATCAAGACTTGATCGCGAAGCAATAAAAAGGGCAAAGGAGATGAAATCCGTGGTGATCACATGGAGTTTTAACAATTTTTGGGACGCTTCCTTTAAATAAACAACTCAACTTATGTAAACAATTGCCGTTGCAAGACTAATACCGAGGCGTTAATGAAAATAGCCGACTTTATATAAAATCGTGAGGTTAGCCACTTCTTTTAAAAAAGTTTATGGAATGGCTGTGAGCCTGTCAAGATAACTTTGAACGTAGTCTTTCACCCCGTCTTCGAGAGACGTAAGCTCGGAGTTGAAGCCGGCGGAGCGTATTTTTGTCATGTCAGCTTCGGTATGGTATTGATATTTTTTGCGCAGTTCTTTTGGCATGTCGATAAAACTTATATTTATCTCACGGTTCATCGCGGTGAATGTGGCTGTAGCCAGATCAACCCATGTGCGGGCGCGACCCGTTCCGCAGTTGAATAGTCCTGAGACATCGCGATGATCGTGCAGAAAGAGCGTTTGGGCGACTGCGTCTTTCACGTAAATGAAGTCGCGCACCTGTTCGCCGTCTTTACAGTCGGGTTTATACGATTTGAACAGTCCAACTTCGCCGTTTTTCACAATCTGACCATGCGCCTTGTTTACCACAGAGCGCATATCACCTTTATGGTCTTCATAAGGTCCGTAAACATTGAAATATTTCAGCCCCGCAATGGTCTTGAACAGATTGTTTCTCAATGCCCATAGATCAAACATATGCTTGGAGTAACCGTACATGTTCAGAGGTCGCAGTTTGGGTGTCAGTTCGTCGCTGTCGCTGTATCCAAGACTCCCGTCACCGTAGGTGGCGGCACTGGAGGCATATATGAAGCGTGTTCCGGTTTTGTCGCACCAGCGGCAGCAGTCGCGAGTGTAGGCGTAGTTGTTGTCCAGAAGATAGTCGGCATCTGTCTCGGTGGTTGAACTGCACGCGCCCATGTGGAACAGGGTTGTCGCCTTTTCAAAACCGCCCTGGTTCACCGCCGTGCGGAAGTCGGATTTGTCGATGAAATCTGCATACTTCAGATCGCGCAGATTTTTCCATTTCTCGTCAGTTCCGAGGCGATCTACAATAATGATATTATTTTCTCCGCGCGTATTCAGCGCGGATACGATGTTCCGTCCGATGAATCCGGCTCCGCCAGTCACTATAAATAAATCACTCATCTCTCTAAACCTTTCATTCCCGCCGCCCTTATTCGCAGGGGGAGTTTGTAATCTTCTCAATTATATTTGTGCTTGACTGACCATCGACCAGGTCGGCCAGAACCACCTTGCCACCATTAGCCTCAACAATGTCCCGTCCGCTGACATAATGTGCCCAGTCTTTGCCTTTGACCAGAACATCGGGGAGTATCGTGGCAATCAGGTTGCGCGGTTCGTCTTCATCGAAAATGACAACATAATCCACTGGTTTCAGTCCTGTCAGCATGGTGGCGCGGTCCAGCTCCCGGATGATGGGGCGCGTTTCACCTTTGTTGCGACGCACTGAGGCATCGGAATTGATGCCGACAACGAGACAGTCACCCTGATTTCGCGCAAAAGTCAGATATTGCAGATGTCCGGTATGCAGGATGTCGAAACAGCCGTTGGTGAAGACAACGGTTTTGCCACCTTCTGCAAGTGCGGTGCGTTTCTGCTTCATCTCTTCGCGTGATAAAATTCTTCTTTTATAGTCAAAGTCCATATCTTATTCGGCCTCCGGTTTCAGGTCGCGAGCTAGCAGAGATTGCACTGCGTCGTGCGGGTCTTTGCCGTCGTGAATTATTGCGTATACCTGTTCGGCTATTGGAACATCGACGTTATGCTCCCTTGCCAGTGCCTGGACGTTAGTTGAGTTCCATACGCCTTCAGCAACCTGCTTCATGCTGCCGAGAATGTCTCCGATTTTTTCGCCGCCGCCGAGTCGTTCCCCTACACTGCGGTTTCTGCTCAACTTCCCGGTGCAGGTCAGGAGTAGATCTCCCATTCCGCTGAGACCGGAGAATGTCTCCGGTTTAGCGCCCAGTGCGCAGCCGAGCCGCTTCATCTCTGCCAGTCCACGTGTTATCAGGGCGGCCTTGCTGTTGTGCCCATATCCGATTCCGTCACTCACTCCGGCGGCGATGGCTACAACGTTCTTGAGTGCGCCACCCAGCTCTGTGCCGATTGGGTCATCAGAGGTGTACACCCTGAATATATCGCTGGAAAAGACACGTTGCAGATTCTTCGCCCGCGCCGTGTCGCTACAGGCGATAAGAACGGCGGTGGGAATTCTGCGTGCGACCTCATCTGCGAAGCTGGGCCCCGACAGCGTTGCGACCGGACCGCTTCCGATTGCAAGCTCAGCCAGTTCGGTCATGCGGCGATGCGTCTTTCTGTCCAATCCCTTTGTCACACTCACAACCAGTGCGGCGGTGGGAATAGTATCTTTGAATTTATCAAGAACGCTGGAATAGAACTCCGACGGGGAGGCTAGAACCACCACGTCGGCATTTTGGACCGCCGCGCCGGGTTCCGAGAGAAAGCGAATATTTTCCGGCAACCTTACGCCGGGAAGAAACACAGTATTCTCTTTGGAAGCATTGATTCTTGCCGTATATTCGGGAAACGCTCCCCAGACACGGACGCGATGTCCGTTGGCGTGCAGGACGAGCGCCAGTGCTGTGCCCCAGCCACCATCACCGATTACGGTCGTGTTCAGCATCAGTCATTCCTTTCGCTTTTCTTCTTTTTAAATGTCAGACGGTTTTCAGTTCCGTTGATGAGTCGTTTTATGTTGGAGCGATGCCGCAGGATTATGACTGCGGCGATGATAGAGAGTGCAATCGGCACAGAGTTTCCCTGGCTTTTGAGTATCCATGCTGACAGAGTGACGCCGACTGCGGCACCGATTGATGCGACAGAAACGTAGCGCGTTGAGAGGAAGAGAATCAGCCAGGTTAAAATTCCGCAGATAAAGGCTGCGGGGGCGATGCCCGCAAGCATGCCTGTTGTCGTTGCTATCCCTTTGCCACCCTTGAATTTCAGATAAACTGGATAGTTGTGACCGGCGATCGCGGCGGAACCGCAAGCCAGTCCGATGAGATAGGGTGGGGAGGTGTTATATATTGCTGCCATAACAATTGGTATGAACCAGGCGGATATAAACCCCTTCAAAAGATCCAGAAAAAGTACCAGTGCCCCCCAGCGCTTGCCGACTGTTCGAAGAACGTTGGTGGCACCGATATTGCCACTACCACGCTGACGGACATCCACACCCCTGTACTTCCCGATCAGGAAGCCGAAAGGTATGCTTCCCAGCAGATACGAGAGCAGGCATCCAAAGATATATATATAAGCATCCATATTAAAAACTATAAACAGTACCCATATTAAAAACTCTAAATGCAGTG
Organism: uncultured Verrucomicrobiota bacterium; assembly: GCA_964440175.1. Taxonomy (GTDB): domain Bacteria; phylum Verrucomicrobiota; class Kiritimatiellia; order CAYTQP01; family CAYTQP01; genus CAYTQP01. Next base: position 13,664 of record CAYTQP010000034.1, read on the forward strand.
AAGCAGATATTATATACATAGGCAAACAATTCTGACAACGCGCTTTTAACACCTTTGCTGTAGAGCCACCGACCTCTGGCTGTGAAGTTTGAATTATCGATAGAGATGATGCCAATCGAATATTCCGATTTCAGCACATTTCGATATATATCATGGGAGTGCCATGGTGTCGTCATCGGGGCGCGGGTACGGTTCATGCGGTGATCTCTTGCTGACGCGGTCAGCATCTGTTCCAGTGGTAGTCCTGCCGTCAGCCGCCGCATGTGTGTCAACTCTACGTAATTGTCATAGGGTGGCAGCGTGATTCCATGCGTTAGCGGAGTGCCTGTGGCTATAATTGTTTTATATTTGCCGCCTTTGAAAATATCTATTATCCCGTCGTGGGCTGCGTCTTCAATCAGGTCTTCAGCAATCGGGATATCACTCCCGATTTGCTCGTTGACGTGCAGGAATGAATGGAGAGAGTCGGCAAGAATGATTAGGGCAAGTGTAAGCACTGCATACAGAAGCAGTCCGCCTGCACCCGTTAAACGTAAAACCTCTTCCCTTTTTATCAACTTAATCATGCTGGGGATAATAGAGAGATTGAAGATACTTGTCGAAAGGTTTATGCCTCATTCCCGCCCGAAAGATTATGAGTGTTGTTCAAAATCCGTTCGTGAACAGTTGCGCCATCACAAAAAAATGGTAGCGGGGATTGGATTTGAACCAATGACCTTCAGGTTATGAGCCTGACGAGCTACCAAGCTGCTCCACCCCGCAGTTTTTCAGTCTGTAATGCAACTCTTTTACACAACTTGCCTTTTCTTTACAAGCGTTTATTTCACAAAAACGAGATTATCCTGATTGCAAAGTAAAACGCCAGGGTTTTGATTATAAAAGCACGCCTGTTTTTATTATATTTATCGTTACAATCATATATAATACTGGTATACTGCCCCGTTTTTAAGAAAGCAACAATATTGAATCCGGGAGTGCAATAGATGAGTAAAATCAGAGTAGATCACGTATTTACGTCCGAATCGGTGTCAGAAGGTCATCCAGATAAGGTTTGTGATCAGATTTCAGACGCAATTTTAGATGCGTGTCTCGCAAAGGACAGCAAGAGCAGAGTCGCCTGCGAAACGCTGGTGACGACAGATCTGGTTGTGAATGCAGGAGAGGTCACATGTGATGGATTTGATGAGATTGACACGGGGAAGATAACCCGCGATGTGGTCGCAGCAATCGGCTACAACCGCGAAGAACTTGGTTTCTGCGCCGAAACTTTGGAATACATAAATCGTTTGCACGAACAGTCCTCTGATATATCGCAGGGTGTTACCGCCGGAGAAGGGCTCCATCACGAGCAGGGAGCGGGGGATCAGGGGATGATGTTCGGTTACGCCAGCGATGAAACCGAAGCGTTTATGCCGGCGCCGATTGCATACAGTCACAAACTTCTGAACGAGTTGCAGAAGATCAGAAAGAATGAAGAGCTTCCCTATCTGCGCCCGGATTCCAAGTCACAGGTGTCGATAGAATACAAAGATGGAAAACCTTGCAAGATAACAACTGTCGTTATTTCGCATCAGACCGATGATGTTCCGCTGGAACGCATCCAAAAGGATATCACCGCTATTGCGCGGAATGTTCTGGAGCCAACGGGACTCTTGACCCCGGACACCTGCTATCATATAAACCCGACCGGCAGATTTGTGAACGGGGGTCCTAACGGTGATTCAGGTTTGACGGGGCGCAAAATAATTGTCGACACCTACGGCGGTGTCGGCAGTCATGGAGGCGGTGCGTTTTCAGGGAAAGATCCGAGCAAGGTCGATCGTTCTGCGGCGTATTATGCACGTTATGCGGCAAAGAATATTGTCGCCGCCGGGCTTGCCGGTAAATGTGAGATACAGGTCGCCTACGCGATTGGTGTGGCCGAGCCGCTTAGCATCAATCTCGACACTTATGGAACAGGGATGAAGGAGGATGATGTTCTTGAAAAAGTGTTGATAGAGAGTGGGATATTTGATTTTAGACCCGCCGAAATAATCAAAAATCTCGGACTTCTCACTCCCGATGGATGGAGCTATCAGCAGACTGCCGCCTATGGTCATTTCGGCAGATCACAGTTTCCCTGGGAGAAGACCGATTGTGTCGATAAGCTGAGGGAAGCTCTCTCCGTGTAGGAGGCTGACGGTGACATTCTGTTCAGACGGGTGGCAAAATCTGATATTGAGGTCTGCCGATAAGCGATTAAAGCCCTGGAATAAAATTGGGAATAAGCGAGAAAGGAGCATATTCCTTTTCACGTTATTCAATCTATAAGTAATTGTGTTTATTAAGGAAGTTGTGTCGAGGTGGTGAGGGGGAGGCGCAGGGTGGCGCGGGTTCCTCCGTCGGGGTTGTTGGCGATTTCTATGTCTCCGTCGTGCAGTAACGCTGTTTCTCGGACAAATGTTAATCCCAGTCCTGAACTTTTGAGGCCGGTGTCAGGTCTTGCAAGAGAGTAAAAGCGTTCGCAAACACGGGAGATCGCAAAGTCGGGGATACCAGAACCGCTATCGCTGACAGTTAATTCAATTGATTCATTTTTTTTCTGGAGGGTTAAGGTGATTGAGCCGCCTCTGGGGGTGAAATCTATCGCGTTTTGAAGGAGGTTCACAATTGCTTGACGGAGAAAGAAGAGTTCGCCGGTTATTATTATGGAGTCCTGTATTTTGGAGTGTAATGTTGTCTGTCGGGATTTTAGCTGTGGATACATGCTTGAGGCGATATCTTTCAGCAGATCGGAAAGGTTTATCCGGGTTGCGTCCAGGATTCCTTTGCGGCTTTCCAGTACGGAGAGGAGCAGGAGGCGGTCTATTAGATTTTGAATACGTCCGGTCTCTGTCTGAATATTGGCAAGGAATCGTTGTTGCTGGTCGGGAGGCATCTCTTCCTGGAGCAACTCGGCGGCTCCCCGAATGGCGGAAAGAGGACTCTTCATTTCGTGGGTGAGTGTTTGTACATAGTTTTCCACGTATTGACGGTCTTCGAGCGTATCGCGCATATCCTCAAATGCCTCCCCAAGCTTGCCGATTTCACTGTGCCCGAGTTTTGGCATAATCGGGCGTTTGCCGTCGCGTACGGCGAGGGCGTACGCCGTTAATTTTTCGATGGGCGAGGTGATCCAGGAGGAGAAAATAATTCCCATGAAAATGATTGCCGCGCTAGTGATTATGCCGTAACGGATAATATTGCGCTGGGCGGTGTTCTGGAATATGACTACGCTTTCAACAGATTTGCCGACGGAGAGAACTCCCACGATTTGATCGTTGACAACTATGGGGGAAGCCACGTAGAGGGTCAGGGTTTTCGGGTCTTCAGGATCAGTCCGAGTTGCACGCGCCCCATATTGATTATTCATCGTCAAATAGACATCGTTCCATTTTGAGTAATCGCACCCCTCATCTCCGTCTTTTTGTGAGTCGTAAATGACAATTCCGTTGCGGTCGGTTATGTACACGCGCATGTTGATATTTGTTTTTGAGAGTTCATATATTTGAGCGTTGAAAGATCGGTGGGCGGCTTGTTCCATTGCGGCTCGCAAGTTCTCAATGTCTAAGCGCTCGTTTTTCATTCCAGTTGTGGCGAGCGAGGAGAGCATGGATGCGGTTTCAATCATCGATTCTTCCATGGTGGCGAGATAGAGGGGACGCAAATCGGCCAGTATCCAATTCACCAGTTTATGGACACTGAGTCCAACGAGGAGCAAGAAAAGGAGTGTCAGACGTGTACGTATTTTCACTGTGTCTCCCTCAGCAAATAGCCTGCGCCACGGCGGGTTTGGATGGGGTCTTTATCGGGTCGCACGGCGCGTAGCTTGGCGCGTAGCCGTTTGATGTGTGTATCCACGGTGCGGTCTAGACTGGCTTCCGGCTCCTCCCACGCCAGATCCATCAGTGTGTCTCGTGAGAAGACCCAGCCGGGTCGCCCGATGAGTATCTCCAGAATGCGGTATTCGTAACGGGAGAGTTCCAGTGGGATTCCGTAGTAGGATATCAACATGCGGTGGTGGTCTATCGAAAAATGACAGGCGTTGTTTTTGGCGAGGGTACGGCGCGTACTGCGCCTAAGTACGGCCTTGACGCGGGCGGTCAGCTCCCGGGGGCTAAAGGGCTTGAGTACATAATCGTCACCGCCGAGTTCCAAGCCTATAATGCGGTCGACTTCGTCCGTGCGTGCGGTCAGAAAGATGACGGGCATTGAAGATGTCTGGCGTATTTCGCGACACAAGTCAAATCCGTTCATATCGGGCAACCCGACATCCAGAATAACAAGATCCACATTCTTGTCGGCAATGATTTCGCGTGCCTCCCCGGCGGTTACGCACCAGGAGGTATGGAAACCGTCGGTTTTGAGGGCGTATATAATATTTTCAGCGATGATTGATTCATCCTCAACCACCAGAATATGTTTTCCAGTTGTCATTTCATTGTTTGTTTAGCACAAGTTCGCGATATTGCCAATTGATTAACAGTCCGCGTTCAACATCTGCAGCATCATTGATTGTTTTCCGGTATGTGTTCGTAGAGGGAGCGCGGACGGCGTCCGTCGTGAAAATTCATAAGTTGCCGATAACCGAGGTCTTTCAGCACCTGTTTTTGCTCAGGCTCCCGGCATGTGATTACAAACCTGACGTTGGTTAAACCTAAAGTTTCTTCTGTCACGGGCGGCACGATTCGGCGAGTGTAGAAGAGGAATTTCTCGTCGGGGCTGACCTTGGGTGGCGGCTGAACGTGCAGATAGTGCAAGTGGTTGTCGCCGACGATGCGCATAACGTGCTCACAGTCCTGTTTTCCCGCATAGACGGAATGATATGAATGGACGTAGCAGGTGTAAGCTGTGGCGAATGCCAGTGTCATCCAGCATGCTGTGGCGGTCAGTGCTGTCACTTTTTTGCCGCGCAGGTGTGCCCCGAGTCCGCCAGTTGCGATAATTATGAGAGCGATCCCCGCCAAAACGGCGAGTACCGGGTTTACGCCGGGGAGGTCGGGTCTCTCCAGTACGCCCGCGTTTATCAATTGTTTTTGGAAGAGCATGAAGAGCGGAAGCAGGATGGAGAGAAGAATAAGGACAGACCAGTGCAGAATACGCAGTATCCGCATTCCGCGCCGCCTGAAATCGGTATTCAACCAGACGTTGGCTATGAGAAGTCCAACGGCAGGGAGTATTGGCACAATATAACGTTGCTGTTTGGCGGAGGGAATGGACATTGCGATAAATACCGCGATAAACCAGCACCAGGGAATGAGCATACTCAGCCTCTGTTTCCTGTCCATCTCTTTGAAGGGTGCGGTTAATCCGGCAATCAACCAGAATGTCCAGGGGAATATCATGCCGAACAGCCCGGCGTAGTACCAGATTGGCTGACAGTCGGTGCGCGTGGCGCGATATTCGCCCAGCAGAATTGGCAGAACCTCTTTTTGTGAGACGTAGAGGTGGATATACCAAGGGGCGGCGAGTAACAGGGCGATCAGGGTCGCGCCGCCGACGGTTTTCAGTGTGTGGGCAATCTTTTTCGGCTGAATGATGCCCATCGCAAGGAGGGGAATGACGATGTGCACCAGCGAGATGGGGCCTTTGGTTAAAAACGCCAGAGCGGCGACGGTTCCCGAGGCGAGAATGAATATCCGGTTGTTGCGTTCGCCCCGGATTGCGCGGAGTCCGGCGGCAACTGAGAGAGTGCACCACGCCATCAGGTGTGTGTCGTAGGAGTCGAGGCGCGCCTGATGCAGAAATGCATGGGTGGCGGCGACGATGAGAGCTGAGCAAAATCCGAGTTTGGAATTTCGCAGTTGACAGCCGAGCCAGAAGATAGATGCCAGCATTATCAGTGCGAACCCGACCCCCAGCAACCGTCCCCTCAGTACCAGCCCCTCCGTCTCATAATTTTTCGGGTTCATCCCCGACCACGCGAGCAGATTCATCCAGACACTTGCTGGAGGCTTGCGTATTCGGGGAAGACCATTCCGGGTGGGTGTAAGCCATGTGGAGCCGCCGTCTTCGTGTTGGCGTAGCCAGGTCTCTTGGCTGGTGCTGAGAGTTAGCACTTCCATGTGCCGGGTCACATCCGCGTTTCCTAAACCGACAAGCAGGGCGGGAAGAGGCAGTGCAATCACCGCCAGTAAGAGCCATGTTGTTTTGGTGCGCATCAGTTGGCTTTACTCTGCTCGCAGCACAGCACCGGTATTGGCGCTGGTGGCGAATCTGGCGTAGCGTGCCAGCCAGCCGGTTTTGAAGCGTGGCGCAGGTCTTACCCAGTTCTCTTTGCGACGGATGAGTTCATCGTCGGGCAGATTCACCCTGATTGAGCGTTCGTGAATATCGATTTCGATCTCGTCCCCGTTTTCAAGCAGTCCGATGGGGCCGCCTTCCGCCGCCTCCGGCGAGATGTGCCCGATGCAGGCACCGTGGGTCCCGCCACTGAAGCGTCCGTCGGTTATGAGCGCGACCTTGTCGCCTAGATCCTGACCCATGATGTAGCTGGTGGGGGCCAGCATCTCCTGCATTCCCGGACCTCCGACCGGTCCTTCATAGCGAATCACAACGACGTGTCCGGGTTTAATTTTCCCCGCCAGAATGCCCGCGCAGGCATCCTCCTGCGACTCGAAGATGATGGCCTTGCCTGTATAGCGCATCATCTTCGGATCGACACCTGCGCCTTTCACTACTGCGCCGTCAGGAGCGAGATTTCCCGACAGAATACTAAGTCCGCCCTCGGCACTGTAGGCGTTTTCGATTGGGCGTATGCATTCGGTGTCGCTGATTGTGGCGTTGGCGATGTTTTCACCGAGAGTTTTCCCGGTTACAGTCATAAGGCTTGTGTTTAGAAGCCCGTCTATTTTGCTTATCTCATTCAGGATTGCGCTGATGCCACCCGCATTGTCTACATCTTCTATGTGGTAGTTTGAGGAGGGGGAGACCTTGCAGATGTTTGGGCATTTTTTGGAAAGCTCGTTTATGCGCTCCATTTTGTAATCGATGTTTGCTGCATCAGTGATCGCCAGCGTGTGGAGGACGGTGTTGGTGCTGCCGCCCATCGCCATGTCGAGAACGAACGCATTGTCGATGGCGTTGTATGTGACAATATCGCGCGGTTTCAGGTCTTCATCGACCATCTCCACAATCCTGCGTGCGGCGGTGCGCCAGAGTTCTTCCCTGACGGGGTCTTCGGCCAGAATGGTTCCGTTGCCTGGTAGTGCCAGCCCGATGGCCTCGCATAGACAGTTCATAGAGTTGGCGGTGAACATTCCCGAACAGGAGCCGACACCGGGGCAACTTGAGCACTCCAGAGTTTTCAGCTCATTCTCGTCAATCTTTCCGTTCTTGTAGGCGGCTACTCCCTCGAACACGCTGACGAGATCAACGGCGCGTCCGTCCGCTGTTTTGCCGGCCCTCATGGGACCGCCGCTCGCGAAGATTGTCGGGATATTACAACGTAGAGCACCCATAATCATTCCCGGAACAATTTTGTCGCAGTTGGGGATGCAGATCATGGCATCAAACTGGTGGGCGTTCACCATGCTCTCTACGCAGTCGGCGATCAGCTCCCGACTCGGCAGGGAATATTTCATTCCGCTGTGCCCCATGGCGATGCCGTCGCAGATGCCGATGGTGTTAAACTCTACGGGTGTGCCTCCAGCCTCGCGAATGGACTCTTTGATAAGTTTGGCCACCTCGCGCAGATGCCGATGTCCGGGGATCGCGTCGGTGTAGGAGTTGCAGACCGCGATAAACGGTTTCTCAATATCCTCGGTGCTGAGACCTGTCGCCCTCATCAGGCTTCGGTGGGGAGCTCTCTCAAATCCTTTTTTCACTTTATCGCTTCTCATTTTAGCACATCTCCTGTCTTTGTTTCACTTCTGTCCACTTTGCGGACGCGCAGAGTTGTTTTGTGTCCGGACGGATAGGTTCGCATGTCGATATTTTTCACCATCCAGAAGTCCTTGGTTTTTGCGAAAGATTTCACATCAAATCGGTTGATGGTTTTCCCGTTCGCATCGTAGAACTCGGCACGTAGCATGGCGTACATCTCGGCATCTATCCAGAGTCTGACCCCTGAATTTTTTTTATTCGCCACCGGTGCGCGCGTGTTGATGGTGTGGCACTTCCTGTTTTTCAGCGAAGCGGCTCCTGTCAGCGTTCCTTCTTGCCACCAGAGGAATGAGAGCGTCAGATCCTGCCAATGAAAATCGGTGGTTGCGATGTTTGCCGTCATATCCGGGGCGGGGGCGGGGCTGAGATTTTCGCCCTTGAAATATTCGCAGTTCAAATTGGTGGTTCCAATGTTTGTGATGACCATTTTCTCCAACGCGCCGCCGAAGGCATCGCGCAACAACATGGTTGCGGAGAGGGTGTCGCCGACGCGCTCGTATTCGATATTGACCTCGTAGGTCTGCTCGTTGTCGCCACCGCGCGTTTTGGTTTTTAACTGCGCATCTATTGAAAGTGTGCCGGGCGGAAAGGCTGCGTGTACACGACTCATAATGCGTTGCGCCGCCACTGTCGCCGTTGTTGCTGATTGAGCATGAACATTGAACACACAAAGGCAACCGCAAAGAAACGCCACCGACAAAAACCGTCGAAAGCACCTCTTCCCGCAACGGCTCAGACCTGACAAAACTATTGGTGAAAGAATCATTTTAATGTGTGAAAAACAATATGCTCAACAGGTGAACAGAACCATAAACAGTCTGTTTTTGCACCCAAAAAATCAAAAAATGTCGGCATATTTTTTTGACGCGCCCCAAAAACTCTAAAAATCACTGGTGGTGAGGTTCTGGCGGCGGACAGTCTGGAGGTGAAACGGATTTAGCTGTTTTGGACGAATGAGTGAAAGAAAAAATCTATCGCGTAGTGTGTAAAATTGAGGAAGAACGTTGAGT
>CAYTQP010000035.1:0-22435 GCA_964440175.1 uncultured Verrucomicrobiota bacterium
TTGCATCGCGCTCACGATGGCGCGGTTAGAGTTGAGTGCCTCTTTTCCTCCACGGAGGATGAGGGCGTTGGCTGTTTTAAAGCAGAGAGCCGTCGCCTCGGCGGTGACGTTTGGGCGTGATTCAAAAATTATGCCGATAACTCCAATAGGTACGCGCACCTTGCGGATGTTCAGCCCGTTAGGGCGAATCCAACTACTGATCTCACTGCCGACCGGATCCTGAAGGGCAATCACATTGCGGAGCGCACTGACCATGCCGTCGATTCGAGCGTCGGTCAGTTCCAGGCGATCCAGAAGGGCATCGTTCACTCCCCCGTCGCGTGCGGCATCCATGTCTGCTTTGTTGGCATCCAGTATCTGGCTCTTTTCGTTTACGATCCCGTCGGCCATAGCGTCGAGAATGGTGTCCTTCTTTTTTGTGGATAGTCCTGACAGCTCATGTGATGCGGCGACGGCTTTTACTCCCATAACAGCTATTTCGTCATGAATGTTCATAATATTCCTTCCTGTGACGGTTTAAGTAGCACCATATTGTCGCGGTGAACCACTTCATCGTACTCTTTTGATCCTAAAATACTCTCAATGTCGCTGGTTTTGCGACCTTTTATCAGTTTTATCTGATCACTTGAATATTCAACCAGTCCGCGGGCGACAAGAGTGCCGTCGGCGGTTTTGATGTGTACGGAGGTTCCGACAGGGAAGGAGCCTTCAACGGAGGAGATGCCGATTGGCAGGAGGCTTCTGCCTTTTTCAGCAAGAGCCATGCGTGCGCCGCTGTCGATTATGAGTGTGCCTCTGGTTCGGTGAAAGAAAGCGATCCAGCGTTTTCTCCTGTTTATGTTTCCGCTCGAACGGGTGGCGGGCGCGATTAGCGTTCCCACGTCTTCTGCTGCGATTGCACGGGTGATGATGTCACGCATTCGTCCGTCGCATATCACAACGCTGGTTCCCGTTTCAGCGGCGGTTTTGGCCGCCTGTAATTTGGAGGTTATTCCGCCACTGGAGAGGGTGTCGCTCTTTCCGTTATCGAGCGCCAGTTCTTTTTCGGTCACATCTTCCAGGAACGGCACGCGCCGGGTCTGACCGTTTTTTGCTGGTTTGCGTAATCCGTTGACGGTGGTGAGGAGAATAAGCAGGTCGGCATCGACCAGAATTGAGACCAGCGCGGCCAGAATATCATTGTCTCCGAAGCGGATATCATCCACGGCGACGGCATCGTTTTCGTTCACGATGGGAATGATTCCGTTACGGAGCAGTGTGAGGATGGTGTTGCGGGCGTTGAGGTGGCGTTCGCGTTGTTTGAGTCCGTCCTGAGTCAGCAATACCTGCCCGATGGGGCAGCCTTCGGCTACGAAAAGCTGGTCGTACATGGCGATCAGTCGCGATTGTCCGACAGCGGCAGCCATCTGGAGTTCAGGCAGGGTTGCCGGGCGTTTCTTGATGCCCAGCGTGTTCATTCCCGCGCCGATGGCACCTGAAGAGACGAGTATCACTTCGACCCCGTCGCCGCGCAATTTGGCGATCTGCCGGACGATCGCCTCTATGCGGGCAGTGTCGGGCTTGCCGTCGCGCCGCACCAGCACCCGGCTACCGGTCTTAATCACCACCCTTTTTGCGCCATTCAGGCGGCTTCTATAATTCTCTTCACTCATAACGTTGTTTAGTTCTGTGAAACAGATATCAATTGAGCAGAATTGAAGTGGAATATCAAGAATAAATCGAGAGTCAGAAATCAATTGACTGTTTGGCGGCGTGGCTTTACACTCTCCGCCCTTTAATCTATGAAAGATTTGAAGGGTTGTGTTATGGCAGAAGAGCTGGGTGTGAACGAGATCAGGGGGCAGCGTATTGAGAACATGCGCAGACTTGAGGAGTTGGGATATAGACCGTTTGGCGAGAGTTACAATGAGACAATATCCATTGCGCTGATTGAGGATGCCTTTGAGGAGGGGAAGAAAGTCAGGGTTGCCGGTCGGCTGGTATCGCGTCGGGTGATGGGGAAGAGTTCGTTTGCTCACATCCAGGAGTGCGGGCAGCGTTTTCAGGTTTACGCGCAGAAGAATGTTCTTGGTGATGATAATTTCGCGGCGTTCAAGATATTGGATATCGGTGATATTATTGGTGTTGAGGGTGAGTTGTTTGTGACCCGCACAGGCGAGAAAACGCTCAAGATTGAAAAGTGGACGTTACTGTCGAAGTCGCTGTTACCGTTGCCGGAGAAGTGGCATGGTCTGCAGGATATTGAGATTCGCTATCGGCAACGCTATCTTGATCTTATCGCAAACCCTGAAGTCATGTCGCTTTTCAGGAAGCGCACGGAGGCGATAAGCGCGATTCGCGACTATCTGCGTAATGACGGATTTTATGAGGTGGAGACACCGATGCTACAGGCTATGGCGGGTGGCGCGGCGGCGGAACCGTTCAAGACTTACTACAACGCGCTGAATTCCGACATGTTTATGCGCATTGCGCCGGAACTCTATCTCAAGCGTCTGCTGGTAGGCGGGTTCGATAAGGTTTTCGAACTGAACCGCAACTTCCGAAACGAAGGACTTGACCGCTCGCACAATCCTGAGTTCACAATGATTGAGCTCTATCAGGCGTATGGCGATGTGGAGACGATGAAAACGCTTGTCCTCGGGCTGATCACACACGTGGCGGAATCGGTTTTTGGCGGGTTGTTGGTCGGAACGGAGGCGCAACCGGTGGATTTGCGTCCAGATGCCTGGCGCGAGGTCGCGTACAGCGACCTGATAAAGGAGCGGGCTGGTGAAGATTGGTTTGAGCTGGATCTCGAAACGGCGAAGAAAAAGGCAGCTGAACTCGGATGCGATATAGATCCGACCTGGGATTTTGTTGAGGTTACTCAGGAGATATTTGAGAAGTTGATTGAAAGGACACTAATCAATCCAACATTTGTGACACGTCTTCCCGCCCGCCTTGTACCGCTGGCGAAACCCTGCGCAGATGATGAGAATCTGGTGGATGTGTTTGAACTGATAATCGGTGGCAGAGAGATCGCCCCGGCGTACAGCGAGCTGAATGACCCGATCATTCAAAAACAACGTTTTATGGAGCAGGCAGGCGGGGATGAATCGAAGATAGATGCCGACTTCATTAACGCGCTCGAACACGGAATGCCGCCTGCTGGCGGAATGGGCATCGGTATCGACCGCCTGATAATGCTTCTGGCTGGCGCGGACTCCATTCGGGACGTGATTCTCTTCCCGCACTTGAAGCGACGGGACTAAAAATTAGACAGACTCTCTTTTTGAAGAAAACCACTATGTGAAACCATGGCAAAACCGTTCTCATTATTTTTAGCACTCAAATATCTGCGTCCGAAGCGAACATTTGTTTCGGTTGTCACACTCATTTCGATTCTAGGTGTGATGATTGGTGTCGCGGTGCTGATAATTGTGCTGTCGGTGATGAGCGGGTTCGACGATATGTGGCGCGATAAGATACTAGGGTTTAACGCGCATATCACCGTCGAGAGCTATGGTTCAATAGACAATTCATCGGAGATTATTGAACTGATTGAGCGGGACAAGGATGTCGTTGCTGCCTCTCCGTACTGTCATGGGCTGGCGTTTATTCAGCACAATCAGGCTATTCACTCTCCGTTCCTGAAAGGGATTGATCCAGAAATGGAGAGTCGGACAACTCATATACCTGAGCATATTGTGGAGGGTGTGTTTTCGGTTGAGGATGAAAATATACTTATAGGAAAAGACCTTGCCGATCGAATGGGTGTTTTTGTCGGCGACAAAGTTCTTGTATACTCGCCGCAGCAATTCGCGAACGCTGACGAGTTTCATCTGCCAGAGGAATTGACGATTGCCGGCATTTTCGATGTGGGGATGTGGGACTTTGATATGGGCTATCTGCTCTGCTCGATGGATGTCGCCCGCGAACTGTGTGGTCTTGAGCGTGGCGTTCAGGGCATTCAGGTGATGGTTAAAGATCCTCGCCGGGCAAAAGATGTCGCAATACGCATGAAGGCGCAACTTGGTCCGGAGTTTCGGGCGCGGACATGGATGGAGTTGAACGAGCAACTCTTCGAAGCACTGCATGTTGAGAAAAGCATGATGTTTTTCCTCCTTCTTTTTATAACGCTTGTGGCGGCATTCAGTATCATGAACACACTGATAACCATCACTGTGCAGAAGACAAACGAGATCGGACTTTTGAAAGCACTCGGGTTCAGTTCTCAAAGTGTGATGTGGGTCTTCTTTTGGCAGGGTTGGATTGCCGGTTTTGTCGGGTTGTTGACCGGTACGGGATTAGGACTGCTGGTTGTACAGTATCGAAACAACCTGTTGCGTTTTCTGTCCGACACATTCAGCCTCGAACTTTTTCCAAAAGAGCTGTATCGTCTCAGCGAGATTCCGGCAAGTACAAATTCGAGAGATCTGATAGTGATAGGGGTGGCAGTGATGGCTATATGCACACTTGCCGGTATAATTCCCGCATGGCGTGCCGCCAGACTGAACCCGGCGGAGGCTTTGCGTTATGAGTAAGCGGGGCGATATACTACTGACCGCACGTGACGTACGCATGCAGTTCACAATCGGCAGAGACAAACTGGCGGTTCTGAACGGAGTTTCACTTGATGTACGCAAGAGCGAGACGCTCTCGATAACAGGAGTGAGCGGTTGCGGAAAGACTACGTTGCTCCACATCCTCGGCGCACTTGAACATCCTACTTCGGGGGAGGTTCGGATTGCGGATTGCGATGTCTACAAGATGTCTGACCGCGCACGTTCTGCATTGCGCTCACTGCGTATAGGATATGTCTTTCAGGCCTATCATCTGCTCCCGGAACTTGATGTGCTGGAGAACGTCATTTTGCCAGCAATGTCCGGTTCCGGCTGGCTACGGCGGGCGAAAGATAGCCGTGACCGGGCACGAAGCTTGCTGGACAGAGTTGGGCTTGCGGATCGTGCAAACCACCGACCCACAGAACTTTCCGGCGGAGAGCAACAGCGCGTTGCCCTCGCCAGGGCGTTGATGAATGAGCCGGAGATACTCTTCGCTGATGAACCGACGGGAAATCTTGATGAGCACACGGGGGAGAGTATTCTCGAAATACTGACGAATTTGACAAGCGAGTTTGGACACACACTCGTGATAGTGACTCATAACCGCCAGATAGCTGCCCGTTGCCAACGCCGTCTCATCCTTGCGGAAGGACGGGTGAGTTGCGTCGAAGAGTGAGAAACAGAACGCAATATCTCCGCGTCGGCAAGAAAGGGTTTGAGTTGCTACATCTTATAGACTAGCGATGTTGTGAATTTTGTGTCATTCTTTTTTGTATCGGCAGGGGGGCGGTTATCGTACGAGTTTTTCAACGATATCCGCAGGCTGAAGTGTGTGTTTATATCGTTCTCAACAGACACTTTGGTTTCCAGCAAGTAGTGATCGCCATCTTTGATGTTGTGCATATATTTTAGATATTGCAGGCAACGGAAGCTATCGGAAAAGCTGTATTCCAGATTTTCGTAGGCTGAAATACCCATAAACTCTTCCCTGTCGCCGTTTGTGCGCGATTCGCCCACGTATGCAGGGCCGGCATCTATATTGAATGTCGCCTTTTCCGATTTTGCAAAGAACCGTCCGGGTGCGACGCTGGTGGTTGTGCGGGCATCGGTATTGGCAATGCGGTCGTGAAAAAGTTCCGTCTTGATCTTGAGGTAGTTGAGGTTAAATTTACGTTTATAGTCCAGTGATATTTCGGCATCCTGAGTCTCTGTTTTTTCGCTGGATTTCCCATAGTCTATGTCACCCAGCACTTCCCATATCCGCTTTTTTGTCTCCCTTGCGCACTTCAGGTCGCTGTTTATGTCCATTGTGTCGCTGTTGCCTTTATCGATTGATATTCCCAATGACATTTTTACTTTCCATTTTTCAGGGCTTCCATTCTGTGCTATGGTAACGAGTGGGCGAAAGAGTGTGGTGAGTGCTATGACCACGGGGAGAAAAGATTTTAATTTGTGTAATATTCGCATATTAATTTCCTCTGCTAATTAGAACAGGCTGACGGGGGAGGGGAGGGGGGTTATTGTGTCAACCCCTTTAAAGTTTCCAGAATCTTTAGTGGCTCTACCATGCGACCCTCGCCCTCAGCACCGCAGGCGAGAGTTCCTGTGACGGGTCCCAGCTGTACCCAGCCGGCATCGACCAGAGCCACTGCGTTTTTGCGAACCGCCCCGTTAGACCACATGTTGACGTGCATTGCCGGACAGAACAGTTTTTTGCAACTTTTGGAGAGTGTCAGGGCGGCAGCGCAGACGGGGTCGTCGGCAAAGCCATGCGCAATCTTCGCCAACATGTCGGCGGAGGCTGGAACCAGTATAAAGAGGTCTGCGTTGGAGGCCGGGTATATGTGAGGAAAGAGCTCCTCTCCCCTGGCTGAAGAGCTGGACGGAAAGATGTTGTCAATGACAGGGTTCTGCGTAACCGCCGCGAATGTTAGCGGACGAACGAATTCTAAAGCACCGGGACTCATCACGACATGAACACTATATCCCGCCTGTGATAATTTGCTGGCGCAATCGACAGCTTTATAGGCCGCAATCCCACCAGAAACTCCAATTAATACAGTTTTTTTGTCAGAACTCATACCAATCAAACTCCTGAATTAAACTCATTGTCCAATCGCGGAGAATATCATGTATTCCGATCATTTCAAACTCCATCGAACAAAATATTTGTATACCAGCCTTCGTACTGTCCGATTTGCGTTCGCCCGAAAGTGTGCCATAACGACACGATCTTCGTTGAGCGATGCGACATGATGACGCATTTGATTTTCTTTTTATAATATGTTAATATTATGGAGTGCAGTAAGATAGAGATATATTTTCGGTTTGGCATGAGACATGCGTTATATATGTGTTAAGTATTAGTATAGATTATATGAATATTGAAATGGAGTTATTATTATGCAGATTGACAAAATGACAATTAAGGCGAGGGAAGGAATTCAGGACGCGAAGCGTCTGGCGGAGAGGTATGGGCATGTTGAGATTACGCCCCTGCATTTACTGCTGGCACTGGCAGAGCAGGTGGGTGGCGTGGTTTTGCCATTACTGGAGAGACTTGAGGTTTCGGGCGAAAGGTTTAAGCTGGTGTTGACGGAGCGGCTTGAGAAGATTGCGAAGGTTTCCGGGTCATCGACGGAGTGTTATCTTTCGAATGAACTACGAGAGGTTATGCAGAGTGCGGCAAAACTAGCCGTTGACATGAAGGATGAGTTTATAAGCACGGAGCATCTCTTTGTGGCAGCCATTCAGATGGACGGATCGGATACCGCACGTATCGCGACGGAGCTGGGATTAAAGAAGGAATCCGTTATGCAGGCGTTGCAGGGTGTGCGCGGTAGCCAGCGGGTTGTGGACGAGTCGCCTGAGGATAAGTATGAGACTCTGAAAAAGTATGGAATTGACCTCACGGATATGGCACGGCGGGGACGGCTGGATCCGGTGATCGGGCGTGACGCGGAGATTAGGCGCGTCATTCAGGTTCTCTCGCGTCGCACCAAAAATAATCCTGTCTTTATCGGTGAGCCGGGGGTGGGGAAGACTGCGCTTGCGGAAGGTTTAGCCCAGCGCATTATCGCCGGAGATGTTCCTGAAGGTTTGAAAGGGAAGCGCGTTGTTTCACTGGATATCGGCGCAATGCTGGCAGGAGCTAAGTTCAGGGGAGAGTTTGAGGATCGCTTCAAAGCCTTTATCAAAGAAGTGATAGACGGCGAGGGCCGTATTATCCTGTTTATCGACGAGTTGCATACCCTGGTTGGCGCGGGTGCATCCGAAGGGGCGGTTGATGCGTCCAACATGATTAAGCCTGCGTTAGCACGTGGCGAATTGCGCTGTGTGGGGTCGACCACACTGGATGAGTATCGCAAATATATCGAAAAGGATGCAGCTTTGGCGCGTCGATTCCAGCCTGTAATGGTGGATGAGCCGGGCATTGAGGACACCATCGCGATACTTCGTGGTCTGAAAGAGCGCTATGAGGTACATCATGGCGTTAGGATTCAGGACGGGGCACTGGTCGAGGCGGCGCAGCTCGCGGATCGTTATATCAGCGACCGATTTATGCCGGATAAGGCTATAGACCTGATAGATGAGGCCGCTAGCCGATTGCGGATGGAGATCGACAGTATGCCGACCGAGATTGATCAGGTGGAACGTCGAATTATGCAACTTGAGATTGAGCGCGAGGCGTTGAAAAAGGAGAAAGATGGTGCATCCAGAGAGCGTTTGGAGGATGTCGCGAAAGAGATTGCTCAACTGCGGGAGGATGGTAAGGGGCGAAAACTGCAGTGGCAACGCGAGAAAGAGTTGATATCGGAAATTCAAAAGCTGAACGCAGCCCGTGATCTTCTGAAGAATAATGCCGAGCAGGCTGAGCGAGCCAACAATCTGGAAAAGGTCGCGGAGATCAAATACGGTCAATTGCCCGGTGTGAATACGCAGATAAAATTGGCGCAGGAGAAACTGTCCGATTTGCAGAAAGACAGCCCTATGTTACGAGAAGAGGTGGAAGCCGAGGATATCGCGCAGGTTATTTCGGCGTGGACACATATCCCTGTAGGTCAGCTCATGGAGAGCGAAAAAAGTAAGTTGCTGAAGATGGAGGAGAGTCTTCACAGTCGTGTTATCGGACAGGAGAAAGCGGTAAAGGCAATCTCCAACGCCGTGCGGCGTGCACGTTCCGGAATGCAGGACCCCAACCGTCCGCTTGGCTCATTCATCTTTCTTGGTCCGACCGGTGTCGGCAAGACCGAGGTGGCGCGGGCACTGGCGGAGTTTCTCTTCAATGATGAACATGCCATGATTCGGGTAGATATGTCGGAATTTATGGAGAAACACGCCGTAAGTCGTCTGATCGGTGCGCCACCCGGCTATGTTGGCTACGAAGAGGGTGGCTATCTGACCGAGCATGTGCGGCGTAAGCCGTATTCAGTTGTTCTGTTTGACGAGATAGAGAAGGCTCATCCAGACGTGTTCAATGTCTTTCTTCAGATTCTGGATGATGGACGTTTGACTGACAGCAAGGGACGCACGGTTGATTTCCGCAATGTCATTGTTATAATGACCTCGAATATTGGCGGCACTTTGATTCATGAAAAGCTTTTGGATTCGCCAGCGGCAGAGGACGATGAGTCGCAGTACAACGCGTTGAAGCGGGAGATTGAAAAGATGATGCAGCAACACTTTAAACCTGAGTTTCTCAATCGTATTGACGACATAATTCTCTTTCGTACTTTGCGCCCGGAACAGTTGCGCAAAATCGTTGACATTCAGCTCAAACGGGTTAATAAGTACCTCGCTGACAAAAAGATTAAGTTGACGTTGACGGATCGGGCGGCAGAGATGCTTGCGCGGGAGGGCTATGATCCAGCCTTCGGCGCACGACCGTTGAAAAGAGTTGTTCAGCGTGTCATACTGGACGCGATGGCCACCGAGATATTGGAAGGTTCGCTGGTGGCGGGTGCGCATGTTATTGCGGATGTTGATGACGACAATTCGGGTCGGTTAAAGTTTGAATGTGAGTAATCAGAGTTGGCGGATTGAAAAGCGGAGAGAGAAGATGAATCGGGACGACATCAAGGTGAGGGTGAAGGGTGTCGCCACCATCGTGGCGGGTTGCGGGGTGTTTCTCGAAAGCGGAGAGAAGATTATAGCGATATTTGTTGATCGCGACGTTGGTGCTTCACTGGCGTTGCTGGTCGGAGGGGCGACCACTCCGCGCCCGTTGACGCATGAGACCATTGGTAATATTCTGCTGGGGCTGGATGCCAAAGTCGAGAAAGTTGTGGTTAGCGATCTTAAGGATGACGTGTTTTACGCTCGCATTATTGTGAGGCAAGAGAACGAGCTGGGGAAAAAAGTGGTGGATATAGATGCCCGTCCCAGCGATGCCATCGCTATCGCGCTTCAGCAGAATGCTCCGATATTCGTTAGCCGTTCCGTCTGGGAGGAGGCGGAGGATATGAGCTTTGCGCTACGGGATGAGGATGGGTGATGTATCGGGTTGCGTAGCTTCCGCGTTACGTGTGCATGGCAATCTTCCCGTTTGCGGATTTTATCCAGGCGGATACTCCCGGATGTTTTGAGATGTATTCCCTTATTTCATCCGAACTCATAATCATAAATGCGGTGGAGAGGGCATCCGCCCGTGCGCCGGTGGAGGCAAGTGCCCATGCGCCGGATTTTTCGCCGGGTGTCCCGTAGTGCGGGTTAATGACGTGTTTCCCCCTGAACTCAACGCTTGAGCCGCTGAAAGCATTATTTTTGAGAAAGAGCGTTTGATGGGTGTCACTTGGTCCGAATTCAACCTCCCAGCCAGTTGCGCCAGGCGGTGGCATAGTGGACAGAATGGTGCTGGTGGCGGAGCGAAGCATGGCGGAGCGAATATCCCATTCGGAGAGCAGTTCCGCCATTTTATCCAGCGCAAAGCCTTTGCCGATGCCGCCAAGGTCTAACTTCAGGTTGCCGTGAAAAGATTTCACACTCAAAGTCTTCGGGTTTAGTTCGAAAAGAGAGTTTTGCGAACGGATTGTTCGTGACCGGAAGGCGATGTCAAACGCGCCGCCAGTTTCAGCCCCCATCACCGCTGATATTCGCAGACATTCAAAGGTTGTCGGATCCACAACCGCGCTCTCTCCGGCTGAGAGATTGTTGATTTGCGAGATGTCACTGTTTTTGTTGAAGCGGCTGAGATGCCGCTCCAGCGCGTTAAGCTCTTCAAATGCGCTTGTCGTCGCCTGTTGCGCATAGTCCGCGTCGTCGCCCGATATCAATATTGTGAAGACACTATCCATCGCCTCGTGCGCGAATGTATGAATGAGAGGAGGATTTTTTTTCATCGGCTTATCTCCTCTATGTAGGTATCCCAGAGATCCTGGCGAATAATAGCGTAGAGCAGGACACCGGGACGCAGTCCGAAGATGGTGGTGAAGTAGTCACCATGGAGTTTTGATTTTAACTCATCGACCATTTCGGGTGAGGTTATTATGATTGGTGCTTGAGGGTTTTCAGGGATGGTGTGCCAGTATCCAACTCGCGTAAAATCACGTAAATACCATGGGAGTGGCCAGTATTCGGGTGCGATTATCTTTACAGTCGTCGCGACACCCTCCGAATGCAGAGCAGCGATATCGTGAAGTTGCGCAGTGAAGCGTGGCGTGTCCGTCGATGTGTGTGAATAGACACATGGGTTGCGCTTGTCAGCGTAATAATAGAAAGAACCGCGCCATGCCTGATGTGCAAGATTAACACCCGCACAGAGCAACAGAAGCAGGCAAACCGTCTGCGCAATGCGTCCGCGCAGGTCGATGAGCAACCCGGCGGCACCTGTCCCTGCCAGAATGATCGCCGGATGCAGAAAATTGAGTGCCAGCCATGGTGTCTTGTAGGGGATTGAGGAGTATATGACGCAGATAATGACCGTGTAGAATGTGAGGAAGCGGGGAAGTGTAGAGTTGTTGCTTTTTTTCGGCAGAAAGGCGCGCACACCGCCCCAGATGGCGAGTATTAAAATCAACCATTCGCTCCAGAAAACTCCTTGCTGGCGGTGATAAAAAAGAATCTGGAGGTAGTAAAACCAAGAATGTTCATGCCCCTCACCGCCGGCGCGGGCGAAATAACGGGGGAATGCGGTAACCGCCTCAAGCAACCCGGCGGGGTGTGTGCCGAATGATGAGAAAAAAATTCCAGCCGCGAAAAACGCGGAGAAAATTAACAGCACGATATGCCAGGGATGCATTTTGAATATGCGGAGTGTTTTGCGTCCAGCCGTCAAGGCGAAGGAGAGAGCCATGGCGAACCAGGCTATGACGCAGGTCTCCTTGGTGGCGAACATGAGTCCGAAGCAGAGACCAATCAGAGCTACCCGCAAAGGAGTTCTTTTGCGGGTGTAGAGCCAAGCACTGACAATGACACCGCAGGTGAAGAAAACCAGAAGCATCTCCTGGATGTAGTAGCGGCTAAAAAAGAGCATGAATGGAGAGATGGCAGTCAGTACCGCCGCTACGACCGCTCCGCCACGCCCAATTCCGCCGGCAACGGGAATCATGAGCAGAATCAAAGCGGAACCGAAGATGGCCGGCTGGATGCGAAGTGTAACAGCGTTCACGTCCGCGAAAGTTTCAGTTCCGCTCAGTTTAGTCACCAGCAGAGATATATAATAGAGGGTTGGCCCGTGGTACTCCAGCGGATCGTACTCGTATGAACCGTCCTCCAGCAATTTACCGAATTTAACGGCCTGAACGGCCTCATCACAATGGAGCGGACGCTCCGCAATTCTGAATACACGTATACCCAGAGCGCAGAGCGCCAGCAACACTATTATCAGCGGAAATAATCTATTCCGCTGGTTTTCCGTAAATTTCAACTTCAACATAATGGTTCATGTCACCACTCGTGCTACCATTGCTGTACAGTCTAACGTAGCGAGCCTTCACCCCTTTGGCATCAATCAGCCGTCCCTTGTTGGTCTCTATGTAGGCGAGGTCTTTGCCGACACCCTTGCCAGCTGAGTTGTCGTGATCGTTGTTATAGATGCTCTTCACTCCTTCAATGAAGTCGGGGTCGTCACTCACTTGAATTATCACATCACGGTACGCACGAGCCTGCTGGTGGTAGTGCCACACATAAACGGCATAAATGGTGGAGACCTTCTCCAAATCAATCTGTACATACTGCAGACCGGGACCAAATTCGACATAGGTTCCCTCTACACCTTCCTTGTCGCCATCGGTGACCATGTCGGGTTCGCCGATAAGCGGATACTCATCGCTTGCTGCAACCTTTTTATCGAGCGCGAGATTGACAGTACCCTCAGGGACCATGAATGGCGCGGGTTTTTTTGTGGGCATCTTTTCTAAATTGGGAATATTTATGGGCTTTGGTGTTCCCTGAAAAAGAGGATCCGGCAACTCGGACTTAAGCTCAATCTTTTTATCCGCGCCGCATGCACTGAAAAGCGACGCGAAAATCGCCGCCAGTAGCAACACTGTCATTCTCATCATCTTTCCTGAATTCATAATTTTTTCTCCTGTGCGTCTTTATTATTGAAATTATTTCCCGTTTACACCCCGTCAACCTACATCCATGCAGGATTTATGTCAAACCAAATGAATGGGGGAACCTATCTGTTCCGCTTTATCTCAGGATTATATTTTCACCCATTTTGTTCCCTGTCTGGATGATTTCACAACTGCCTCTATGAATTTCATGCCGCGCACACCATCCAACACGCCGGGGAAGTCGCGCTCCAGTGCCGTGGGCTTGCGCCACTCGTCGCGGGCACGCACAGTGTCGACAAAGTTGAGGTAGTTATTAGCGAACGCCTCCAGGAACGATTCGGGATGTCCGGGTGGCAGACGTGTGGCACGTCCAGCCGCAGCGCTTTTGGCGGCGACGTATGGGTTGCCGCGTTTCCACACCTGTTCGGGGGCATCTAAAAACCGTACATGCAGATAGTTGGGGTGTTCCTGATGCCACTCGATGCTGCCATTGGTTCCATGCGCCAGAAGGGAGAGATTGTTCTCTTCGCCGATCGATACCTGACTGGCGTGTAGCAGTCCTTTGGCTCCCTTCGAGAAGCGCAACAGCACATTGCCATCATCGTCAACCCGGCGTTTTTTGACGAAGGTTGTCAAATCTGAACAGAGTTCCCTGATCTTCAATCCGCTGATATATTCAGCCAGATTGGCGGCATGGGTTCCGATATCTCCCATGCAACCGGCCGCACCGCTCTGCTTGGGGTCGGTGCGCCAGGATGCCTGTTGCTGACCGTCAAGCTCAATTGGACGCGCCAGCCAGCCTTGTGGATACTTTACGGTTATCTTCAGTATTTTGCCGAGGTCGCCATCGGTTACCATGTCGCGTGCCAGTTTCACCATGGGGTAGCCAGTATAGTTGTGCATAAGTCCGAACACGCGCCGCTTTTTGGCGACCAGATCCTTGAGTTTTAGAGCTTCGTTCACCGAAATGGTCATCGGCTTTTCGCACATGATGTGAAAACCCGCCTCCAGAAAGGCTTTGGCGATCGGGAAATGCCAGTTGTTCGGCGTGACGATTGTTACAAAATCAATACGATCTCCAGGTGGCAACGCCAACTCGCCCACAATCATGGCGTTGAAGTCGTCGTATGTTCTCTTTTTGTCAATTCCGAGTGAACGCCCCATCTTACGGCTCTTTCGCGGGTCGATGTCAAAGGCTCCCGCCACAATCTCGACATTGCCGTCCATACGTGCTGCTTTGCGATGAACCTCGCCAATAAACGCATCCGGTCCGCCGCCAACCATACCCATTTTCAGTCTTTTCATATTAATTTCCTTTCTGTATTTGTTGCGAGAATCCCTTTTTCACATAGTTCATGCTAAACTACAGATCCACTCCAGTGCAATTTATGTTTAAGTATGTCGAAATAGCGATATTCAGGAAGATGGAGCAGTTGAAGGCTGGTGTCGGCTTTTTCGATGTGGATACAGTCGCCCTGATTGATCTGATAGCGATCCTGTCCGTCAATCGCCAGCAGAAGTGATTTCTCAGCCGAGCTGACGGTCACATCCACAGGATTGGTGTCGGAGATGATAAGGGGCCGATTGGAGAGGGTGTGCGGACAGATTATGGTTATCAGAAACGCTGGAGTTTCGGGATGAACAATAGGTCCACCGGCAGACATGGAGTGACCTGTGCTTCCAGTGGGGGTGCTGACAATGAGTCCGTCACACATGGTTCTGGTCACATTCTGTCCGTCCACCGCGATATCCAGCGTGATAATGCGCGAAGATGAACCCCAGCCGACGACGATGTCATTAAGGGCTGTCCAGCGTTCCATTTCTTCACCACCGTGTTGAAGTACGCAATCCAGCATTGTGCGACGCGAAGGCTCAACATTGTCGCGCCGCAACGCATCCATGGTTTTCTCAAGATTCTCCTCCGGCACACTTGTCATAAATCCGAGACTGCCGAGATTTACTCCAATAATCGGGATGTCTGCACCGTTCAGCGTTCGCGCTGCGTGTAAAAGCGTTCCATCACCTCCGATTGCGAGGACAGCATCGACCAGACATGGGATCTCCGCCGGAGTGACTTTGATGGAGGAGGGAAGTAGCGTTGAGGTTTGATCGCAGGTGTAAAGCTCAAGACCGAGTTGCCCTGCACAGGTTTCGGCACGCCGAATGACAGCAGACGCATTCGCTTTACCGCAGTTGACGATTATGGCTATGCGTCTCACTTTTTCTCCCAATACGACAAAAACTCAATATTACCAGCGGGTCCCCTTATAGGCGATTCAGTTAGTCCTCGCCATAATAAACTGGTGTTTTTTTCTCCGAACTCCCGCACCTTGCGAATCACCGAGGCATGCACTGAGGGGTCGCGGATAACACCGCCCGGCTCCACCTCTCTTCGCTCCGCCTCAAATTGCGGTTTAATGAGGCTGATGATTTTTGCCTCAGGAGTCAACACGCGACAAATAGCTGGGAGCAGTTTTGTGAGTGATATGAAAGATGCGTCGATCACTGCGAACTGCGGGGAAACGCTGAAATCAGAGGGTGTGAGGTGGCGCACGTTGGTGTGATCCATAATTATGACACGCTCATCCAGCAACAGTCGTTGATGTAGTTGTCCTCGGCCCACATCCACCGAGTAAACCTTTGCCGCTCCGTGTTGAAGCAGGCAGTCGGTGAAACCTCCCGTCGACGCACCCGCGTCCAGGCAAACCAGTCCGTGAACATCGGGTTTGAATTTTTTGAAGGCCGCCTCCAGTTTATCGCCGCCACGGCTGACAAAGCGTGCCGGTCGCTTCAGATGAATTTCGACATCATCGGAGTAACGAAAGCCGGGCTTGTCGGCGCGTTCGCCGTCAACCCTCACCTTTCCCGCCATGATTGTCCGTTTGGCCGTCTCCAGGTCGTTGATCATACCCTCTTTAACCAATATCTCATCTAAGCGTCTTTTTGTCATCTCACCCTTTGCGCTGTGTTCCCATCCCGTCCATTGTTATTAATATGTGCAATACTATCCTCTCAACGACATCTGCGGTTGATTTTTCATGAACAGTTCAGGCTAAAATAAAATCAACAAATCGCCGTTCCAAATCAACTCTCGAAAGTCTCACATTTACATTATTCCCAACCTTCCACACCTTTCCCGTGCGTTGTCCGCGTGCGGAAAGCCCATTTTTCGCCACAGCGAAATGATCTCTGCGCATGGCTGAAAAGGGGAGAAGCCCAGACTGTAAACTGTCGGTTAGCTCGATCAGCAGTCCCTTTGCAATTACTGAAACGACAACTCCTCTGTGTGGCCCGGTTTTGCCGGCGCGAAGTTGCCCGTCAAAATAGGATATTCTCTTTATATCAACGCTTTCACGCTCGGCTTGTTGCGACTTTATCTCTGTGTCTGTGCAGTGTTTAGCTATCTTTTTCAGTACGCTTTCATCGGGGGCGCAGGAAGTGTCGTTGTCCTCAATGCTGGTCAGCAGGCGATGAACAATCAGGTCTGGATAACGACGAATCGGGGAGGTAAAATGGGTATAGTATTCAAATCCTAAACCGAAGTGACCTGTGGTGGGCGAGGTCGAATAGATCGCCTTTTTCATACTACGCAAAATTTTGATTGTGAAGGCGTGCGCCCCTGGATTTTTGCTCATTTTGGCTATAACGCTATTGATTTCACTAAAAGAGTGGGGGAGAGGGGTCACGCCCAGAATGCGAAGTTCCTCCACCAGTTCCCTCCACTCATCCTCATCGGGATCTTCGTGAATTCGGTATATCCCGTCCCGCTCATCGTCTATCAATATTTTCGCAACAACCTGATTGGCGACCAGCATAAACTCTTCGACGAGTTGGCATGCCTCCGATCCTCCCTGCTGTACAATATCCAGACAATCGCCATTATCGTCCAAAACACATCGAACTTCGGGCATTGTGAAATCCAAAGAGCCTTCGGAAATTCTCTTTTTTCGTAAAATTCTGGAGAGCGAGTGCATGGATTTTAGCGAGGCGCAAATGGCAGCATCAATTCCGTGCTTTTTAGATCCATCAAAAAACGACTGAACCTGCTCGTAAATCAAACGAGCGTCTGAATGAATTATTGATCTGAATGTTGAACTTTCGAGTATTTCACCCTTCGCGCTCAATTTGATTTTTGCCGTATGGGTGAGTGAATCGACATCAGGACGCAAGCTACAGACATTATTGGTGAGATGCTCCGGCAACATCGGAATTACGCGGTCCACCAGATATGTGCTGTTGCCGCGTTCACGAGCCTCTATGTCAATAGGAGAACCAATTTTGACATAGCGTGCAACATCCGCAATATGGACATACAACAACCAATTCCCGTCTTTGGCTTGTTCCAGCGATAATGCGTCATCAAAATCCTTTGCATTTTCGGGGTCGATTGTCACCGTCTGAAGTGCACGCAAATCGGTGCGCTGATTAATATCTACGTCGGTTATTGTTTTTGAAAGCGAAGAAGTAGCTTTCTCGAGGTCGGCTGAAAAGCGTTCATCAATGGTGTGTTCTCTAAGAATAGATGTCACATCAACGCCCGGAGCACCAAGCATTCCAATATCCTCGATAACTCTTCCCGAGAGTTTTTCCGGAAAGTTCCTTTTTGTTCGTGGCGGATTGAGTTCGATAACCACCTTATGATTAATAAGATCATTGACGGTGATGCCATCCAGTTCGATTTTTGATACACGGATATTGCTTGAAATTCGAAAGTTATCGGGAATCACATGGGGGGTATTGTCATTCATAACGAATAGACCGGGCAGTGATGTCTTCTCGCGTTCAAGAACTTCAACAACTCGTCCAGACTCGCGTAATGGTTTTTTCCTGCCCCGATATCCGCCATTTCTGCCGCGCAGAAGGACAGGGGAGACTTTAACAATATCGCCATCGATGGCACCGTTAAGATTTCGTTTGGATATATGCAGTTCCCGAGGTGGCTTGCTCTCTGTCAGCACCGTTCCGAATCCCCGGGGATGCACCCGTAGTTTAGCGACAATAAAATCTGCGGAGACTGGAAGTGTCCAGCGGTCGCCCTTGAGCTTTCGCACAAGACCAGACCTCGCCATGGATTTTAGCGTATGTCCCAGATAATGCCGGTCGCCATCCTTCAGATTCAGCAGAATAGCAAGTCCCGTCTGTCTGGATGCTTTATAGTTTTCATCGGTCATCACCGAGATGATGCGTCTTTTTAAATGCCCCTTATTTTTTTTCATATCTATAATAGAGCATAGAACGCTTGTATTGTCAACAGCATGTTAATAACCCGAAACACAACATATTGTATACGCCGCCACACGTTATTAGACATAAGATATATTATGCGACGTTACTTGGAGTGAGAAAACAGAGGAAAATTGGTGGCGAAAAAAATCGCGCATCGTTTTTAATGAACTTAAGACCCGTTTTACCGGCAGGCGAAAAATTGGTTAAGCTTTTTTCAGTGCGACAAAATCTCCCCTTGCATTTCCACGACTAAACACACACGCACTGGGCATCTCGCCCCCCCCGTCATAATTCCGACTCATTTGCGAAGCATATCCCTTTGGATCTGCCGCATTTCGTCCATCTCAGTTAATGTCAGCTTCTTGTAACGAGTGAGTTGGTTTCTCCGTTTGCGATTATTGTTGGCGTAATTTCATAAAAGTTCAGCCTTAATGGTTAATCCGTCCCCAGCGTCTTCCGAACGGCCAATAGACCATGAATGCCGGGCCGATTATGTCTTCCTCCGGAATTGTTCCGAAATAGCGTCCATCGAGACTCTCAAGCGTATTGTCGCCCATGGGCAGATATCTGTGCCCGGGAATGACCAGTTTGTCGTCCGAACTATTCAGTAACGCATCACCGAAGGCAAAGGAGTGTCCCTTCATATAGTTATTTTGTTCTTCCGTGGTCCAATTTGCGGGATACGGATTGTCCCACTTTTTACCGTTAATTATCAGGTTTGGTGGTTCGATCTGGATTGTCTCGCCGGGAAGCCCGACCAGACGTTTAATGTAGAATATTTTCGGGGGTATTCCTTCATAATTGATATGGTCTGTTCTGAACACAAAAACGTCGCCACGTTTAGGTTTTCTGAAGTTGTATGAGACGCGATCGACAAAGATATGATCACCGAAGATGAATCGTCCTGATGCTATCACATCCCCCTTTTTCACAAACTCACCTTCATTAAAATGTTTTATCATCTTTTTGCGTACCTTCTGCCGGATACCGCCGACCTCGTAGTATCTGAAAAATCTGCGGTCATTCTGGTTTGGAGACATTTCCATATATCTGATGTCTCCAGATGCCTTGGCCTTAATTTCGCGGTAAAACTCTCCATTGTACATTCCGCTGATAATATTGAGCGGGAATTTATCCATAACTGTTGCCTCGGGTTGATCTTCAACCGTTATTCCATAGAGAGTCGGTTGCATTGAACCGGTCGGTATTTTGAATGGCTGAAAAAAGAATGTGCGTACGGCCATCGCTACCGACAGGGCAACAACAGCGACCTCAACATTCTCGCGTATGCGCGAGAAACGGCGCTTGCCAACGAGCGCGTTTATACGCTCTTCCGCAATCGGCATACACCTCTTTATCTCCTCATAATCACGACTTTTGATGGAGCTTTGCAGTCTCTTCTCTACATCTCGTATTGCGTCAAGTTTCTTCTGTTCGGCGACATCTTCATTCATACGCCGGAAGTGCTTAACCTCGTGCAAACGGTGTTTAGCCTCTTTCAGAATACCTCGATTTTTAAAAAAGCTCATAATATATCCAATTCCTCTTCAGCTTGATTTTAAGACGGCGATAAACGCCTCCTGGGGAATATTTACTTTACCGATCTTCTTCATCTTCTTTTTCCCCTCTTTCTGCCTTTCGAGCAGTTTACGTTTACGTGTTATATCCCCACCGTAACATTTTGCGGTCACGTCCTTTTTGTAGGCGCGAATCGTCTCACGCGCTATTATTGTGCGTCCAATCGCCGCCTGCAACGGGACGGAGAACTGTTGGCGCGGAATAACATCCTTTAACGATTTGCATATCTGCCGCCCACGCGCTTCGGCCTTGGTACGGTGAACAATACAGGAAAAGGCATCAACCGTCTCACCGTGAACGAGAATATCCAGTTTTACCAATTCGTCTTTATGATAACCGGCATGCGCGTAGTCAAACGAGGCAAACCCCCTGCTTACACTTTTCAATCTGTCATAAAAATCGACAAGTATTTCGCTTAACGGCATTCGGCATGTAAGCATAACCCGCTGGGTATCAACAGAATCCGTGTTTATTATCTCACCTCTTTTATCCATTGTAATTTGCATCATATCGCCGATATGCTCATTCCTACATATAATTGATGCCTTGATTATCGGCTCTTCGATCTGCTCAATCTGGCTTGGATCCGGAAGATTTATCGGGTTATCCAAATCAATCTGCTCTCCGTTTTTCAGGTAAACCTTGTAGATAACACCAGGATAAGTGCTTATAATATCCACCGCAAACTCGCGGCGGAGGCGTTCCTGAACCACTTCAAGATGCAACAGACCGAGAAACCCGCATCGAAAACCGAGTCCCAGGGCAATTGATGACTCTGGCTGATACCAGAACGA
Organism: uncultured Verrucomicrobiota bacterium; assembly: GCA_964440175.1. GTDB lineage: Bacteria > Verrucomicrobiota > Kiritimatiellia > CAYTQP01 > CAYTQP01 > CAYTQP01. Next base: position 20,641 of record CAYTQP010000035.1, read on the forward strand.
GCTGTCATTCAGGCGCAGTTTGTCCATGCTTGCGCTCAGTTTTTCGTAGTCGGATGTGTCGATCGGATAGATGCCGGCGAAGACGACAGGTTGCACTTCTTCAAAGCCCGGCAAAGGATCAATATCTTTCTGCCCGGAAAGGGTTATTGTGTCCCCGATATCGATCTCGGAGGCATCTTTTATGTTGCCAACCAGATAGCCCACCTCCCCTGCCCCAATGGACTTGCGGGGGGTCGGTTTCGGCGTGAACCAGCCGACCTCTTTGATTTCGGAGCGTCTGCCGGTACCGAGAAAACGCACATGATCGCCTCTCTTTATTGAACCGTCAACAACCCGTATATGGGTAAAAACCCCGCGAAATTCGTTATAGACCGAATCAAATACAAGCGCACGCAGTCCCTTGTCTGGGTTTGCGCATGGTGGCGGAATTTTTTCGATTATAGATTCCAAAACGGCAGCAACCCCCTCCCCCGTTTTAGCACTGACCAGCAGGCAGTCATCGGCGGGAAGGGCAAGCATCTCTTCAATCTGGCAACGAACCCTTTCCACATCGGCACTGGGCAAATCCACCTTGTTTATGATCGGAATAATCTCCAGATTCTCCTCCATCGCCAGCAGAGTGTTGGCCACGGTCTGAGCCTCAACACCCTGAGCTGCGTCTACAACAAGCAAGACCCCTTCGCAGGCAGCCAGACTCCGCGAAACCTCATACGAGAAATCAACGTGCCCGGGCGTGTCTATCAGGTTGAAATAGTAGAGCTTTCCGTCGTTTGCGGTGTACTCCATTGTGACTGGACGGGCCTTGATTGTGATTCCGCGTTCACGCTCCAAATCCATGTCGTCGAGAACCTGTTCGCACAGTTCGCGTGCAGTGATAGTGTGAGTAAGCTCAAGCATCCGGTCGGCAAGGGTGGATTTCCCATGATCAATATGGGCGATTATAGAAAAGTTTCTTATGTTTTTAATAGATTCCATAAACAGCCTTTACGCGCCCCTGTAGTTTTCTCTGCAAAGTTCACGCATCTTTTCGATATCAACGTTCATGTTAGCGGATTTAAACAGTGTTGTACCGGCGATCAGCGTATTTATGCCATGTTGCGCCGCCTCAACACAGTTCTTCAGATCAATCCCTCCATCGATGGATATGCCGATTTCAGGAAATCTGTCGCGCACAATGCGTGCCTTGGAAAGAACATCGCTGATGAAAGACTGTCCACCAAATCCAGGATGCACCGACATAATCAGAAGTTCATCAACCAGCCCCTCCTCCAGCACTGGCAGAACAGCATTCACCTCGGTTTCGGGATTGAGCGTTATGCCGGGTCGGCAACCCAGACTGCGAATATCCCGAAGCGTATTACGCACATCGTAGTCCGGCTCAATATGAATTAGAAGCATATCAGATCCGGCATCGATAAAGGGGCGTATATATTTGTCGGGATTATCCATCATCAGATGCACGTGTAAATAGCCATCCGTCTCCGCACGCGCCATGGCGACCACATTAGGTCCGAAACTAAGGTTCGGGACAAAGTGGGCATCCATTATATCGAGATGTAATCCGTCCGCTCCTGCGGCAACAGCACTACCCACGGCGGCGGCAAGATGCCCGATAGGCGCGGCCAGCAGTGACGGCAGTATTTGAATCTTTTTCATAGGGCATACTCACAATTTAAAACAAAAACGGGAAACGTATATCAAACAGCACTGCACGTCAAGATTTTAGCCTAGGCGATATAGGATTTGAAAATTGTAATATTAAATGTCGCCTTGAAAAAAAGAGTTCCATGTTGAA
>CAYTQP010000036.1:0-21838 GCA_964440175.1 uncultured Verrucomicrobiota bacterium
TATTGCGCCTTTGCAAGAAAGCATCAGCTACTCATGCAATATTCGGGTTAGAGCGTGGAGTCTGCCACTCCTGAATCCAGCGTGGGGGAGCGTTTTCCCTTGTTTAGACGAAGGTGAAAAAGGGAACGACTTTGTAGTGCCTTTGGAGATGCCGTCGTTGATTACCAATGACTTACGCATGCAAATGAGAAACTTGGATTAATATTCGCACCCACATTCAAATATAGATTACAGGGGTGACGGAAGTTATGATATTCACTGGATTTTCAATTATCTTCTCGTGAAACCCAATTACTCCATTTGCGGTGTTGCAATTTTAGTGTTGAGCATGCATGGGAAGCGGTTGGTCGAGAAGAACCGAATCGAACACATATGCGTTCCATTCGACGTGAAAGAGGGGATCGTGATTGGAGCTTTCGCTTTTTTTACGCTAGGGGCAGGGAGCGTAGAGTGTGGCGCAGACACGGACGATATTCTCTTCCGTCACACGTCACAGTACTTCCCGTGAGATGGCGCGGATGTGCGTCAGCATGAAATGAGTAGCTACTCGCCGAGCGTATCAGACGGGTTGGTAATAAGTCTGACAAACATTTGCCCGGCGAGGTCGCAACTCAATCCCAAAGGAGCTTTCCAGTGGAACGCCCACGAGGATAACATTTTCGAAATCTATGTCAGGCGACAACGAGCCTTTGTGGTTATTCCATGCACATCACTTCTCCTGTTCTGAGCGTGATGAAGAGTTTGCTGTCCAGTGCCACCATGCCGTCGTAGACAGGTGGAGATGGAAGCGCAATTTTCGAAGATTCAGGGGTTGAGCCGTTTGTTGGATTCATCAGCCAGAGTACGCCACCGCGTTCACCCTTCCAACGAGCCAGTGCTTCTGCAGACGAGTCATTGTTGAAGGCGGGCGGTCCGGCAACGGCGAGGCGGTTGTCGGAGATCACCATGGCACTGACGTAGAGTGCGGGCAGATAGACAGACCAGATATATTGGACGTTTGTATTGTTCCGAACGTCGGGGTAATGGACGGTGTCTCGCACTTTTCTTGCAGCCCAGATGTGCATTTTCAGCTTTCCCGGCATCCATTTATACTGGTCGGGGGTGCGGCTGAACCCGAAGACCAGGTCGTCGTTGACGGCGATAATGCGTCCCGCTGGTTCGTCTTTCGGGGTGTTGAAGATATCGCTCGCCCCGTCTCGTTCCCAGTTGCCGAAAATCCAGTAGGTCCGGTGGAAGCCGGTGTCGTCAAGCATGCCAGTGGGAGCGAAGACATGCGCGTCGGCGGCAGCACTACCAGAAGAGGAGGAATTACCCGAAGTCTTTGGCATGATTTTTACCCAACGGCGAACGCCATTGAAATCGAACTGCTGGGTGCGCATGTAGATATGAGCGGCATCGGCCGAAAGAATATCGGGCGATGACGGAATCATGATTCGATCTCCCATTTTGTAATGAATGTCCCGTCCTGGCGGACTCGACGTGGGGTCGCCTCGATCCATCACGTTCTCCGTGATTTGTACGCCAGTGTCCGGGTTGAGAACCAACATGCGCAGACCATCATCGAGAAACATCGAGTGTCCGGCCGTGGCGTAGAGTTTATCGTTGTGAATCAAAACGCTTCCGTAAACAGGCCAGACCGATTCGATCTGATCGTGGGCACCGAGGCGCAGATCCGCCGGTGCGGCTTGATAACGCCAGACGAGTTGCCCATTTATGGTGAGGCAGTAGATCGAGCCGTTACGGCAACCGAAATAGACACGGTTTTTCCAGATTGTCGGTGGTGAATCGACGAGCGAACCAACCGCGAATGACCAGAGATTTGTTCCTGTGTCCGCGCTGATTGCCTTGATTTCATAGCTTTTCTTGTCGGCTAGAAATATCTTTCCGCCGGAGATTACCGGTGGTGTCAGGTTCTCCCCAACCTGCACTTTCCATTTTTGTGTCATTGTAGCTGGCAGTGTGCCAGCGGCGCGGGATGTGCGCTGGTTGTTGGCCCTGTATGTCGGCCATCCGTTCGCGGTTCCTCCGAGAGCTGTTCCGTAGGCGGGGCCCTGGAAGAGGCGCTGGGTGTCCGGATTCTGGGCGACCTGCGCACGTATCGGGGACTCCGTTTTTACCACGTTAAAACCTTGAAGTTGCGATTCCCTGGAGCAGGCGCAAGGGTGGGGTGGCGCGTAGGTCAGACCGTTGGCGGGCATCATCCCGTAAGAACAAGTGCCGCGAATCCAGAAGTTGAATGACTGCCATCCTGTTTCGGGGTTTATATATTCGGTGCCGGTGCGGCTTGGAATAATATATTTGAATGTGGCTTTTGCGCGGAAACAGCGGTGATGGAACCAGTCGAGTCCAGACCACGGGGGGGTGAACGAGCGTTTGATCTCTCCTGTGTGAATGTCGTACCCATAGAAAGTGCCACTGTTGCCACCCTGAAGGGTTCGTCCGATCCACGCTAGATTTCCGATCACCAGCAGGTCTTTTGGCGCCTCGAATCCGTTTTGAGGAAGTGCATTTTTATCGATGCTCCACAGCACTTTGCCTGTATCCGCAGAAAGAGCACTCAATGTGCGAAGGTTATAAGTCGCGTACCAGCCGTTGCCGTGGGAATTAGATCTGCCGTCGTTACCGCCAATGAAAAGGACGACATCGTTCTGAAGTACAAGCGTTGGCGTGTTGCTTGTCGATATCCTGGGGTCGAGCGTGATAGCGGTGCGCCATTTCTCCACTCCGGTCTTTCGATCCAGGCAGATGAGGTCGTAGCCGTTATGGAAAACCACACCGAATTCATTCACCGCGAAGGCCAGTGGTGCTACGGGTGTTTCGAGTTGCCAGAGAACGGTTCCTGTGTCGGGGTTGATTGCACGAATCCATTTGGACTGTGTTGGTCTCCACTGATTGGGATCTCTGAATCGGTCTGCAACACCCGTGTGAACATAGATCACGGGAGTGTCGTCGGAAAGGACATACAAAACTCCGTCGTGGAGGAGAATCTCCTCGACGGCATCAGTCTCGGGAAGGGTTCGCAGTGTTTCGCCAGTCTCAGCGTTGAGTATAGATACGGGTTGATCGAGACCGAGTCCCACGAACACCTTTCCATTGTCCGCCACCAGGCGTCGTGATAACTGCATCGGTCCGCTTTTGTAGTAGTAAGTTTGCACCATCCCCGGTCCGAGAAACGGTCGTTTCCAGAGGATCTTCCCGTTGAAGGCATCGCGTGCCACTATTTGCCAGTCAGACGGCAAATAGACTGAGGTTCTTGGTCCGTCGTCGATCATGTAGAAAATCCGCCCGCCCGCCGAGACCATTGCCTGAAAGCTTGAGGCGAAGTCGTGGTTGCGCGTCCATCTCTGCTCGCCAACCCACTGGAGATAATTCGGCGGACCGACCTTGGAATCGTGGCTTACCGTGCTACCGCCGGAGTCGTATAGCGCATGCGTCCACTCATCAATATCGTCGGGCCACGGTTTGGTGTAGATTGTTCCCCGAGCTTCGGTCCCTGTCCGTTCAAGTCCTGCGTCCTCGAAGCGCGAGTCCTCCGCCGCGACCGCTGTTCCCAGCGGCACCAGCACACGAGCAACCTCCGACGGAGCAACCGTTGTTCCGCTCTTGACGACCACTAGATTGGCTGTCTCCTCAATCAGAGGCAGGCGATTTGTATTTGCCAGCCTCTCAAAATAAATCCGCCCCTCGTTCGCTGTGCCGGGAACAGAAGCACGCGCAGTCTCGACTTTTGCCGCATTTGGATCAAGGGCGAAAACCAGCTGACTCTCCTGTAAGTCCAACTGGGTTATCTCCGTACTGGAGCCAAAACCGACAAAGACGGTGATCCCTGCGGCGGTTCCGTCAGGAATCGCTCCCGCTTGCGTGAAAGCGGGCAGAAGCACGGCAAGTGCGGTGACGGTGATGACTATTTGTATTCGTCTAAGTATATTCATCTTTAATCCTCTCGTTCTCCAGATTGTTTTTCCAGATTAACTCTAACACGGTCGGAATTAAACGACAATGTTCCGAATTTTTAATTTGCTTTATTTCAGGAAATATCCTACATTTACCGCAATAAGTCAAATCTAGAATTTAAAGTTATTTTGGCGGTCACAGAAATTGTGGCAGTTGGTTTTGCTTTTTGGTATCTGCGGGCTTGTTCCGTGAAGGTGTGTTGTTCTACAATATGACAGAGAATAATTTGAATAATAGAAAAATAAAGAGTGAATTATGTTGACGAGAAAATACGCAGATAGCCGTGGTGGGCGGTGTGAAATCTTAATACCCATTGGGTCGGGTGTTGTAGATTCAATATCGTATTTGTATCGAATACTGAATTAATGCTGGAGACTGTAACATGAATATTTATTTTAATTTGTGCCGTTTAATTTCAAGATTTGCGAATTTTTTCCGTATGACTTCTGCACTTCTGCTGTTTTTTGCGGCATTGGATTTCGCTTCCATTGTTTCCGCGGAGCAACCTTCGGTTCTTTTCGATTTTAGCGGAGGCTCTGGAAAGGTCATCTGGTCCGCTGAGCCGGGTGTGAGTTACAGCCTAGAGGATTCCGGAGATCTGAGCCAGTGGAATGTCGTCACCGGGTTTCCGACGAATGCGGGCGGTATGGCGATGCTTCACCAGTTCAATCCGCCCCAGCGAAAGTTCTTTAAAATTGAGGCGGTAGACAATGAGCCGCCAGTGGTTGTGTCGCAGTATCCGCCCGATGGCGGGTTCGCGATTGACCGTTTCGCCACAATCACTGTTGAATTAACCGATGCCATAGGGATTGACCCCGCCAGCGTGCGGCTTATGGCGGGGAGCATCGGTCCGCTCGTGTCTGGCTCGACCGGATTGACGATCACAAACGACACAATTATCTATAATCCCGGTAGCACCCCCCTCGGCTCGTATGGTGAGACAGTCACCAACGTGCTGATAGTGGCGGACTCGCCGGGCAACACACTCACCAACATCTGGAGTTTCCGGCTTGAACCAGTGACGCAGGTGGCGGCGAATATTTTTGTATTTGGCTCACAGACCGCGCAGCAGACTGGTCAGCAGGTGAGCGGTCCGGCCGCGTCGCTTGCTGGCGATCCGCCGACAGGGACCCCTCCGCCGTGGAGTATTGACGAAGTCCTTGCCGATAGTATTGTTATCACTTACACTCCGGGTAGCGCACCGTCATTCAGTGCCAACACACTTGTCTGCAATCTGGTTCCCACCAGAGAGAGCGAGGTCTTCTATCGACGGATACTCTCTGTCAGCGATGATCCGGGCGGTCATCTGCTTACACTGACAACCGAAGACCGTGATCTGACCGACTTTGTGATTCAGGGTGCGGCGGCGTTTTCGGAAGATTCCGTGGTTTATGAACTCGATTCGTCCGGCGTTCTTGTTCAGGAGTTTGCATCCAGTGAGGTGCTTGATATGCCGCGCATCGGCTGGGATCTCTCCGGATCATCGTTCAAACTGCGTGATGACGGTTATGAGACCACCATCACCAACCTTGCAACTTACACGTTGGGAAGCGGTCCGCTGTGGCTGGATGTTTCGTTGCCGGAATATTCATGGTGGCTGACACCGACAGTGAATGCCGCTCTGGAGTTGGACGCTTCAGGATTGAAGGCTTTTGAGGCACGCGCCGATGGGCAACTCGATGTCGATACCCGCATAGATGCCACCATTCAAGGTTCCGGCTTCAGCGTCGAGAGCGACATTTTTGATCTGCCAGCCGCCAACGTCCCTAGGATACTTGCCTACCTTGGCGATATAGGGGTGGTTCCGGTCTTCGCTTCCTTAAGCTTCGATTTCACGCTCAAGAGTGTTGCCACCGCTAAGACCGCGCTGACGTTCGGGGCAACATACCGGCAGGATGCCGAAGTCAACTTCGGTGTAACCTACGAAAGGGCGGACGGTATCGGCTGGATACATAGCTTCCGCACGGAATCCCCCGATCTGAGCGGGAACGCCAATTTGACGGGCGAGTTCTCTTTTGAATTGACTCTTGATCCACAACTCGAACTGCTCGTCTATGGTCTTGCCGGATTCGATGCCGAGCTTAAACCAGTTTCAACAGTTGAGGGAACCTCTTCGGGTGCAGGTTTTGATGCCTGGGTTGAAGGTGATCTCGATTTTGTCATTCATCCCGCTGGTCCGGCTATGGTGGATTTGGGTCTTGATGGAGACGAACTGTCATACAACATCTGGCACGGAAGCTGGCTGGTGCCGGCGGTGTCGGACAGTCTGGTTTTTAAAAACCACCCGCGAAGCCGCGCTGTGCCATTAGACTCAGATGTCTCTTTCACCTGTACGGTGGACGCGCCTTCGACACCCTCTTTCCAGTGGTACAACAACAATATCCCGATTCCGAAACAGACCTCGCGGGAACTGCTCCTGTCGCGGGTAACCGAGGGATATGCAGGAACCTATTTTGTGCGTGTGCGGGCAGGCGATGAAACCGCTGACTCCGACGCAGCCACGTTGACTGTTTACGAGGAGACATCTGAAAACCGCGACACCGATGGCGATGGAATTCCCGATATTTACGAGACTGGCACGGGCGTTTGGGTCTCAGAAACAGATCGTGGCACAGACCCCTACAAGGGCGACACCGATGGCGACGGTATTGGTGACGGAGCGGAGAACAACACTGGCACTTTTGTTTCGAACACCAACACTGGCACCAATCCAAACAAGCCGGACACCGATGGCGACGGTTTGGGTGACAAGAAAGAGATTGACCGTGGTGATGATCCGTTTACAGTGTTTGATCTTCCCGGCTTTGAATGGGTTGCCGGTGGTGTCTTTACTATGGGTGATCAATCCAGCACCAATCCCGTACGCTCGGGTTGGAGTGATGAACTTCCGGCGCACGATGTCTTTGTTAGCGGTTTCCATATGGCTCGCTACGAAGTGATTAAAGAACTTTGGGACCAAGTGCGTGCATGGGGGCTGCTCAACGGTTACACCGACCTGCCCGAAGGTGACAGCAAAGATACGTCTCATCCAGTTCAGCGCATCTCCTGGTACGATATGGTGAAATGGTGCAATGCCCGCAGTGAACGGGATAATATTACGCCGTGCTATCGGGTTGAGGGTTCAGTGTACCGAACCGGCATCAGCAAGAAGGTTGCCTGTAACTGGGCGGCCGACGGTTATCGTCTGCCGACTGAGGCGGAGTGGGAGAAGGCTGCACGGGGAGGTCAATCCGGCAAGCGTTTCCCCTGGGGGGACACCATCACTCACAGTCAGGCCAATTTTAACAACGACAGCGGCGAGAGTTACGCTTCGGGAACAACGGATATTCATCCGAATTGGAGTAGTGGTGTTGATCCGCACACCTCTGTGGCAGGAGCTTTTGCAGCGAACGCCTACGGACTGCGTGATATGGCGGGTAACGTGGCGGAATGGTGCTGGGATCGGCATTCGGCATCCTACTACACCAACTCGCCGACCGTTGATCCGCGTGGTCCTGATTCTGGCGAATACCGCGTCTTTCGCGGGGGTTCATGGAAATATGGTGCCGGGCGTGCACGGTGCGCCGGGCGTCTTAGATATTGGCCCGACTACCATGACTACAACACTCTGGGATTCCGACTAGTCAGACAGACCGCGACGGATGCGCCCGTCATACCGGAGATAAATCCGGGGGCAGTGGCACCGTCTGTGACGCTTTCCGGTCCGTCTTCTGCGACGGCGGCGTACACGGTTTCGGTAGCCTTCAGTGAGGCGGTTACAGGGTTGACAGCCAGTGATTTCACGGTAGTCAACGGTAGCGCATCCAATGTTTCTGGTAGCGGTGCGAGCTACACGGTGCTTATCACTCCAACTGGTGCTGGCAACATATCCGTCACTCTTCCTGCCGACTCGGTAACCGATCTCAATGATAGTCTTGGCAATACGGCATCAAGTACGCTGGTGACTTCGTACGGGAGTTCGTCGCCGACGGTTGTCGCGGTGGAGGGATCTATCGATTTTGCGGGTTTTGCCACCACCGATGCTGCTGTGGGAGTGACACGTAATGTTGTCTTTGACGATGGCAATGGCAATTCAGTGACGATAGCGTTGAATTTGAGATGCAGCGTTGCTGGATCCCTGATTACCGATCTTAGCGGTGCCCGATTTAAATGCACCTCCGGACTGTCGAATGAAAGGGCTCACTTCTGGGACAGCAAATCAGGAACCGATGAAAACGCTATCTTTACGGCGACTTTCGTTAGCAGTTCTGGCAGTGTGGATGCAACATCCATTGAGTTTCAGATCAATGGAGCGGTGATTTTCGGGGGGAAAGGCGGTCAAACTGGCAGTGAGGTTCTCTGGAAATCCGACGCCAGATCATCGGACTTGGACTTCACGTATTCGCAGTGGGGTCGAAAATGGCATACGCTTGATGATCAGTTCCATGATATTGATGCCAGCACCTACGATGGTATTGTCGAATTCAATACCACAGGGGATAGATCTTACTATTTTAGTGATGTTGCATCTGGCGGTCATACAGGACTTGATATGACAGTAAGATTTGAGATACCGTGATGACGATGACGGCGTGACGACGGAGGAATAACAGCCACGTTGCTTGAGAAGAGGAAAAAAATAATGATTAGAATATTAGGAACATTTAACTTAATTGCTCGGTTTCGTATTCAGTGTGAATTTTTTACCACTGGATATGTGCGCAGATATGTTGCTTTTGTCTGCATGGCGGTTTTTCTTTTCGCGTCCGTTGCGGTTCCCGCTGCCAACTTTTATTCGATTGCCTCAATCACGGGTTCGACCACTGCGGATCCGGGCGATTACTGGTCGCTGGATAACCTGATACAGGGAGCTGGCAGCGGATTTTCCGCGAATGCTCCTCATAACAGCCTTGGCGCGGGAAGTTCATCTTATTCATGGACAACCGGGCAACCAAACGGTAGCCATGGGGATTACTATGCGAATGGGCAACCATTTCCGGTACTCGTGATTGACCTCGGCGCGGATCGCTCGCTCAGCGAAATCAGCACATGGGGGTATAATGAAAATAACGCGAACGGGGCAAAGGATTTCACATTGCGTTTCGCTACCGCAGCTGACGGGACAAACGGATTTGGAACCTCCATCACTTTAAATCCCAGCTTCGAAGCGGCTTTTGCCACTGGTCCGCGTGACAGCCATCCTTTCACTAATGTTGTTACGGCGCGTTATGTTGAAATGACCATTACAGACAATTGGCGCGGGTTTCAGGGAAGTACTGGAGGTGGCGACCGCGTCGGTCTTGGCGAAATAGCCTTTGAGGGGGCTTCCTCGGATACCGATACCGATGGCGATGGACTCCCTGATACATGGGAGATCAATTACGGTTTGGATCCGTCTGATGATGGCTCGATCAATCCTGACAACGGCGCAGACGGCGACCCGGATGGCGATGCGTTGCCAAACCGCGATGAATATTTTCTGGAAAGCAGCCCGACTGACCCGGCGGATCCTGACGGGCGGGATTGGCATTTGCGTCCGGGCAAGGCTCACATAATGGTGGTTCACGCTCATCCAGACGATGAGGGCATCTTTTTTGGTGGTTTGCTACCCTACGTTACGCAGGTGCGGCGACTCAATACAGTGCTGGTTACTATGAACAGCGACGCTCCGGGGAAAAACCCAAAACCGCGTGAGCGCGAGATGCGCAACGCTGCCTGGAAATACGGTTTGCGTAGCCATCCTGTCTTTGGACGTTTCAGGGGGCACGGAGACTTGCATGGTGGCATTATTCCCCTCAACAACGCCTGGGATACATGGGATGGTGATATCACCGATGGCGTGGCTGATAAAAACAGTAACGGTATCCCCGACGGGCGTGAGATAGGGGCACTCTTCGTTGCCGAGCAAATCCGCAGATACCGTCCGGATGTGATCGCCACCCACGACAGAAGGGGTGAGTATGGTCACGGTGCCCACAAGGCCACCTCCATAGTCTGCGCCGATGCCTTTACGCTCGCAGCCGATGCCTCTGTCGATATCGCTGGTCTTCCTCCATGGCAGGCGAAGAAACTCTATATCCACATGCATGGAAAGACCAATGGTTCAGCTGAGCCAGATCCCTCGTCAGGAGCGCGTAAGTTTTTTCATGATTTCTGGCAGGAGGTCACAATCGACACTACGGGCAATGGAACACCCGACAAAACTCCGATTCAGATCGCCAATCTTGCTCTTGATTTTCATGTCAGCCAGGGTCGACCAAACGTGTCTACCTGCTACGCAAACGGCGAGACCGGGGGCGGTTTTCAGCCGCATCCCGGCGAATGGTGGGAGCTTAAGGCATCCGTTGTTGGTGACGACACAATTGCTCCCGATTTCACTGCGCCGAACTCAGCCAACGTGCCAATTACGTATTCAGGCTGGGCAAAAGGCGACTTTTTCGAGCATCTTACCGTCTTCCCGGACAGCGACTGCGACGGGTTGCCGGATGACTGGGAACTTGATCATTTCGCCACCCTCGCCGCCGCCGATCCGGCTGGCGATGATGACGGTGACGGGCGCGATAATAAATATGAGTTTGTCGCCGGGTTGAATCCTGAAATTCCGGATCATATTGATCTCGAAATCGATGAAGATATTAAATCGGTCAATTTCACCGTGCCTGCCGCCAGTGGACCGGGCTATGAGGGATTGAAACGTCGCTATCAATTGATTTTCTCCCCCGATCTGGTCGATTGGAGCGAAATTGTAACCGAGGGTGTCGCCAACGGCGTGCCGTTCGTCTATCCAATTCCCAGCGGGCACTCCCGTGGCTTCTATCGGCTGATATTGAGCATCGAATGAACTCCGTGTCCGGTTGTTACTGGTGATGCATTGAAAATGTCTGTTCTGCATCGGTAGAATGTGTGTCTTAGCAACGGAGTTTTAATTATATTATTGTCAATTTTCAGGTCATGTAACACAAAGAGGATAGTCTTCGACACGATTAGACGAAAAGGGTAGATGCACCAGATAATTGAACAGTTGATCAAAGAGATGCCCGTGATACTTGACGGTGCGTGGGGAACAGAACTCCAGGCGTACGGGTTGAAGATGGACGAATGTCCTGATGAATGGAATTTGACCCACCGTGAGAGTGTTGAGGAGGTTGCGCGTGGCTATGTTGCCGCCGGCTCTCATGTTATTCTTACCAACACCTTTGGGGCTTCGAGGTTTATGCTGGAACGTTATAATCTGGCGGACAAGACTGTGGAGATAAATCACGCGGGGGCTGAAATATCGAAATCCGCCGCAGGCGGACAGGCGGCGGTGTTTGCGTCTATCGGTCCGTCAGGTAAAATGCTGTCAAAAGGTGACGTGGGAGAGGAAGAGTTGTATGAGGTGTTCCTTGAACAGGCCGAGGCGTTGAGTTCCGGAGGTGCTGATGGAATTGTTATTGAGACGATGACTGATCTGGCGGAACTGAGTGTTGCAATGCGTGCGGCGAAATCGACAGGCCTCACAGTGGCGGCATCAATGGTCTTTGATTCAGGCGTGAAGAATGAGAGCGTAATGACAGGAATCACACCTGAAGAGGCCGTTGCCGCGATGGAGACAGAGGGCATCGATATTGTCGCGACCAACTGCGGGCGGGGGATTGAGGAGTTTCTTCCTATTTGTAAACGCTACCGTGCGGTTACAGACCTGCCGATATGGATTAAGCCCAATGCTGGTTTGCCGAAGATGATAAATGGGCGTGCTGTCTACACGATGAGTCCCGAAGAGTTCGCGGCGTATATGCCTGCGCTCGTGGAGGCGGGTGCCAACTTTGTCGGCGGATGTTGTGGGACAAACCCGGAGTTTATTCGTGCGGTAGTCGAAAGCTTACGTTGATTTCTGCAGAGAAAAAGAGGGCTGTTTAAAATTTGGTTTCTGACAGAGTTATGGTGCTGTTTACGTTTATCCTGAACCTGGATAGTTTTTTCCGCTGTTTTTCACGCTGACTCATTTGTAAATGTATGATAGAAGTGAGAGAAAGAAGGCAGGAGATTTGACTGTGAAGAAGAGAGAGAAAACACTGGGGATAGTGGTGCCGTTCCTCAATGAGGCGGAGAATTTACAGGTTCTATACAGGCGGACGTGTGCGGTTTTTGACGGGCTTGAAGAGGATGTGAGTTTTGTTTTTGTGGATGATGGTAGTACCGACGGGAGTTTCCAATGCTTGGAGGAGATCCGGAAAAAAGATTCCAATGTTCGGATAGTGCGATTATCACGTAATTTCGGGCATCAGGCGGCAGTGACGGCGGGGTTGAACCACATAGATGCTGACGCGGTTGTTGTCATGGATGCCGATCTGCAGGATCCGCCCGAGGTGATTCCTGAGATGATGGAAAAATGGAGGGAAGGATTTCAGGTTGTCTATGGTGTGCGTTGCAAGCGCAAAGAGAACTGGGCGAAAAGGGCATCTTATTTCCTTTTCTACAGAATAATGGAGCGCATTGTGGACTTTAGCTTCCCCCTCGATGCTGGCGATTTCGCGCTGATCGATCGCGAAATTGTGGATTTGATGAATCAGTTGCCGGAAAAAAACCGCTTTGTTCGGGGCTTGCGAAGCTGGGTGGGATTTCGTCAGATTGGGATAGAGTATGAGCGTGACAGCCGCTCGGCAGGAACACCGAAATACTCAATAGCAAAGCTCTTTAAACTGGCACTGGACGGGCTGGTGGCGTACTCGTCCGCGCCTCTGAGGCTTGCCAACTGGATTGGAATGGGTTCCGCAGTTGTCGGGTTTCTCTATTTCATATATATCATAGTATCTAAGATTTTCCTGAAAACAAATCCTCCCGGCTGGACATCACTGGCGGTTATAGTCCTGTTTCTGGGCGGGGTGCAGTTGATAGTTCTCGGCATTATCGGTGAGTATATAAGCCGCATATTCGAGGAGACAAAACAGAGGCCATCTTATATTGTCGCGGAACGAGTTGGGTGGGATAATGAGTGAGGGCGGAACGCGATGTCGTGGGGACGAGTTGTGAGTGGTTCGAAATTGAGAGAAAAGCTGAAAATGCGCCTGCCCGTGATGGTGTTGCTGTTGACGACCGTGCTTTTCTGGGCGTTTTATGACCGCTATGAGGCGGATGGTCCAGTTTTGCTGGGGTCGCCCGCTTCGTTTGACAAAGCGGTTGTTCACGGAGAGGTTTCCAGAATTAGTGGACGTTATGTTTTGTCGGTTCCCGAAAATGGCAGAGCGGCACGGGTTGATTTTCCGTTGACGGAAGCCGTCGGGCGCAATCGCGTTCGTGTGCGTGCGCGGATTAAGGTTGACGGTGTGCTGGAGGGTCGGTATTACTGGCATTGCGCCCGAGTTTTATTGTTGCAGTACGATGCAAAAAACAGATGGATCCCTGGTCATAACGGAATTGCAACTGTGCGCGGAACTAAGGGTTGGCGGTGGCATGAGAAGGAGCTTGAGATTCATCCGCAGACCGCTCGCATCACTGTGACATTGCGGCAGGGAGGTTTGGCCGGCACAGCGGAGTTTGATAAAATTGAGGCGTATCCCGTGCGTATCCGAAAGTCGTTTGTCTGGTGGCGTTCGATATTTTCTCTTTTATGGCTGTCTGCCGCTGTTCTCTATTTTCCGCGCTGTCGTCTTCATAAGCGCAAATTGAGAGTCCTGATTTTGCTCAATGCCATTGCCATTCTTGTCGGCACCTTGATGCCTGGCGACTGGCTTGACGGCGGTGCTCAGCGGGTTAGGGCGGAATGGAGAAAAATTTCGCGACCGCCGCCTGTGAAGAAGCCGTCATCTGTTTCAGCAAAACCGTCGGGCAAACCGCCGGTAAAGGTGAAGGAAAAGGAGAATGAGATATGGAAGATAGATATGTTTAACAAACTTGTCGGGAACACTCACAGAACTGGTCATTTCCTGCTGTTTGCCTCGCTCTGTTTTCTTATCTATCTGTCCGCCATGCTTGAGCGGCAGCCGTCGCGCTATTTTTTAAAGGTTGGTTTTGATATGTTTCTGTTTGCGTCCGTTACGGAGGCTCTCCAGTTTTTGACGCTTGACCGTAGCGCGGGCATGGACAGCCTGTTTGTTGATATGCTTGGTGTGGTTGTCGCGCTAGCTCTGTTTCTGGTCGCGCAACCTTTTATGATGAGGATGCGCGTACGAAATATTGTGTGCCCAGCGGAAGGCGAGTGAGGAGTTGCTCGGCCGGCTGGAGAAATTTCAATGCCGCCGGAAGATAGAGGGTGTAGCCCTGTTTTGTCACAAGCAGGCTGTTCGCGTACGCAAGAGCTTTCACCTCTGATGGTTTCAGCAGAACGGCATCTTTGTCCAGTGGACAATTTTTGACAATATGACGTGTGAGCGGATTGAAGGGGTTGTGTTCGAATACAAATATCTCCCCTGTATCCGAAAGCAGGTCTTTTGCCAGACCCATCACCTTTGCCCGGTTCGCAGGCGGGATATGGTGGAAAACACACGCGATTAAGATTATATCCACCTTGCTTTCCAGCTCCCGAACATTGGTTTTATCGTAAAATTGGGTGAGAGGATTGTATTTTTTCGCGACTTCGACGCTTTCCGGAGAGACATCGTATCCAGTCACTTCGGCAGAAGGGAAGTATTGTTTGAGGAATTCGATATTCCGACCTATTCCGCATCCGAAATCGAGAATGGTTTTAGGTTGCGCCGTCAGGTTTTGGGATATTACAATCGATTTATGTCTGGCATAATACGATATATTCTTCCCGTATCCGGCGAGTGAGTTCTGTAGCACTTCATTATAATTATGAGCGTATTTGTCAAAAGTGTTCTCTTCCATGCGCCAATGTTAGCCTTTTTTGGAGGCGGTGTCAAATTTGGATAATTGCCGCTGTTGATTTTCGTGTGTCTGTGTTAAAACAGTGAACAAAAAGAACTGGTTAGCAGGGAGCTAAATGGCATCACCGATAAAAAAAGAGAGCGACAAATTGTTCAGGCATGGGCTGATCGTACTCTTGGTGTTTCATTTTGGAAGCATTGCCAATCTTGTGTTTCAATATGTGACGGGGCATGCGCTTTCGAAGGCTGAATTTGGCATCCTTTACTCCATGTTGAGTTTTCTTCTGGTTTTTATGATCCCGATGCGTGCTTTGCAGACTACAATAAGCCATTTTGCCGGGCATCTGCACGAGCAGGGGCGTGCCGGGGATATACTGCGGCTGGTTCGTCTCTGGAACAGAAAACTGATTTTTGTGGGAGTGCCAATAGCACTTGTGGGGATACTGCTGAGCGGTCAGCTTGCATCGCTTTTTCATTTAACAAGTGCCTGGCCGCTTGTGCTCGTGTTCAGCTCCGCTCTGATGTTCGCGTTTTTGCAGGTCTATGTGGGTGCTTTTCAGGGGGTTCAGTCGTTTACGTTGATGTGTCTTGTCGCCAACGGCTGGAATTTGATTCGTCTGGGAATCGTAATAATTTTAGTCAAATTTGTGGCACCATTGGCGATTAGCGGGCTGGGCGCACATCTGTTTGGAAGTGTTTTTGTCGCAGTTGCCGGTTTTCTGATGCTGAAAAAAGTGGTCGGCGTGACGGAGGATACGGGGGCACCTCTTGATGAGACCGACCGTTACTTCATCCTCTCTGTAGTTGCACTGCTGGCGTTTTCGGTTTTGATGAATGGCGATGTTGCGCTTGTTAAGATATATTTCAGCGAAGAGGTCGATTACGGCGATTATGCACGTGCATCGTTGATAGGAAGAATGATTGTGTTCCTGGTGCAACCGGTGGCGATGGCGTTGTTCCCAAAGGTTGTCGCCAAGGGTGTTGCGACATCGGCGCACAAGCGTACACTTGTGAAGGCATTGATTATGTCGTGTGCAATGATTGCCGTTGCGACAGCTTTCTGCCTTCTGCTTCCGCGTCTGCCGCTTACGATTATATTTGGAGATATGGCGGTGGATGCGCGTTCTGTCCGTCTGTTGCGGGTGATTGCGCTGGGGATGGCTCCGCTGGCACTCTCTTTTGTGTTGTTGAACTACGAGCTTGCGCAACATCGGTTCCGGTTTATGGTTCCGCTCACCTGCTGTGCCGTGCTTTATGTTGGAGGAGTGATGGTGTTCCATAATTCCATCTGGGATGTGGGGGTGGTGCTGTGCTGTGCGGGCTGGGCATCACTGGCACTTTTGCTGACAGATACGGTGCTCTTAACGCGGAAGATAACGACCGAGTGAGGTGAAATCCATTTTCCGGTTTGGTTGGGAGCTACCTGGTTGCGCACAAATTTAATTTTTGATTCAACGGTTTCGGTTGACGATCATGGCTGCTATTGATGCGAGGGGTTCTGTTGGTCCGGGCAGGTCTCTGATGGCAACGGAGGCGCGGTGGATTAGGGTTTGCACCTGGCGGCGGGTCTCTTCGAGTCCGTAAACGCTGATGGCGGTCATCTTCTTCTTTGCCCGGTCACTGCCAGTGGGCTTGCCGATGGTCTCAGTGACGCCGATTTCGTCCATGATGTCATCGGTGAGCTGGAAGGCGACTCCTATATCACGCCCGTAACGGTCTAAGATGTCCAGTTCCTTTGCGTTTGCGCCCGCAGTGATGCCGCCCATTCGGCAGGCGGCGCGGATAAGATCGGCGGTTTTATGTGTGTGGATAAAGCGGAGTTTGTCACCGTCTTTATTGCTGTCTTCGGATTCGATATCCTCGAACTGTCCGGCAATGACACCCTGGCTTCCGGTTGCCCGTGCGAGTTCCAGTGAGAGTTGACCGGGAGGGTATGGAACGGGTGCGACGCATTCGGCCAAAAGTTCAAAGGCGAGAGTAAGGAGCGCGTCGCCGGCGAGGATGGCGGAGGCCTCACCGAATTTTTTATGAGTTGACGGTTTGCCGCGCCGGAGGTCGTCGTTGTCCATTGCCGGTAGATCATCGTGTATCAGAGTGTAAGCATGCAGTATTTCCAGCGCGGTAGCCGGAAGCACGGCTGATTCACTGTTGCCTCCGACCGATTCGCAGGATGCGAAGCAGAGGATGCCGCGTACTCGCTTTGCGCCGCCGAGTACACCGTAGCGCATGGAGCGGTGGAGTCCAGCGGGTCGAGTCGTCTCCGGGGGCAGCCGACGGTTTAGCTCGCTCTCGACGCGGTGTCTGGTGTTATTCAGATATTGCTCAAAGTTATTCATCTCTCGAAGGATTCCCTTCGCCACGAAGCGAACGGGAGATTTTTCAAAATTCTGTATTTATGAGGTGCAGAATATGGTGTCCGAGATGTTTTGTCAATGATTGTTTAAAAATGGTAATATGATTTTATAGGTTGACCTATGCGTAGCTAAGTTGTACTGTACAGCGTTTTAGTTTATGAGCAGAGGAAGGGTGAATTATGCCCACGTATGAGTATGAATGCCGGAAATGCGGCAATCGTTTTCAGGCGTTCCAGAGTATTGTTGATGAGCCTTTGAAACGCTGTCCGAAATGCAAAGGCAATGTGAGGCGGTGCATAGGTGCTGGTGCCGGTGTGCTTTTTAAGGGTTCAGGGTTTTACCAGACAGACTATAGAAGTGACAGCTACAAAAAAGCGGCTCAGGCCGATAAGCCGAAAGAGAGCGGAGTGAATGATGCAAAGAAGTCAGAAAAGAAAGCATAACGCGGGCAGCAAAGATCTGCTTGCACGAATAGTGTGTGATCAATGTGGTGAAGAAAATGCTCCGGATCGGGTGTTTTGCAGTGCGTGCGCCGCGAAACTGCCTCTTATTCATGATCCATTCGCGGACGCGCCACCGCCCGATCGTTTGAAGCCTGCATTAAAGCAGATACCCCGCATTATAGGTTTGTTGTTGTTGATATGTGTAATTCTGGCGTTTTGGTCGCCCTCCAATATTGGGATGGAGGGGGTTTACAGGAGCGAAACTATCCTCTCCGAGAAGGTGGAGAAACTGAACGTGGGCATTGAGGAAGGCCGCGAAGTTACTGTTGTGGTGAAAGAGACCGGGATAAACGGTCTTATGGAGAAGTTGCTGGCGAGTTATCTTGAGGATCATCAGTTTGATAGCGGGGCAGTTTTACGAAGCATCAGGATAAAGATAACCCCGGATAAGTTTTTTGTGCAGGTTAAGACCAGTCACGGACCGCTTATTGTCACACGCACGGTGTGCGGGGTTCCGCACATAGAGAATGGTAAAGTTGTTTTTGAGGTTGGGAAAGTCACATTGGGACACCTTCCGATTCCTTCGGCTGTGCGGCAGGTCGTTGTTGACAGGGTGTGGCGTGTGTTTGCGCGTATGGAGAAAGAGCTGAACGTGGTGAACAATTTAACGCGAATTGAGCTTTCGGAAGGAAGTGTTCGAGTGGCTGTGAGCGGAACTGCCACCCCGGCAGAGTCCTGATTCCATAATATTTTACGAATAAAATTAATAAACAGAAGCGGAGATAGAGATGATAGACAAAAAAGAGTTTCTTGGGATTATTGAGAGTGTGGATGGCGAGCCGCGTAGCGATTATAAAAGACTGTTGGGTGATTTTGATTTTACGCGTTATGTCGTGAAAATAGGTGACAGTGGCGGCTTTGACAATGATATTCCTCTAACCATAAGGGTTCCTCAGATTGTTGCGGGGTTTCCCGAAGAGATTTTTGCCACACCTGTGCGTCGAATGGCACTGGAGGACTATTTGACCCGCTGTCTGGATGATTTTTTCCAGCAACTGGCATCTTTTGACGAAGATGGGGTCGCTTACAGGCATCTCTCTGTCGCAGCTCCCGGTCAAAAAATACTGCCGCGCACATCTCTGGTGGTCGCCGAAGACTATATTGAGGCGCAGATAGCCATGCGTCTTCCTCAGAACAACGGTTTAATCTCCGGCGTAGAGTTGGAGTCCATCTTCTTTGATGAGATACAGGAGGCTGTGAATATGGCTTTGGTTTTCTGTAATCTGGACTATGCCGAACTGAATCAGTTCCTGGATATTATGGAGGATGCGGGAAAAATCAGGCAGTTGCTTCCGTCGCAGGGGCTGATCAGTTTTGTCGGCGAATATTCGCTTCTGGAACGCGAGCCCTATTCGGACATTCCTGCGGAATATCAGGTCGATCTTGAGATTGATGAGGACCTGAAGATTGAGCTGGATGTTCCTAATCTGGAAAAGATTAAGGGTTTGGGAATAAAGGATGGAATAACATTGATTCTCGGCAACGAGTATTCAGGACGTAGTGAGCTTATGCATGCGATCGCGGCGGGAATCTACAATCATGTGCCTGGTGACGGGCGTGAGTTTGTGACCTCTGTGCCAGGTGCGGTGTTTATCTGTGAAGAACCTGGCCGCAGCATTCAGAAGGTGGATTTGACCCCGTTCATCGTGGCGGACGAGGATACGTTGATTTCGGAGTTCACGACAGATGATGCAGAGGGATTTGAGTCGCAGGCGGCGGCAGTGATAGAGAATCTTCAGATTGGAGCGCGGGTGTTCCTGTTTGATGAGGCCAGTTCATCGGCTTCGTTCCTCTCGACGGATCCGCGTTTGAGCGGACTGTTGAATGGTGGAGAGACGAAGACAATCTCGCTTGCGGCTCGGACTCGTCAGATGGTTGAAGAGCTTGGAGTTTCGATAGTGGTGGCTGGCAGTGGCAGTGTTTCGGAGTTTATTCCGATTGCCGACACAATCTTGCTTATAGATGACTATGTCATCAGAGATGTGACGAAGGAGGCGAAAGAGATGGGCATAGAGTATGTTGCCCCGCCAGAACTAGAGCGTGGCTTCCGTGAGCTGGTGGACAGAGAGCGCTGGATTGTTCCATCCAGCATCGACTCCAGTAGCGGCATTGATGATGCACACGTGGAGGCGTATGACCGCCAGCTTCTGGAGTTTGGTAGAAGTGTCATCGATCTTGGTGCGGTGACCCAGCTTGCGGATGTCTATCAGACGAAAACTATCGGACAGGTGCTTTACTATCTGAAGTTGCGTTATCTGGGGGAAAGCAATTCGATGAGCAGAGTGATGGATGCCATTGATCACGACTTGAGTACCGAGGGGCTTGACTGCCTCTCGCCCGAGAAGCGTCCCGATTTGGTGCGCCCGCGACGTTATGAGATTGCGGCGGCTCTCAATCGTCTCCCGACTTTCCGTATTGCGAAAATCGAGGCGGTCGCCAGGCAGTAGGAGCTTATGAAAGTTTTAGTCCAGCGTGTGCGCCAAGCCGGCGTGTTGGTTGACGGAACGGAGGTAGCGTCAATTGGTTCAGGGGCATTGCTGTTCATTGGTGTCTTCTGTGGGGATACGTTGGAGGATGCACGGCATCTTG
This sequence comes from uncultured Verrucomicrobiota bacterium, assembly GCA_964440175.1. Lineage (GTDB taxonomy): Bacteria > Verrucomicrobiota > Kiritimatiellia > CAYTQP01 > CAYTQP01 > CAYTQP01. Next base: position 20,185 of record CAYTQP010000036.1, read on the forward strand.
CGGGTAAGACTGCAAAGTTGCGCATCTTCAATGATGAGCAGGGGCGACTTAATTGCGCGATTGACGCAGTTTCAGGTTCGTTTCTCGCTGTAAGCCAGTTCACCCTGTGCGCCGACTGTCGTAAAGGCAGTCGTCCAAGCTATGCCGATGCGGCTTCTCCGGAGGAGGGTCGCAAACTTTATGATCACTACGTGGAGGAGTTGCGGGCGCAGGGACACACCGTAGAAACAGGTTTGTTCGGGGCCAACATGCTGGTCGAGTTGCAGAACGACGGGCCTGTTACCGTCATGCTGGACAGTTCACTCCGGCGAAGGAGCGCATAGAATTTCATATTCAGCTCTATCTTTTCAGGCGTATGTGCGGTTTTTGCTCGCTTCCGCCTGTTTGACGGCGACGGTTCTAGCGGAGAACAAACCTGCAGGCACCACCGTAATCAGCGCTTCGCGCCGTTTTGTTGTGCGTGGCGCGGAACGTGGAACCTGTGTGGCATGGTTGCTTTGGATCGAAAATGCGGACAAACGGATTACCGCATCTCTGGAGCAGGCTCCACCGATTGATTATGCTGAACCGCTCTATGTCTATTTGCAGTCGAATGAGGAGACATTGTCACCACCAGTATTTGCTCTTCAGGCCTATCCTGATTCATTGTTGCAACAGAAGCTTTATATCAATGTCGCCAAGTTTAGTATGCCGGAGGTGCTGGAGGGTTTGTGCCAGTTGCTTTGCAATCGCTATGTGATTGCGCTTCAGACAAAATCAGAAAGATCCGAAAAACTGGCACTCATGCCCGCATGGTTGTCTGTCGGACTCGCACTGAATCTGTATCCGCCGCAAAAGTCGCATTTTTCCGCACTGGCGATGGCGGTGCGGAACGACGGTGCTCTGCCGTCAGTGCGAGAGATTCTGGAGATGGAGTCACTTCCGCTACGAATAGACCCGCAGAGCGAGGCGGTCTGTTGCGTGTTTACCCGCTGGTTGCTCTCTCTCGATGATTCGGGAAAAATATTTCGCCGCATAGTGAATGTAAGCTCTCGGCATCAATCTGTTAAACGTCGTGATTTGATAGTTGACATAGCGGACATTAATGACATTGTTGAACTCGAAAAAAGCTGGGAACTCTCTGTTGCCAAACTTATGGAAGTCGAGCGAATATCCTCTTTGCCAAGCACCTCGCAGATAATGAAAGAACTGCTTACGTTGCAAAAAGAGCTGCCGCAGCAGTATTCAGTTCTGGCAGGAGTGGCGGTGGAGTCCCGGAATCTGGTCTCATTTCGAGGAGAGATATGGATGGATGATCTCTGTGCTCGAATGTGCGTAGAGCTACATCGTTTGATGATCAGTTCTGACGAAGAGGTGAGGGCGGTTATTAGTTGTTATTATGATTTTTTCTCGAAACTGACCGAGCCGAATGGCGGTTGGTTGTCGAGGGTTTTCGGGCATTCAATCTCTGACGATGCGTTGAAAAATAGATTTCAGCTTGCGGAGCGTCGCCGAATAGTGTTAAACACACAGATAGAACGTTGTGAAGCTTATCTTGATCAGGTTGAGGCGAATATTTACAATCAGCCGCTTCAGTGGGAGTATGAGCCGAGCGTGGAAGAGATTGAGTATGTCGATGAGCAGGAAAAGAGACTGAGGGCGGATTAATGTCGAA